>NZ_CP045434.1:2674895-3037290 GCF_009363895.1 Sphingomonas ginsengisoli An et al. 2013 | reverse complement strand
TCTGCGCTGGTCGCCAGCAGGGCCGCACGGCCGCTCCCCGGAACCTCGGCAGAATGGCGGATCGCCTGAAACACCAGCTCGCGGACCGCCCGGCGGTCCTTCGAACCGGCATATCGGCGCGTCTTGAAGTAAGCGCTCACCAGCGCGTCGGCTGGCGGCCCGTTGTCACGGGCCGACGCTATCACCTGGTCGACGATCTCGATCGCGGCCTGGACCCGCGCGGCGGGAGTCATAACGTTTTCGCCCGAATGACGGTCCCGCTCGTCCCGAGCGGAGCGCAGCGAAGTCGAGGGGCGCCTCGCGAAACGCCCCTCGACTGCGCCCTGCGGGCTGCGCTCAGGACGAGCGAGCAGGTTTGCATCGAGAACGCTCTACCGCGCCGGATAATTGGGCGCTTCCCGCGTGATCGCCACGTCATGTACATGGCTCTCGCTCAACCCCGCGTTGGTGATCCGCACGAATTGCGCGCGCTCCTGCAGCTCGGGGATGGTCGAGGAGCCGGTATAGCCCATCGCCGCCTTCACGCCGCCGACCAGCTGGTGGACGATCGCGCTGACCGAGCCCTTGAACGGGACCTGCCCCTCGATGCCTTCGGGCACCAGCTTCATCTGGTCCTTGATGTCCTGCTGGAAATAGCGGTCGGCCGAGCCGCGCGCCATCGCGCCGACGCTACCCATCCCGCGATAACTCTTGTAGGCGCGGCCCTGGTAAAGGAACACTTCGCCCGGCGCCTCCTCGGTCCCGGCGAGGAGCGAGCCGACCATCACCGTCGAGGCCCCCGCCGCCAGCGCCTTGGCCATGTCGCCGCTGGTGCGGATGCCGCCATCGGCGATCACCGGCACGCCAGCCTCTTTCGCCGCCGCCGCCGCGCTCATCACCGCGGTGAGCTGGGGGACGCCGACGCCCGCCACGATCCGGGTGGTGCAGATCGATCCCGGGCCGATCCCGACCTTGACCGCATCGGCGCCGGCATCGACCAGCGCCTTGGTCGCCGCCGCTGTCGCGACGTTGCCGGCGATGACCTGGACACTGTTCGACAGGCCCTTCACCCGCCCGACCGCCGCCGCGACGTCGATGTTGTGGCCGTGCGCGGTGTCGATGACGATGCAGTCGACGCCGGCATCGATCAGCGCGGCGCTGCGCTCATAGCCCTTGTCGCCGACGGTACTTGCCGCCGCGACCCGCAGCCGCCCCTCGGCGTCCTTGGTCGCGTTGGGCGTCGCCACCGCTTTCTCGATATCCTTGACGGTGATCAGCCCGACGCAATGGCCGCCGTCGTCGACCACCAGCAATTTCTCGATCCGCCGCTGGTGAAGCAGCCGCCGCGCCTCCTCCTGGCTGGTGCCCTCACGCACGGTCGCCAGATTGTCGCGGGTCATCAGCTCGGCGACCGGCTGGCGCGGGTTCTCGGCGAAGCGGACGTCGCGGTTGGTGAGGATGCCGGCCAATTTGCCCGACCGCTCGACCACCGGGATCCCACTGATCTTGTGCAGCCGCATCAGCTCGAGCGCCTCGGCCAGCGTCTGCTCGGGCGCCATGGTGATCGGGTTGACCACCATCCCGCTTTCGAACCGTTTGACCTGACGCACCGCCGCCGCCTGCAGCTCGACGTCCATGTTGCGGTGGAGGACGCCGATCCCGCCGAGCTGCGCCATGACGATCGCCATGTCGGCCTCGGTCACGGTATCCATCGCGCTCGACAGGACAGGGATGTTCAGGCGGATGTCGCGGGTCAGGAAAGTGGCGGTGTCCGCCTGGCTCGGCAGGACGCTGGAGGCGAGCGGCTGGAGCAGGACGTCATCGAACGTCAGGCCCAGCGGAATGTCGGGAGATACGAGAAGGTCGGCCATGCGCGCCTTTGGCCGGAGAGCCGCGATTCGGCAAGGGGCCTCGTCGTCCCGGCGAAGGCCGGGATCTCAGCGAGAAAGGGCACGACCTCCTCGCCACACGCCCCCGAGATCCCGGCCTTCGCCGGGATGACGCCCTACCGCCCCAACAACCGCTCCGCCGCCTCGACGTGCATCCGCTCGATCATCTCCCCCTCGAACCGTTGCGCCCCGCCCTTCGCCGCCGCAACCAGCCGCTCGGCCCGCGCGAACTCAGCCTCGCTCGGCGCGAAGGCGGCATGGCAGGCGGCGATCTGCGCGGGATGGATGAGCGTCTTGCCGTCAAACCCCCAGCGCCGCCCCTGCGCCGCCTCTGCCGCCAAGCCGTCGGCATCGTCGAGCTTGTTGAACACGCCGTCAAAACAGGGCTTTCCCGCCGCCCGCGCCGCCAGCACGATCCACTGCAGTGCCGTCTGCAACGCCTCGCGCCGCTCGCCCTCGGGAAGCCGTAGGTCGTTGGCGAGGTCGTTGGTCCCGGCGATCAGCGCGGCCGCGCTGCCGGCAATCTCGACCGCGCGCTGCACGCCGAGCGCGGTCTCGACCATCGCCGCGACCGGCTTGCCGGTGAGCGTCATCACCTCCTGCACCACCGCCGCGCCCTCGACCCGCGGCACCACGACCAGGTCGCACGCCGCCCCCGCCACCGCCTCGACGTCCGCGCCGTGCCAATCGCTGGCAAAGCCGTTGACCCGGATCGCGACCGGGCACGGCCACTTTTCCGCGACCGCCGCTACCGCCGCGGTTCTGGCGCTGTCCTTGTCGTCGGGCCGGACTGCGTCCTCGAGATCGAGGATGACGAGATCCGCCCCGGCGCCCCGCGCCTTGGCGATTGCCCGCGGATTGCTCGCCGGCAGGAACAGCGCCGAGCGGCGCCCGAACAGTTCCAAGCTCATCCCTGCCCCGCGATGCCGTTGGCGGCGAGCGCCGGCCGGTCGAACGCCTCGTCCGCATGCGGCCCGTCCGCGTCGACCCAATGGAGGAAGAGGTGGGCCGACCAGCTGTTTGGATTGGGCTGCAGCCGTCCGTGGCGATGGTGGACGCCCTGATACATCACCGCGTCCCCGCTCCCCAGCGGCAGCTCGGCAAAGTCGCCGCTTCCGTAATCTTCGGTAACATCGCGGATCGGCCCCTTGCGCCGCTCGCGCTCGACCGTCAGCGCCCACGGCTTCTCGTCGCCGAGCAGCAGGGTCAGCGACATGCTGTGCTCGCACGCCAGCCGGTCGCCATGCACGCGGCACACGTCGCCCTGCTGGTAGGCGCGGAAATAAGCATAGGTCGGCAGCAGCCGCTTGCCCGCCAGCGTCGCCGCCACCGGCGTCAGCCCCCACAGCAGCGTCGCCAGCGGCGCGTAGATATGGCTATACACTTCGATCGCCGGCTTGCGCAGCAACGCACCTTGGACCGTGTAGCGTTGCGCCGTCCTCGCCAGATCGAGGTCGGCCGCCAGCCGGTTGTAGATCGCGGTCGTTACTTGCCTGGGATAAAGCCCACCCAGCAGCGCATAGCCGTCGCGGCGATAGGCCGTCCCGGCGCGGGCCAGGTCGCCTGTCGCTTCGCCGAATGACCCTTGGCCAGCGGCCGCTTCCGGTTCCATAACGCCGGCCGAAGAATTGGGGGAATCGATGCTCACGATAGTCACCTTGTTGGTCGCCGCGCTGGTCGTGCTCTATGCCATGATGAGCATCAAGATCGTGCACCAGGGTTTCCGCTTCACGATCGAACATTTCGGCCGCTTCGTCCGCGTCGCCGAGCCCGGCTTCAACTTCCTCCCCGCCTTCTTCTACCGAGTCGGCCGCCGTATCAACATGATGGAGCAGGTGCTCGACATCCCGGGGCAGGAGATCATCACCAAGGACAATGCCATGGTGGCGGTCGACGGGGTGGTCTTCTTCCAGGTCCTCGACGCCGCCAAGGCCGCCTACGAGGTTTCCGACCTCTACACCGCGATCATGCAGCTATCGACCACCAATCTGCGCACGGTGATGGGCTCGATGGACCTCGACGAGACCCTCTCCAAGCGCGACGAAATCAACGTTCGCCTGCTCCAGGTGGTCGATCACGCGACCGAGGCGTGGGGCGTAAAGATCACCCGCGTCGAGCTCAAGGACATCCGGCCGCCGTCGGACATCGTCAACGCGATGACCCGCCAGATGAAGGCCGAGCGCGAGAAGCGCGCCAACATCCTCGAAAGCGAGGGCCTGCGCGCCTCCGAAATCCTCCGCGCCGAGGGTGAGAAGCAGGCCAAGATCCTTCAGGCCGAGGGTCTCAAGGAAGCCGCCTTCCGCGAGGCCGAGGCGCGCGAACGCGCCGCCCAGGCCGAGGCCGCGGCGACCAAGGCGGTCAGCGACGCGATCGAGGGCGGCAGCAGCCAGGCGATCAACTATTTCATCGCCCAGAAGTATGTCGAGGCGATCAGCGGCTTCGCCACCTCGCCCAACGCCAAGACCATCCTCTTCCCGATCGAGGCGACCCAGCTGATCGGGACGCTCGGCGGCATCGGCGAACTCGCCAAGGAAGTGTTCGGCGGCGACGACAAGCCGTCGTCCGCGCCGAAGCCGCCGGCGCGCGTCGAGCGCGGCGCGCCGTCGGTCCCGCCGACGCCGCGGCTGCCGGGCTAGGCCGCGATGCTCGACGGCATTGCGCCCGGCTGGTGGTGGCTGATCGGCGGACTCCTTTTGCTCATCGCCGAGCTGATCGCGCCCGGCGTTTTCCTGCTGTTCGTCGGCGCTGCGGCGATGGCGACTGGCCTGTTCGTGCTGCTGTTCGGGCTTGGCCTCGCGCCGGCGCTGATCCTGTTCGCGCTATACACCGCGGTCGCCGTGATGGTCGGCCGCAAGGTCTACGCCAACCGCGCGGTCGACAGTCCAGACCCCTTGCTCAACGACCGCGGCGCCCGACTGATCGGCCGCGTCGTCACCGCGGCGACGGCAATCGACCACAGCCACGGCCGCGTCCGCGTCGGCGACAGCGAGTGGAGCGCGCGCGGCGGTCCCGCCCAGGCGGGGGAGCAGGTCCGCATCACGGGCGTTGACGGCAACTGCCTGCGCGTCGAAATCGAGCGCAGCCTGCCGCCCGCCTGACCGAAGCCTCGGAGTATCGTTTGACCCCCACCAGCCTCACCCGCCGCCAGACCCTCGGCGCGCTCGCCGCCACCGCGGCCGCGCCTGCCGTCACCGCGCCGACAAGCGCTGCTGCCGCGACCTTGCGCCCGCTCGACGAGGCCGGGGCCAAGCGCCTCATCCAGACGGTCACCGACCATTTGCTCGCGCTGACCCCCGAAAGCGCCACTAGCAACAATATCGACAAGGGCGCCTACGCCCCCTTGCGCCGCCGCCTGTCGGACCGCAGCCAGGCCGGCCAGGACCGCTTCGCCGCCACCATCCGCAGCGACCTCGCCCAGCTCGACGGTTACGACCTTTCCAAGCTCACCCACTCGACCCGCACCACGCTCGAGGTGATCAAAAGCGCCTACCGCACCGGCCTCAAGGGCTACGCCCTGCCCTATGGCGACGTCGCGGTCGGCGGTTATCGCAACACGCCTTACGTCGTGATCCAGAACGTCGGCGCCTATCTCGACACCCCCAAATTCCTCGACACCGACCATTTGGTCGAGACCGCGCCCGACGCCGAAGCCTATCTCGCCCGCCTCGCCGAATATCCGGCGCAGCTCGATGGCGAACTCGGCCGGATGAAGCACGCTGCCTCGGTCGGACTGATTCCGCCCGGCTTCCTGATCGACAAGACGCTCGCCCAGCTTACCCGCAGCCGCGACGACGCGGCCAAAGGCGGCGGCCTCGTCAGCAGCCTCGTCACCCGCACCCGCGAGCATGGCATCCCCGGCGACTGGGAACGCCGCGCCCGCGCCATTGCGGTCGGCAAGGCCGCCCCGGCGCTGACCCGCCAGATCGAGGAACTGCAGCGTCAGCGCCGCTCGGCCACCGACGTCGCGGGTATCTGGTCGCGGCCTCACGGCCAGGCCTATTACAACTACGCACTGCGCGCGAGCACCACCACCGGCCTCAGCCCCGAGGAGATCCACCAGCTCGGCCTCCACACGCTCGACACACTCCACGGCCGGATGGACCCGATCCTCCGTTCGCTCGGCTACACGCAGGGAACCGTCGGCCAGCGGATGCAGGCGCTCGCCAAGGACCCCGCCTACAAGTTTGCCGAAGGCGACCCGGGCCGCGCCGAGATCATGGCCTTCATCCAGGAGCGGCTACGGATCATCCGCGCCCAACTTCCCCGCGCCTTCCGCACCTTGGTCAAGGGCAACCTCGAGGTGAAGCGCCTGCCCCCCGAGGAGGAGCCCGGCGCCCCCGCCGCTTATGGCGGCCCCGGCTCGCCCGACGGCAAGATCCCCGGCAAGTTCTGGATCAACCTCCGCACCACCGAGCTGCACAGCAAGTACAGCCTCCCCGACCTCGCCCACCACGAGTCGATCCCCGGTCACGTCTGGCAGGGCGAATATACCTTCCACCTGCCGATGATCCGCACCTTGCTCGCCTTCAACGCCTATTCCGAAGGCTGGGCGCTCTACGCCGAGCAGCTCGCCGACGAACTCGGGGTCTACGACCATTTCCCGGTCGGGCGTCTCGGCTACCTCCAGTCGATCGCCTTCCGCGCCTGCCGGCTGGTGGTCGACAGCGGCATCCACGCCAAGCGCTGGACCCGCGAACAAGGCGTGCAATTCTTCGTCGAGCGCAACGGCTCCAACCCGCTCGAAGTCGCCTCGGAAGTCGACCGTTACTGCAGCTGGCCCGGCCAGGCCTGCGGCTATGAGGTCGGCCACCAGGAAATCGACCGCCAGCGCGACAAAGCCAAGGCGGCGCTTGGGCCCAAGTACGACCTGCGCGACTTCGACGACGCCGTGGTCCTCGGCGGCAACGTCCCGATGGACGTGCTGGCGCTCAACGTCGACGACTACATCCGCCGGACCCGTGGCGCATGATCGCCATGCTCCTCGCCCTGGCCGGCGCCACCCCGGCGGCTACCCCCGCCCGCGCCGTCGCGCTTGCCCAGCAGGCGATGAAGTCGATCGATCCGACCACTCCCATCGTCTGCCTCGCCTTCGATCCCGAGAAGTCGACGCCCACCCGCATCGACCTCGTCGTCCGTGAGGTCCACGACTATAAATGCGGCGGAGAGGACGACGTCGAGGTCGTGCGTGAACATTTCCGCGTCGCCCGCAAGCCGGTCGGCATCAGTCGTCTCGATCCCAAATCCGGTCGCTACCTCGCCTGCACCCTCGCCAAGAACAGCGTCACCTGTCCGGCGCCGGTGCGATGATGATCGCCCTGCTCCTCGCCGCCGCCGCGGCCGCGACGCCCTCGTCGCTGACGATCGACGCGCCGGGCCGCACCCCGCTCACCCTGGACGCGGCGGCGCTGGCGAAGCTGCCGCAGGTCACCGTCAGCCGCACCGACCATGGCAAGGCGCTGCGCTGCACCGGCATTCCGCTGACCGCGCTCCTCGCCCGCGTCGGCCAGCCTCAGGGCGAGGCGTTGCGCGGCGCGGCGCTCGCCAGCGGGGTCATGGTCCGGGCGCGTGACGGCTATCGCGTGCTGTTCAGCCTCGGGGAGCTCGACGGCTCGCTCGGCAAGGTCGAGGCGGTGCTCGCCAGCAGTTGCGACGGCCAGCCGCTCGACGCCACCGCCGGCCCGCTTCGCCTGCTCGTCCCCGGCGACACCCGCCCGGCGCGCTCGGTCCGCCAGGTCTCGCGGATCAGCATCGTCAACCCGCGCTAGACGCTCAGTCGAGCATCTCGGCGACGCCGAGTTCGTCGGCCTTGCGCTGCGCCGAGCGCCGCGCCCGCCACGCGACGAAGGCGATGAACAGCGCCGCGGCGACCAGGCTGGCGACGGCGAAGCGCTTCCAGGTGAACCAGTGGTGGACGAGGTGCGCCAGCCCCGGCCCGAAATACCAGCCGAGCCCGGTGCCGGCACAGGCCCAGACGAAGGCCGTGCCGAGGTTGAACAGCAGGAAGGTCCGCGCCGGCATGTGGCTGAGGCTGATCGCCACCGGCCCGACCACCCGCATCCCGTAGATGAAGCGATAGCCGAGACAGAACAACGTCGGGTGGAGGTCGATCCACTTGATCGCCAGCGCGAACGCCTTCTTGTCGGTGACCTTGTGGACCCACTTGGCCTCACGCTGCGAGCGGCCGAGGAAGAAGAACAACTGCCCCGACATCGCCGCCGCGCTCCACGCCGCGAGGACCACGTAGAGCGAGTTCAACTTGCCCAGATGCGCCATCGCGCCGCCGACCACCACGCCCAGCTCGCCCTCGACGAAGGCCGCGAGGAACACGCCGAGCACGCCATATTGTTCGATCAGGTGCCCGACATGGTGGTGGTGCATGAACATGGTCATGCCCGCGCCGCGCCGACGGGGCAACTGAACAGCGCGCAAGCTGCTGTAGGCCAAGGGCGAAGCGCCGCTTGCACAGGCCCTTGGTGGGGCGCACAGCCGGCGCCTTGCTCACTCGCCTCCTCCACTTCGGCGTCAACGCCTTCCAGATACTCCGGCGAAGCTTTTGGTTCGTCGCGCGGCCCCACACCAAGGGAGTCCACGGCATTCCGCTCACCCCCGACGGGCGGCTGGTGCTGGTGACGCTGAGCTACGCCAAAGGCTGGCGCCTGCCCGGCGGCGGGCTCAAGCCGAACGAAGACCCCGCCACGGCGATGTTGCGCGAGCTCGGCGAGGAAATCGGCCTCATTTCGCACACGACCATCGAGCCCATCTGCGAGTTCGAACACCGCCCTGATTTCCGCCACGGCGAAGCGACCTTGTTCATCGTTCGCGGCGTCCGTTACCGCCCGCGCTGGTCGCTCGAGATCAAGGCGGTGGCCGAGTTCGACCCGGCCGACCTTCCCGCCGACACCGCTGCCATCACCCGCCGCCTGCTCGCGCTCGCCGCCGGCCGACTAGGCGAGCGGCGTTAATCCAGCGCCGCTTCGGGCAAGCGATGGGGCGTCCGCGGGTTGCGCAGTCGCAGCAGGCTGAGCGCCGCCGCCACCAGCGCGGCGATGCTCGCCGCCAGCAGCAATCCAGGCCCGGCGCGCACCCCCGCGAGATGAAAGGCCGCGCCGACCGTTACAGCGCCGGTGGTCTGGCCGAGCAGCCGCGCCGTCGCCAGCATGCCGCCAGCCGCGCCCGACCGCTCGCGCGGGGCCGAGCTGACGATGGTGCGGTTGTTCGGGCTCTGGAACAGGCCGAAGCCCGCGCCGCACAGCGCCATCCGCCAGGCGATGTCCCACGTCTCGGGATGCGGGCCGAGCCGCGACAGGCTGAACAGCCCGACCGCGAACACCGCCAACCCGATCCCACCCAGCAGCCCCGCCCGCACCTTGTCGGCGAGCCGGCCGGCAATCGGCGCGACCACGCCGAGCGCCAGCGGCCAAGGGGTCATCAGCAGCCCCGTTTCGAACGCGCTGCGCCCCAGCACCATCTGAAACAGGAAAGGCAGCGTCACATAGGCCAGCATCTGCGCCGCAAAGCTGACGGTCGAGGTGGCGATCGACATTCCGAAGATGCGGTTCCGCAGCAAGTCGATCGGGAATAACGGTGCCGGCTGTCCCCACTCGCGCCGGACCAGCAGCACGCCGGCCACGATCCCGCCGGCGATCAGCGCGATCCCGCTTGGGCTACCGGTCCGCGCCAGCGTCTCGGCCCCGAACACCACCCCGCCCATCATCAGCGCGCTCAAGGCGGCCGACAGCCACTCGACCTTCCGCCCGCGCCCGCCGGCCTGCGGCAGTGCCTTGAGCCCCAGCGTGACGGCGGCAATGCCGATCGGCAGGTTGATCAGGAACAGCCACGGCCACCGCGCGACCTCGAGGATGAAGGCCGCCAGCGTCGGCCCGGCCGCGGCCGACACCGACAGCACCATCGCATTGTACCCGATCCCGCGACCGAGCATGCTGGTCGGGTAGATCGACCTCACCAGCGCCGCGTTCATGCTCATGATGCACGCCGCGCCCACGCCCTGGAACACGCGCGCGCAGATCAGCCCGGTCAGCCCGTGCGCCATTGCGCAGCCGAGCGAGCCGAGCACGAACAGCACCAGCCCGGGCAGATAGACGCGGCGGTAGCCGATCGCGTCGCCCAGCGCGGCGAGCGGCAGCAGCAGCATGGTGATGGTCAGCTGATAGGCGTTGACGACCCACACCGAGGTCGCCGGGCTCGCCCCGATCTCGCCGGCGATGGTCGGCAGCGCGACATTGGCGATCGACCCGTCGAGCACCGCCATCGCCAGCGCGAGCCAGATCGCCGCCGCCGCCCAATAGCGCAGCGGGACCGGGAGGCCGTCCTCATGCGCTGGAGTGGTGGCAGGTTCGGGAGCGGGCGCCGCGACATTCACTTTGCGTCCAATCGGCGAGCCGCGCCGCCGTTCCCTCATGGCAGGATCGTAATCAACAGATAGGCGGCGAAGATCACCAAATGCACCGCGCCATGCAGCACGGTCGTCCGCCCCCGCGCCACCGACAGCGCGGCGATGAACAGCGACAGCGCGAGCAGCACCATCCCCTTGGCATCGAGCCCGAGCACCAGCGGCAGCCCGAGCACGAAGCTCGTCGCGGTCACCGCCGGAATGGTCAGCCCGATCGTCGCCAGCGCCGATCCGAAGGCCAGGTTGAGGCTTGTCTGCAGCCGGTTGGCGCGCGCCGCCCGGACCGCCGCGACGCTTTCGGGCAGCAGCACGATCCCGGCGATCGCCACGCCCACCAGCGCCCGCGGGGCATTGGCGGCGGCGACCAGCTCTTCGAGTGGTCCCGACAGCGACTTGGCCATCAACACCACCGCGCCAAGGCTCGACACCAACACAGCGAAGCTGATCCACGCCGCGCGATAGGTCGGTGGCTCGGCGTGACTGTCGGCGACGGCCGCCAGCGGACCTTTTGGCAGGAAGTAATCGCGGTTGCCGACCGTCTGCACGAAGACGAAGGTCAGATAGAGGATGAGCGAAAAGCTCGCGACGAACGCCAGCTGGACCGGGCTGTAGATCGGCCCGCTGATCGTGGTGGTGAAATTGGGCAGCACCAGCGTTAGCACCATCAGCGTCGCCAGCGTCGCCAGCGCGGCGGTCGCGCCGGTGCGGGTGAAGCGCGCCTCGCGCTGGTGCTTGGCCGCCGCCACCAGGCACAGCCCGAGAAGCAGGTTGACGATGATCATCGCCGCCGCGACCACTGTGTCGCGAGCCAGCGTCGAGGCGCCGGCGCGATTGGCCAGCATCAGGCTGACGATCAACCCGACCTCGATCACCGTCACCGCGATCGCCAGGATCAGCGTCCCGAACGGCTCACCGACGCGGTGCGCGACCAGCTCGGCATGGTGCACCGCCGCCAGCACCACGCCCACCAGCACGATGGCGGTCATCAGCGGCGAGCCAAGGTGCGCTACATAATAAGCGAGCAGCACCAGCCAGCCCGCGGCGGGGAGGGCGAGGCTGCCGATGCGTGTGATCCGGTCCATCCGCCGCTCTCCCTGTGAACCGGCCGACCTTAGCGGTTTACGGCGGCGGGGAAACGCCCCGCCGCCGGCCCCGCTCAATGTGCGGCGACATCCCAGATCAGGACCAGGGTCGCAGCCGCGGCCAGCCCGATCCCGATCAGCATCGCCCAGGTCCTCGTGGACGTTCGGAAACGCTCGGGGTGGTCGATCTTATACTGCTCGGCCTTGGTCCAGGCCGCGGCATTCGAGGACAGCAGCCCGACTTCGAGCGGACTGGCTTCCTTGAGGAAGATGCCGATCTCGTCACGCTCGTCGGCGCTGGTGTCGGGATATCGTTCGAGCAACGCCTCGACATGGTCGAGCCGGTGCCCGTCCGCCACCAGCCGGTGGCGCGGGTTTTCAATCGTCATTGATGGTTTTTCCTTCGCTGGGATCGGCGGCGGCCGCCGTGTCGGCAGACCGCCGCCTCCTTGCGGCTATGCCCAGGCGTGCCGGGTCAGCCGGCGGCGCAGCAATCCGCTCAGGCGGCGCAGGCGCAGCAGCTTCACCGCGTCCGGAATCCGGCGCAGCAGCTCGGCATGGATCTTCTGTTCCACGCCATAGCGAAGAGCGGTCAGCTGGTAGGTACGGGTCGACATGACAGGTCTCCAGGACGCGCGGGCGCACGGCCGCGACGCGTCGATTGATCGAAAGATACGGGTTCGATCAGCGCGCTGGTGGCGCGCGGGCCTGATAGTCGGCGGCGCCGGCAAACGCGCGCGGCGCGGCAAGGGCGAGCGGCTGCGCGCCCGCCGGATAGGTCAGTCGTTCGGTGAGAAGGGGTGCGCTCGCACCCGGCAGCGCGGCCGTCGGCTCGGGTTGGCGCGGCTGCTGAACCTGCTTGCCGCTTCCGGCCTGGAGCACCACCGCCTTGGGCGCGCTCGACCCGCGATATTCGGGGGTGACCGGATTGGTCCCGGCCCCGACCCCGCCGATCGCCAGCCACAGCGAGAACAGCATCGACAGCAACATCGCCGACGTCGCCGCCGCCCTGTTCTGCCGGATCTGCTCGCCGTGCGCGTCCATCACTGGACTATGTAGGGCCGTGCCCAACGGGTGCAACCGCTCGCCAGCGCAGCGAACGCTCAGCCCGCCTTGGCCACCGCCACCAGCGCGGGACGAAGCAGCCGGTCCTTAAGCATGTAGCCCGCCTGCATTTCCTCGACGATCGTGCCCGGCGCGGCGTCGGCGGTGGGGATTTCGACCATCGCCTGATGCTTGTTCGGATCGAGCGGCTGGCCCTTGCTCTCGACCTTCACGATGCCGTGGCGGCCGAACACCGTGTCGAGCTCGCGCAGCGTCGCCTGGATGCCCTGGACGAAATTTTCGTCGGTCCCGACGGGCACATGCGCCAGCGCGCGATCGAGGTGGTCGCGCACCGCGAGCATGTCGCGGGCGAAGCCGGTCGAGGCATATGCCGCGGCATTGTCGCGCTCGCCCTCCAGCCGGCGGCGCACGTTCTGCACCTCGGCGGCGGCATAGAGCGCCTTGTTCTTGGCCTCCTCGAGCTGCGCCTCGAGCTCGGCGACCCGGTCATGCTCCTGCAGTTCGGGGGCGTCGGCGGCCGTGTCCGCGCGCAGTTCCTCGGCCTCTTGGTGAAGCTTGTCGTCCATCATCCCATCAATCTCGTGAGTGCTTGTGCCGTGTAATCCACCATGGGCACCACGCGCGCATAGTTCAACCGCGTCGGTCCGATCACGCCCACGACTCCGACCACTTCGCCGGCCATGTCGCGGTAGGGCGCGGCGATCACGCTCGACCCCGACAACGCGAACATCCGGTTTTCGGAGCCGATGAAGATCCGGCAGCCCTGCCCCTCGCGCGCGCTCTCGAGCAGACGAACGATCTCCTGCCGGTCCTCGAGTTCCTCGAGCAGCCGCCGGACCCGGTCGAGGTCGGCGGCCGTGCCCTCGTCGATCAGCCGTGCCTGTCCGCGCACGATCAACACCGGCCGCCGCGCGCCGTCCTCGCGCCATTCGGCCAGCCCGGTCGCGACCAACTCGGCCGCCGCCGCGTCGATCGCCGCGCGGCGCTCGGCCACTTCCTGCCGCAGCCGGCCCTCGGCCTCGCCGAGCGTCAGCCCGGACAGCCGCGCCGAGACGAAATTGCCGACCTCGGCCAGCGCCATCGCGCTCGTACCCGGCGGCAGGTCGATCACCCGGTTCTCGACGCTCCCGTCGGTCCCGACCAAGACCGCCAGCGCCTGCGACCGACCGAGCGGGACGAACGACAATTGCTTCAGCCGTGGCTCGAGCTTGGGGGCGACCACCACCCCGGCGCAGGCCGACAGCCCCGACAGCGCCGCGGTCGCATTCGCCAGGGCTTCCGCGATCGGGCGGTCGCGCAGCTGCGCCTCGATCGCCGCGCGCTCATCGCGCCCGGGCAGGTGCGACTGCATGATCCCGTCGACGAACAGCCGAAGGCCCGTCTCGGTCGGCACGCGACCGGCGCTGGTATGGGGATGGGTCAGCAGACCCCGTTCTTCGAGCTCTGCCAGGACCGAGCGGATCGATGCCGGCGATAGATTGACCGTCCCGGCCAGAACCTTGGACCCGATCGGCTGCCCGCGTTCTAGATAGGCCTCGACCACCAGCCCGAAGATCGAGCGCATGCGGTCGGTCAGTTCGGTGATGGGCAGCGACATGCCCGAAAGGTAGGAGCAATCTCCGCTTATTGCGAGCGCCGCGACGGCGCGAAATGGCGGGCGGGCCGCTCGGGGCCTGCCCTTACCAACCCCTAGCGATAGCGCCAGCCGCCATGCCAGCGGTCACGATGCTGCCAATAGCGCCGGCCATCCCAATAGCCGTGCCCGCGATAGAAATTGCCGACGACGAGCACCGGCGCGCCGGGTCGCATCATCGGCCCGCGATTCGGCCGGCAATGGCCGTAAGGTCCACGGTGACCACCGGGGCCGCAGCCCTGAGCCGCCTGAGCGCCCGACGCCATCGTCATCACGCCGACGGCGGCCAGCGCAACACCCATGAGCTTCTTCATGACATCCTCCGAATAGCGTCGAGCCGCGACCGGCTCCACCACCCTAGCGAACCCCGCAGTGAGGAAGCCCGTTCCGTTACATCGGCGTAATCCGACGCACGGCCGCAAGCCCGCTCACCATGCTCGCAATGACGGGACCACGCCGCTAAGGGCGAGCCGAACACGTGAAGGAGAATATGATGCGCCCCAGCGGCCGCGCCCCCGACCAGATGCGCGAACTGCGGTTCGAGCCCGGCTTCACCAAGCATGCCGAAGGCTCCTGCCTGGTCAGCTTTGGCGAGACCCGCGTGCTGGTCACCGCCAGCCTCGAGGAGAAGGTCCCGCCCTTCCTCCGCGGCAAGGGGCAGGGTTGGGTCACTGCCGAATATGGCATGCTTCCCCGCGCCACCCACACCCGCGGCGCGCGCGAGGCGGCCAAGGGCAAGCAATCGGGCCGCACGCAGGAGATCCAGCGCCTGATCGGCCGCTCCTTGCGCGCCGTCACCGACCTCAAGCTGCTCGGCGAGCGTCAGATCGTCCTCGATTGCGACGTCATCCAGGCCGACGGCGGCACCCGCACGGCCTCGATCTCGGGCGCGTGGGTCGCTCTGCGCCTCGCGGTCGACGGGATCATGGGCCAACTCTCGGGTGACCCCATCACCACCCAGGTCGCGGCGGTGAGCTGCGGCATCCATCAGGGCACCCCGGTGCTCGACCTCGACTATATCGAGGATTCGAACGCGCATAGCGACGGCAACTTCGTCCTGACTGGCGACGGAAACATCGTCGAGGCCCAGCTCACCGCCGAGGGCGCGCTGTTCGACGAGGAGGGCTTGCTCCGCTTGCTCCGCCTCGCCCGCATCGGCTGCAACGACATCTTCGCCGCGCAATTAAAGGCGGTCGGCCGGTGAAGGCGATCGGTCCCAAGCTGGTCATCGCGACCCACAACAGCGGCAAGCTGCGCGAAATCCGCGAGCTGCTGGCCCCCCACGGCATCGAGTGCGTCGGTGCGGCCGAGCTCGACCTGCCCGAGCCCGAAGAGACCGGCGTCACCTTCGTCGACAATGCCGAACTGAAGGCCCGCGCCAGCGCCGACCTAACCGGGCTCCCCGCGCTCGCCGACGACAGCGGGCTGAGCGTCGACGCGCTGCACGGCGAGCCCGGCATCCACTCCGCCCGCTGGGCCGAGGACGACGCCGGCAACCGCGATTTCTCCCGCGCAATGGAGAAAGTCGAAGCCGCGCTCGAGGCTGGTGAGCCCGACGCCGGGCGCGACGCCCACTTCACTTGCGTCCTCTCGCTCGCCTGGCCCGACGGCGACGTTGAGAGCTTCGAGGGCAAGGTTCACGGCACGCTCGTCTGGCCGCCGCGCGGAACGAACGGCTTTGGCTATGACGCCATGTTCCTGCCGGTCGGCGGCGAACAGACCTTCGGCGAGATGGACCCGGCCGCCAAGCACGCCATCAGCCACCGCGCCGAGGCCTTCCGCAAGCTCGTCGCCGCGCTCGGCTAAGCGGCCCTCGGTGCCGAGTCGCGGCCATCGCGGAGCGATGGTCGCGCCGTTGGGCGCGCTCAGGCCGCGAAGACCTACTCCATTTTGGTAGAAAGTCGGTGCCGATCTCGCAGGTGCGAGCGTGGCCCGCACCTTCTTCCGTGATCTGGCCCCGCTAGGCCGGCTGGCGCGGGATCTTGGCCTTCTTCGGCGTGGTGGCCTCGAGCAATTCGATACAGTCATTGAGCCGTGCGGCGAGAATGTCGTCGCCGATTTCTTCGTCGATAATCGCCAATGCCTGCCGCATCAGGTCGCGGGCCCGCCGGTGCGGATCGAGTTGGTGGTCGGCTGCGCTCACCTAAGTCGCCCTCACTGCTTCGGCCCATCCGCGATGGCGGCCATTTCGGTTTCACTCACCGGCCAGCGCAGCCGCAAAACCGCGAAACTGCAAGGCTTCGATAACCAAATGTCGGTCCAAATCGGACCCGATCGTCCCCTTACGCGCCTTTGAGGCGCGCGTTGCAACCTTTAGCAATAACGGCACGCATTTTTCCTTTCGTATGGGGATGCGCGTCAGGAGACCTTGCTCGGTCGGGACAACGAATATGAATATGGAGCTGGACGTCTACGCATCCGAATTGCGCCGCATCAGGGACACGGTCGACCGCCTGCTCGACGAACGGCTACGCGGCGAACCCCTCGACGGACCCAATAGCGCGCTGAGCAAATCGACGCTGGAGATTGCGAGCACGGTGAAGCGCATCCTCAAGTTCCGCGACCTCAGGATCGAGGTGTTCGACGCGCAGCTGTTCGCCGATCCCGCCTGGGACATGCTTCTCGAAATCTTCCTGTGCGACCTTACCCAGCAGCGTATCTCGGTGTCTGCGGCCTGCGCCGGCGGCCGCGTTCCGCCGACCACCGGGCTACGCTGGGCCAAGCTGCTCGAGAAGCGCGGCCTCATCAAACGCCGCAACGATCCGCTCGACAGCCGCCGGGTCCATCTCTCGCTGACCGAGGAGGCGTTCACCAAGATGCGCATCCTGATGGAGCACCGCCTCGCCGGCGTGACCTGACCCGCGCGCTAAACTAGCGCCCGCTCGCCAGCTGCACCGGCCCGTCCGGTCCCATCGCCAGCCCGTCCTTGTTGCCGGTCGGTGCATAGCGGCAGACGAGGTAATCGGTGGTCGCGCTCGAGGCGACCGCGCAGCCGATCTCGGTCGTCTTGGGCCACACGATCTGAGTCCAGTGCGCGACCGCTTCCCAGTCGCCCGTCGCGCTGACGTTGGGGAAGACGCCCGGCCGGAACAGCGCGCGCTCGTCGACCATCACCCCGATCATCACCTGATAATCGAACGCCCCGCGGGTCCCGCGCCACAGATTCTCGCCCATCAGCTTGCGCCGGCCGGGCGTCGGATCGTGGCGGTAGAGCCCGGTCGCCGCCATCTGCTCGGCATAGGTCCGCGTCGCGGTCGCCAGCCCCTCGTTCCAGGTCACCGGCGCGACCCCGAAGTCGGCGCGGGCGCGGTTGTGGAGCGCCAGCGCGGTCGCCCGCAGCAGCGCATCCCCGCGCGGGGCGGCCGCCGGCCAGTTGGCGCTCGGCCGCGCCGGCGTGACCGGCACCCAGGTCGCGGCCGACGCCGTGCATGGCGCGGGAAGGAACAGGAGGCTAAGCGCGGCGCGGATCATGACCCCGCCACTCTCCCCCCAATCGGTTAACGAATCCTCACCGGCAGCCCCCGGCGCGGCCCCGCTCGCGCTCTACATCCACTGGCCGTTCTGCGTTTCCAAATGCCCCTATTGCGACTTCAACAGCCATGTCCGGTCCGGGATCGACCAGCAGGCGTGGCGGGAGGCGCTGCTCGCTGACCTCGCTTACGAGGCTTCGCTTCTCCCCGGCCGACGCTTGGGCAGCATCTTCTTTGGCGGCGGCACGCCCTCGCTGATGGACCCGGCGACGGTCGCCGCGCTGATCGACGCCGCGCAGCGCCACTGGCCCGTCGCCGACGACCTCGAGGTCACGCTCGAAGCCAACCCGAGTTCGGTCGAGGCCGCCAACTTCGCCGACCTTGCCGCCGCCGGGGTCAACCGGGTCAGCCTCGGGCTCCAGTCGCTCGACGACCGCGCCCTCGCTTTCCTCGGCCGCGCCCATTCGAGTGCCGAGGCGCTCGCCGCGCTCGACACCGCGCAGGCGCAATTCGATCGGGTCAGCATCGATCTCATCTATGCGCTGCCCGAGCAGGCGCCCGCGCAGTGGGAAGCGATGCTAAACCGGGCGCTCAGCTTCGGTACCGGCCACCTCTCGCTCTACCAGCTGACGATCGAGCCGGGCACCAAGTTCGCCGCGCTCCACGCCGCCGGGCGCTTCACCCCGCTCGGCGAGGACGCGGCGGCCGACCTGTTCGAGCTCACCGCCGCGATGACCGAGGCCGCGGGCCGCCCCGCCTATGAGATCAGCAACCACGCCGCGGCGGGCCAAGAGAGCCGCCACAACCTCACCTACTGGCGCTATGGCGACTATGCGGGCGTCGGCCCCGGCGCGCACGGGCGGCGGGGGGGCTTGCGCACTGTCCGCCACAAGAAGCCCGAGAACTTCCTCGCCGCGCTCGCCCGCAACGGGCACGGCCTCAGCGAGGAAGAGGCGCTGGCGCCGCAGGAGGCCGCGCACGAGGCGCTGGTGATGGGCCTGCGTCTCGCCGAGGGGATCGACGTCGCCGCGCTCGAGCGGCGGTTCGGGCGCGCGCTGGTCGAGCCGGCGGCGGTCGAGCGGCTGGCCCGGCTCGGGCTGGTCGAGCGAAGCCGCGACCGCCTGCGGGTCACCCCCGCCGGCCGCCTGCTGCTCGACCGCATCCTCGCCGAGCTCGCCGCCTGACTTAGCCTTACGGGTTGCGGGCGGACCAGTTGCTCTTGGCGGTCTCGAGGAAGTCCTGCACCGCCATCGACGCGCCGTCGGCGGCCGACTTGCGCGAGGCGCCGTTGCGCATGTCCCAGCTGACCATCGCGTCGGTCAGCGCCGCTTCCTGCGCGGCGCACTGGGCGTGGATGTAGGCCGCGAACTTGTCGGCGGTGACCGCGGGCGGCTTGGCGCTGGCCGAAGCGGTCGCCAGGCAGGCGCGATAGGCCGCGCGGTTGCGGTCCATCACCGCGGGACTTGGGGCCGCCGCCGGGGCCCCTGCGAAAGCAAGCAGAAACAGCGAAATCATCAGCTTTTCTCCTCCCGTTTCGGGGAGAGAATGACTCTTATCGTTTGCTTTGAAAAGAGGCGGCGGGGGCTAGCCCGCCGCTGGCCGAGCGACCGCGCGGCGGGCGAAGCCGAAGGCCCCGCCGGTCCAGCGGATGGCCGGCGAAGTTTCCAAGTTTCCCTGGTTCGGGGGTGCGTTGGCCGCAAACTGTGCCGCAGGGAGACACGAAGTTTCCAAGTTTCCCTGGTGCGGGGGGTGGTCCGCCGCCGGCTGCGCCAACGCGGGCGGCGAGGCGGAGGCGAGGTCGAGCGGGCGCGCCGTCGCCGCCAAGCCGCGCTGGCGCTGCCAGCGGTCGACCTCGTCGATCGGAGCATAGTTGAACGGATCGCGGACGCGCAGCAGGTACATCAGCAGCCGGTCGTGGTGGACCGTGCGGTGGCCGACGACGTGGCCGTTCCAATAGACCTCGGTCTCGGTGCCGAAGCGGGCGCGATGGAAGGCGGTCTCGGCGAGCACCGCGACCGACTGCGCGAGCGCCGCGTCCCAAGCGGCGCGGAAAGCGGGCGCGCGGCGGTAGAGCTTGCGCGCCGACTGACGGGAGAGGCCGACCGAGGCGGCGGCTTCGAGCACCGAGCAGGTGTCGGCGAGCCGTTCGAGGAAGAGGGTGCGGCGGGCGAGCGTCCAGCCGTCCTCGCGCTGGTCATCGGGCACCTCGGCGCGGAGCAGGGCGCGCTCCTCGTCGTCGCGGTCCATTAGCTTGGGGAAGAGCTGGTCCTCGCGGTCGCAGATGGTCGGGCGCTTATTCTCCTCGGGCCCGTCGGGGCGCCAATTCTCCGCCTCGGCGATTTCGGCGAGGAGATTTTCCACGGTGTGGCGGGAGGGCTTGGGCTCCCACGGCGCGAGGCTGCCGTCGGGCTGGACCTGCATGTGGCAGCCGCGCTTCTGGTCCCACCAGGCGGTGCCGGGTTCCTTGTCGAGGTATCGCATCGACCAGGGTGGAGCAGGCGAAATCCTATTGTTCAAGGCCCCGAGCGCAACGAGCATGGCGCGCAGCGGCACGCACAGTAGCGCGAAGAGAGGCCGCGAACCGGCCGACAGGTGGGCGTCAGCCCAACCTGATCGACGTCACGGATTTACTCCGTGACGGCCTCCTTCGACGCGAAGTCCCAATTCGTCATGCCGGACCTGATCCGGCATCCCGCTTCTTTTTTGGGAAGGTGAAAAGGCAAGAAGCGGGACCCCGGATCAAGTCCGGGGTGACGCCCAGTAAGCGGCGGCTAGCCGGCGATGGCGGCGAGGTTGGGGACTTTGCCGGCGGCTTTCTTGCGGCCCATCGACCAGTTGGCCTGGAGCCGGACCTGCGGATTGGGGACGCACCACACCTCGCCGCCCTCGTCCATGCCGGTGACCCAGAGGAGGTCGAACTCTGGCCCATAGTCGATCACCGCAAACGCCATCCCGCTCCCGCGGTCGAGGACATGGACGGGCACGGGCGGATCGAGCTGGGTAAAGGCCATGGGTGAAGAACGGGTGGCGGGGGCGGCGCGTTCCCGGTGGGACTTTGGGCGGTGTGGCTTGAAGGCCATCGGGCCATCTCTCATCGCTGCGGCCGAATCTACCGTCCGAGCTGAAATCCGATTTGCATCGCGTGAAAGTTTGTTCAAGCCAGCGAGCCGCGACCTACAATTCTGAAGTCATGCGGCTCGTCCAGTCGATAGTGCCCACCACGAGAAGTAAGTGATCCATCTACCGCCAGATACACGTCAGACTTTCTCGCCATGGCTTCCATTATTGTCGAACGATCCGAGCGATCATATTTAATTCTGACTGGTCTTTCCTCGCCAAAAACTTCGGACTTGAGGACAATCACGCCGCTCACTTTGCCCCGCGGCTCGCTGATGTTAATAACTGTTCCACTCAGTGACATTTCTCGCTGGTGTTCTGGGGGTGTTAACTGATGTTCAATCTGACGGAGCCTCTTCACATCGTCATAGTGAAAAGTGCTAAGCGTGGGCCTCAATTGTTTGTTGTCTCGGAGTGTGGGAGCAATACTTAAGGTTACGTCGCCTACTGCTTCAACCATCCTTGCTAAGCCCGCACTGAAATTCGCAGTTATTCCCTTCGCTGTAAGCTCGGCGATTGTCATTTCTCCTGATCGAACAGCAGAATGCGTACCTCCCAATGCCGACGACATTCGCTCCGCGACCTTTGTACCGAAGCGGTCTGCGACCGTTGGGGGTAAGTCCAGTGCCACTCCATCGGCGGCAACTGGCATCAAAAGTGTCATGACGAAGCTGCCGACTTCCGTCTGTCCGACGCGCACCCCATCTAGATAACGACGAACAATGTCAGGCCTGCGACCACGTATCGTGCGGAGGTCATTGCTAGAGATTGCCACCACGGCTGATGAGTCAATTAAGGCGTAGCCGCCACGAAGCAAATCTATCGCCGCGTCGTACGCGAGAGTACTCTGCGTCTCACCCTCATTGGCGATGATACGAACTACCTCGTATCCAGCGTTTGCTATTTGCTTAAGCAAAAGTGGCGTGGGCAATTTAAGCTGACGAGAGAGGGCGTCGACTAGGTCTGAAACTCGC
The DNA here is from genome assembly GCF_009363895.1 of Sphingomonas ginsengisoli An et al. 2013. Classification (NCBI taxonomy): domain Bacteria; kingdom Pseudomonadati; phylum Pseudomonadota; class Alphaproteobacteria; order Sphingomonadales; family Sphingomonadaceae; genus Sphingomonas; species Sphingomonas ginsengisoli (ex An et al. 2013). The sequence continues at coordinate 3,015,671 of NZ_CP045434.1, read as the reverse complement.
TTTTCATAATCGACCAGCTCACTTTGCGTCGGCAAAAGGACATTGTCTTCACGCCCAGCACGCTTCCTTGAGAACCTTTCGAGAAAGCTGCCCCATTGCTCGCGACGCTTGTACCCCGAGTTCTCCAAGTAGGCTTTGAGCGAACTAAGCGAGATGTCCGTGTTTGCGCTGATGTCTCTATTGAGGCGTTCCATCAGAAGCCTCCGTGATGTTGTTTGATACGTTCGAAACGTCGGGTCATGATATCTATCAAAGCCTCGGGGGTAAAAACCTGCGACTTTGGAAACTCGATACGCACCGTCGAGCCACTTTCCCTTTCTGGAGCGCCGTACAAGCTGGCCCAGTACGCACACCTTTTAAGCACTACTTGAGCAGCTGAAACCGATAGCCAATCGACAGACGATCTCGGTAGATCTAAAACAATTAAGATCTGAGCGTTGCCCACATTGGTGGCGCGAAGTCTATTATAATTGTTCACGGGAAGATCGAATTTGAATTTATCTCCAGCATCGATCAAATTTATTGTGGATTTCAGCTGAGCATCGATTTGCACGATCTCACCGTCTATGGGGCTGATGCTAACATCTCGCGATGTTCTATCGACCTTGATTTCGCAGACCTCGCACCCCGCTCTCGCTGCGACCAAAGTAACCACACCTAACGAGAGCCGCTCCTTGATGTCGGTCTCGGCAGTAGTGACAACGGACAAACACACCCCCATCTCGGCGGCTGCACGGTATACAAATGCGCTAGCCGCTCAATAGGGGCGATAACGTAAGCGAGTTTGCTGATCCAACACCCTTCCCTACTCCGCCGCGACAACTTCAACTTTCTTCCGACGAACCTTAGTTTTTAGGCCGACCCCGTCCCCAAACAAAGAGTCCCCTGCGCGCGCCGAAGCGCCAGCGCCATCCGCCGGAACCGCACGCTCCAGCAGCGGCTTCAGATAATGTCCCGTGAAGCTGCGCTTCTCCTGGACGACCTGCTCGGGCGTGCCTTGCGCGACGATCTCGCCGCCGTTGACGCCGCCGTCGGGGCCCAGGTCGAGGATCCAGTCGGCGGTCTTGATGACGTCGAGGTTGTGCTCGATCACCACCACGGTGTTGCCCTGCTCGACCAGCGCGTGGAGGACTTCGAGGAGCTTGCGGACGTCCTCGAAGTGGAGGCCGGTGGTGGGCTCGTCGAGGATGTAGAGGGTGCTGCCGGTGGCGCGGCGGCTCAATTCCTTGGCGAGCTTGACGCGCTGCGCCTCGCCGCCGCTCAAGGTGGTCGCCTGCTGGCCGACCTTGACGTAGCCCAGGCCCACCTCCTGCAGCATCGCCATCTTGTCGCGGATGCCGGGGACGGCCTTGAAGAACTCGACCGCGTCCTCGACCGTCATGTCGAGCACGTCGGCGATGCTCTTGCCCTTGAACTTCACCTCGAGCGTCTCGCGGTTGTAGCGCTGGCCGTGGCAGACGTCGCAGGTGACGTAGACGTCGGGGAGGAAGTGCATCTCGATCTTGAGCAGGCCGTCGCCGGTGCACGCCTCGCAGCGGCCGCCCTTGACGTTGAAGGAGAAGCGCCCGGGCTTGTAGCCGCGCTCCTGGCTTTCGGGGAGGCCGGCGAACCAGTCGCGGATCTGGGTGAAGGCGCCGGTGTAGGTGGCGGGGTTGGAGCGCGGGGTGCGGCCGATCGGCGACTGGTCGATGTCGATGACCTTGTCGAGCTGGTCGAGGCCGGTGACCTTGTCGTGCTTGCCCGCGAGGATGCGCGCGCCGTTCAGGTGGCGGGCGGCGGCGGCGTAGAGCGTGTCGATGGTGAAGCTCGACTTGCCCGAGCCCGAGACGCCGGTGACACAGGTGAAGGTGCCGAGCGGGATGGAGGCGGTGACCCCGCGCAAATTGTTGGCAGTGGCGTTGTGGACGGTGAGCTTCTTGCCGTTGCCCTTGCGGCGCTTGGCGCTGACCGGGATGGAGCGGCGGCCGCTGAGGTAGTCGGCGGTGAGTGACCCTTCCGTGGTGAGCAGGCCGGCGAGGTCGCCCGAATAGATGACGTCGCCGCCGCGCACGCCCGCGCCGGGGCCCATGTCGATGACATGGTCGGCGGTGCGGATCGCGTCCTCGTCATGCTCGACCACCAGCACGGTGTTGCCGAGGGATTTGAGGCGCTGGAGGGTCTCGAGCAGGCGGTCGTTGTCCTTCTGGTGGAGGCCGATCGAGGGCTCGTCGAGGACGTAGAGGACGCCGCTGAGGCCGGAGCCGATCTGTGACGCAAGACGGATGCGCTGGCTCTCGCCGCCTGACAAAGTGCCGCTGGTGCGGTCGAGGTGGAGATAGTCGAGCCCGACGTTGTGGAGGAAGCCGAGGCGCTCGTTGATCTCCTTGAGGATCGCGCGGGCGATTTCCTGCTGCTGGAGGGTCAGCTTGGGCTCCAAGGCGCCGAACCAGGCGTGGGCGTCGGCGACCGAGCGGCGGACGGCCATGCTGATGTCCTCGCCGGCGATCTTGACGCTCAATGCCTCGGGCTTGAGGCGGGCGCCGTGGCAGACCTCGCACGGGTGCGCGGCCTGGTAGCGGGAGAGCTCCTCCTTCATCCACGCGCTCTCGGTCTGGAGGAGGCGGCGGTTGAGATTGCCGATCACGCCCTCGAACGGCTTCTTGACCTCGTAGCTCTTCTTGCCGTCGATGAACTTCAAGACCACCGGCTTGCCGCCGGTGCCGTGGAGGATGACGCGGCGGTGCTCGTCGGCGAGTTCGGCCCACGGGGTCTGGAGGGTGAAGTCGTAGGCGCGGGCGAGGCTGGCCAGCACCTGCATGTAGTATGGCGAGGGCGGCTGGCTCTTGGCCCAGGGGACGACCGCGCCCTTGGCGGGGCTGAGCGCGTGATTGGGGACGACGAGGTCCTCGTCGAACTCCATCTTCTCGCCCAGCCCGTCGCAGCCCGGGCAGGCGCCCTGCGGGGCGTTGAAGGAAAACAGCCGCGGCTCGATCTCGGCGATGGTGAAGCCGCTCACGGGGCAGGCGAACTTTTCGGAAAAGCAGATGCGGCCGAGCGGGGCGTGGGTCGCCAACACGTTGCGCTCGGCGGCCTTTTCGAGGACCTCGGCGACGCCGGTGCGCTCGGTGCCCGGCGGGTCCTGGGGCGGATCGGCGGGGTCGAGGTAGGCGAGGCCTTCGGCGAGCTTGAGCGCGGTCTCGAAGCTGTCGGCGAGGCGGGTCTGGATGCCGTCGCGGACGACGATGCGGTCGACCACCACCTCGAGGTCGTGCTTGTACTTCTTGTCGAGCGCGGGGGCGTCGTCGATGTCGTAGAAGGTGCCGTCGATGCGGACGCGGGTGAAGCCCGCGCGCTGCCACTCGGCGAGTTCCTTGCGATACTCGCCTTTGCGGCCGCGGACGACGGGAGCGAGCAGAAAGTGGCGGCTGCCTTCGGGCAGGGCCATCACCCGGTCGACCATCTGGCTGACCTGCTGCGCCTCGATCGGTAGGCCAGTCGCGGGCGAGTAAGGCACGCCGACCCGCGCCCACAGCAGGCGCATATAGTCGTAGATTTCCGTCACGGTGGCGACCGTCGAGCGCGGGTTGCGCGAGGTCGTCTTCTGCTCGATCGAGATGGCGGGCGAGAGGCCGTCGATATGCTCGACATCGGGCTTCTGCATCATCTCGAGGAACTGGCGGGCGTAAGCCGAGAGCGACTCGACGTAGCGGCGCTGCCCCTCGGCATAGATGGTGTCGAAGGCGAGCGAGGATTTGCCCGAGCCCGACAGGCCGGTGATCACCGTCAGCGCGTCGCGCGGGATGTCGACCGAGACGTCCTTGAGGTTGTGCTCCTTGGCGCCACGAACCGAGATATGAGTCAGCATGAAGTGAGTTTGTTCCCAATTCGTTCCGGAGGCAATCCCTCGACGCCGCTCGGGACGAGCGGGCGCGCGAGTGAAGCGACGAAATGGGCATTGCACGCCGAAAGGCAAGGCGAGCGAGCGACTTAGGCGCCTACCGCTAGACCGGCGGCAGCACCGTCACCCGCGCCCCCTTGCCCCGGCAGCGGCCGCAGCGCAGCCGCGCCTCCGCCGCCTCGAACCCGCAGACGCCAAGCAGTTGCACGACCTGTGCCCCGCCGAGCGTTCGCGCCGCCGCGCAATGCGGGCAATCGATCCGGATCGCGGCGTTGAAGCGGACGAGGTCGGCAGTGGTGCGGATGTGCTTGGCGGACATGACGCGGGCATAACGCGCCTGGAACATAACAGGAACATGGAGTCGGACGAAAAGCTGTGGATGGCTCCGGTCGCGCCCACGCAAAAGGGCCCGGCGGATCGCTCCGCCGGGCCCTCGTTGCCGTCCGAAATCCGGGGCGATGCCTTAGCGGCGGTCGCCCATGAAGCTCAGCAGGAACTGGAACATGTTGATGAAGTCCAGGTAGAGCGTCAGCGCGCCCAGCACGGCCGACTTGCCGACCATGTCGCTACCCGCGACCTGGGCGTAGATGCTCTTGATCTTCTGCGTGTCGTAGGCGGTGAGGCCCGCGAACAGCAGCACGCCGACCGCGCTGATCACCATGCTCAACGCATCCGAACGGATGAACAGGTTAAGCAGCATGACCACGATCAGCCCGACCACACCCATGATCAGGAAGGTGCCGAAACCCGACAGGTCCTTCTTGGTCGAATAGCCCCACAGCGACAGCCCGAGGAACGCCGCCGCGGTGGCGAAGAAGGTCTGGGCGATGCTGGTGCCGCTGTAGATCAGCGGGATGACCGACATCGACACGCCCATCACCGCCGCGAACGCCCAGTAGAACGCCTGGGTCGCGCCGGTCGACATGCGCTGGATGCTTGCGCCCATGATCATGATCATGATCAGCGGGGCGAAGATGAACACCCAGCGGAGGATGCCGCCGTTGAAGAAGATGGCTTGCGCGAAGCCGCTCGCGGCCAGCGCATAGGCGACGATGCCGGTCAGCAGCACACCCGACGCCATGTAATTGTAAACGCTCAGCATGTAGGACCGCAGGCCCACGTCGCGGGCGGCACGCGGGACACCCACCGTGGCGGCGGGTTGCGCGGCGGTCGTCGTGCGCGGGTCAGACCAGTTCGACATTGTCTCTCCTTTTCCGGGGGGCCTCGACGACACTCCCCGAGCAGACACCTATATCGGGCTTTGCTTGAGCCTCTTCAAGCGAAAGTGATGACCCGCTCCGGAACAGCTTGTTAAGAAGAGGCCATGCACCGTCTGTTCCTTGCCGTGCGACCGCCGGCAGCGATCCGCGACGCCGCGCTCGACCTGATGGACGACGGGCTGCCGGTCCGTTGGCAGGAGGAGGACCAGCTCCACCTTACCCTGCGCTTCATCGGCGAGGTCGAACGGCCGATGGCCGAGGATCTGGCCGCCGCACTGGCGGCTTTCCGCTTCGCGGCGTTCGAGATCGCGTTGGCCGGGGTCGGTCGTTTCGCCAGGCGGCGGGGCGGCGCGCTATGGGCCGGAGTCGCGCCGAAGGAGCCGCTGGCCGCCCTCGCCGCCCGCCTCGACCGGCTGTGCCAGGGCGTCGGCCTCACTCCCGAGCACCGCGCCTACCACCCTCACCTCACACTCGCCCGCTGGAGCGGCGCCGAGCCGCCGGCGGTCGTGGCATGGCTCGAACGCCACGCCGCCTTCGCCAGCTCGTCGTGGACTGCCGACCGCGTCACCCTGTTCGAGAGCCACCTGACCCGCGCCGGCGCGCGCTACGAAACCGTGCTCGAGGTGGGCGCGGACTAGAAGTGACCGGGGGCCGGCGAGACGAGCTGGCTGCCGGTGGCGGTGACCTGGCGCACCTCGAGGCCGCGCTCGGCGACTCCTGAGCGGGTGAAGCGGAACACGCCGTCGACCCCGACGAAGCCTTCGTCGTCGGTCAGGCTGCGCAGCGGGAAGCGACGACCGGGCGCCCACTGGCGCGCGGCGCGGACGGTCAGCAGCACGCTATCGTAGCCGAGGCTGGCAAGCCGCGGCGGGACCGCGCCGAAGCGCGCCTTGTAGCGGCTGGCGAACTGGCCGAAGCGGCTATCCAAGGGCGCCGCGAACAGCGCGCCGCGGAGGCGCGGCACGCGACCGAGCGCGCGCTCGCCGGCCCACAGGTCGGGCCCGAGGATGCGCGCCCCCGGGGCGACTGCCGGAGCGAGCGCCGCGGCGGTGCGGCCATCGTCGACGATCAGCAGCGCGTCATAGCCGGCGGCGTTGAGGCGACGCAGCCCAGCGCGCGCTTCCGCCAGCGTGGCGTAGCGGGCGAGGCCGGTCAGGCGCCCGCCGCTCTGCCCGACGGCGCGGTCGAGCCCCTCGCTGGCGCGCTCGCCATAGGTGGTTTGCGGGACCAGCGCGGCGAAGCGGCTGACGCCCTGCCGGCGCGCTTCGCCGATCACGCGCGCCACCGCCTGGCCGGGGACGACGCCGAGGATGAAGGTTCCGTTCCCCGCCGCCCGCTCGTCGTTGCTGAAGGCGAGCACCGGCACCCCCGCCCGCCCGGCGAGCGGGGCGACGGTCCGCACCTGGTCGCCGAGCAGCGGGCCGAGGATGAGCCCGGCGCCGCTCGCCAGAGCACGCTGCGCGGCGGCCGACGCCCCGGCTTCGGCGGTGTTGTAGACGGTGAGGTCGAGCGCGTCGCCGCCGCTGTCGGCCAGCGCGAGGCGCGCCGCATTGGCGATCCCCTGCCCGACCGCGGCGTCGGGGCCGCTGGTCGGAACTAGCACCGCGACCCGATTACGGGCCCCGCCGGGACCGGGACCTTCCGGACGCAAGCCTGGCCCGCCCGAACAGCCGGCGAGCAGCAGCGCGGCGAACGAGGCGGTTAGGACGGCGCGGCGGGCTTGCCGCCGTGGGCTGGAGGGTGTCATCAGGCGAGCTTCCTTATGGACACGTCAACGCTTTCGCCCGGCCTCTATATCGTTGCGACCCCGATCGGCAATCTGGGCGACCTGACTGCGCGCGCGGCCGAGGTGCTGCGCGGCGCCGACCTCATCCTCGCCGAGGACAAGCGCGTCACCGCCAAGCTGCTCGCCCACATCGGCGCCACCGCGCGGATGCAGAATTACCACGACCATTCGAGCGAGGCCGACCGCGCCGCGGTGCTCGCCCGGCTGGCCCATCAAGCGGTGGCGCTGGTCAGCGACGCGGGGACGCCGCTCATCTCCGATCCCGGCTACAAGCTCGTTCGGGCAGCGCGCGAGGCGGGGCTGGCGGTGCATACGCTGCCCGGTCCCTCGGCGGTGATCGCCGCGCTGACGCTGGCGGGGCTGCCGACCGACCGCTTCCTGTTCGGCGGCTTCCTGCCCGCCAAGGCCAAGGCGCGCGCCGATGCCATCGCCGAGCTGGCCGCTCTGCGCGCGACCTTGGTCTTCTATGAGGGCGGCAGCCGGGTGGCGGAGTGCCTGGCGGCGCTCCACGCCGGACTGGGCGAGCGCGCGGGCGCGGTGGTGCGCGAGATCAGCAAGCTCCACGAGGAATGCCTGACGGGGACGCTCGGCGAACTTGTCGCGCGGGTCGAGGCGCAACCGCCGCGCGGCGAGATCGTGATCGTGATCGGCCCGCCCGCCGATCGCGCGCCGGCGAGCGAGGACGAGCTCGACGCGGCGCTACGCGCAGCGCTGGCGCAGGCGAGCCCCTCGCGCGCCGCGGCCGAGGTGGCGCAGGCGCTCGGCGTGCCGCGCAAGCGCGCCTATGCCCGGGCGCTGGAGCTCGCGCGCTGAACCGTCGCGCGGTCGCCGAACGGCAGGGGCGCCGGGCCGAGACGATCGCCGCCTGGTGGCTCCGGCTGCAAGGTTGGCGGATCCTGGCCCAGCGCGCGCGGGTGCCGGGCGGCGAGGTCGACTTGGTCGCACGGCGCGGCGGCACGCTCGCATTCGTCGAGGTCAAGAAGCGGCGCGACCAGCAAAGCGCCGACCTCGCCCTCGACCGCAGCCGATTGAAGCGGGTGGCGGTCGCCGCCGAGCGGCTGGCCCCGCGTTACGGGCGCGGCTGCAGCACCATCCGGATCGACGCCATCTTCATCGTTCCCGGCCGCTGGCCCCGCCACGTCCCCGACGTCTGGAGCGGGTGACAAGCATGGCCGCCTCCCCTAGGCGCAATCCCATGCCGCTGACCGTCGCCGTCCAGATGGACCCGCTCGAGAGCATCGCCATCGCCGGCGATTCCACCTTCGCGCTGATGCTCGAGGCGCAGGCCCGCGGGCACCGCCTGTTCCACTATGCCGCCGACGCGCTGACCTATGAGGACGGCCAGGTTCGTGCCCTCGCGCGAGAAGTGACGGTGCAGCGGGTCGAGGGCGACCATTTCACCGCGCAAGCCCCTGCCCCGCTCGACCTCGCGCAGGTCGACGTGGTGCTGATGCGGCAGGACCCGCCGTTCGACATCGCCTACATCACCGCCGCCCATTTGCTCGAGCGGCTGCGCGGCACGACGCTGGTCATCAACGACCCGCGCTCGGTCCGCGACGCGCCCGAGAAATTGTTCGTGCTCGACTTCGCCCAGTTCATGCCGGCGACGCTGATCACCCGCAGCATCGACGAACTCAAAGCCTTCCACGCCAAGCACGGCGAGATCGTGATGAAGCCACTCCACGGCAACGCCGGGGCTGCGGTGTTCCGCATCGGTCGCGACGGCGCCAATCTGCGCGCGCTCGCCGAACTGTTCGGTGAGGTGTGGAAGGAGCCCTATATCGCGCAGGCGTTCCTGCCGGCGGTGAGCGAGGGCGACAAGCGCATCATCCTGGTCGACGGCGAGCCGGTCGGCGCGATCAACCGGGTTCCCGGCGCGGGCGAGATCCGCTCCAACCTCGCCGCCGGCGGCACCGCGGTGAAGACCGAGCTGAGCCCACGCGAGCGCGAGATCTGCGCCGCGCTCGGCCCCCACTTGCGCGAGCGCGGGCTGCTGTTCGTCGGGATCGACGTCATCGGCGGCTACCTGACCGAGATCAACGTCACCTCGCCGACCGGGCTGGTCGCGCTCGACCGCTTCGACGGGATCAACAGCGCGGGACTCATCTGGGACGCGATCGAGCGCAAGCTGGGCGCCTGATGTCGGACTGGGTCATTCGGCTGATCGAGCAGGCGGGCTATCTCGGCGTCGCCTTCCTGATGTTCTTGGAGACGGTCTTTCCGCCGATCCCGTCGGAGATCATCATGTCGGTCGCGGGGGTGGCGGCCGCCGAGGGCCAGATGCAGCTCGGCGCGGTGATCGCCAGCGGGACCGCCGGCGCCATGCTCGGCAACATCTTCTGGTATCTCGCCGCGCGCACCCTCGGGATCGAGCGGTTGCGCCCGCTGATCGACCGCCACGGCCGCTGGCTCACGCTCAGCTGGCGCGAGGTCGAGCGCGGGCAGCGCTGGTTCGACCGCCACGGCAGCTTCTTCGTGATGCTCGGCCGGCTGCTGCCGACGGTGCGCAGCCTGGTCTCGGTCCCGGCCGGGCTGCTCAAGATGCCGTTCGGCAGCTTCGTCCTCTTCTCGACCGTCGGCACGCTCGGCTGGACCGCGCTGTTGGCGATCGCCGGCTACAAGCTGCGCGAGCGGTTCACCGAGGTCGACGCCTGGCTCGGCCCGGTCAGCAACACCATCTTGGCGGCGCTGGCGCTCGGCTATCTGTGGCGGCTGCTCACCTTCAAGGCGGAAGGCCCGCGCTAGGCGCGCGGATGCGCGTGGCGGTAAACGTCGAGCAAATGCGCCGCGTCGACCCCGGTATAGATCTGCGTCGACGACAGGCTGGCGTGGCCGAGCAATTCCTGCAGCGAGCGCAGGTCGGCGCCGCGCGCGAGCAGATGCGTCGCGAAGCTGTGACGCAACGCGTGCGGGGTCAGGCTGTCGGGCAGTCCTAGCCGCCGCCGCGCCGCCTGCACCGCGCGGCGGACGAGGTCGGGGTTGAGCGGACCGCCGCGCACCCCAACGAACAGCGGCAGGTCGCCGCTGACCGGCCACGGCACCTGCGCCAGATACTCCTGCATCGCGTCGCGGACGGCGGGGACGAGCGGGACGACGCGCGTCTTGTTGCGCTTGCCGGTGACGCGGAGCGTATGGCCGAGCGGAAGCGCGCGGCCGGTTAGCCGGAGCGCCTCGGAAATGCGCAGGCCCGAGCCGTAGAGCAGCAGCAGGATGGCAAGGTCGCGCGCACCGACCCACGGCTGCAGCGCGGCGGCGCCGGCATCCTCGGCGAGCGCGACGGCATCGGTCGGCGAGGCCGGCCGCGGCAGCGTCCGCGGCCGCTTCGGCGCGCGGGTGCGGGGAAGCTGCGGCTGCTCGCCCATGTCCTCAGCGACGAACTTGAGGAAGGCGCGCACCGCCGACAATTCGCGCGCCGCCGACGACGGTCCGAGCCCCTCCCCGCGCCGCTGGGCAAGGAAGGAGCGCAGGTCGGTCGGCTGGACGGTCAGCAGCGCGTAGCGACCGATCTGCTCGCCGCGATAGCCGTTCATGAAGCCGATGAAGCGGTGCGCGGTCGCCTGATAGGCGCGCACCGTATGGGCGCTGCGCCGGCGGTCATGGGTGAGGAAGGCGCCGAAGCGAACGGCGAGCTCGGTCGGCTCCGCGGCTAGATCTCGTTGATCCACCGCTGGATCATAGCCGACAGGCTGCGGCCGAGGAATAGCAGCAGCTCGCTGCCGTGGCGGCCGTCGAGCGACTGCTCGGTCCGCTGGCCGAGCGCGATCAGGCCGGCGGGACTGTCACCTTCGAGCCGGATCAGCGCCTCGGCGCGGATGAGGTCGCAGGCCGGGCCGAACAGCGGATGCCCGCGGTCGACGGTGCGCAGGACGACACTGTCGACTTGAGTCAACGAGCGCTGGAGCATCGCCGGGTCGACCAGCTGGATGCCGCTCGAATCGACGCGGAAGCCCTTGTCGCCGGCGATCAGCGCGAGCGCGACCGCGTCCAAACCGAGGATCAGCGGCCACTCCTGCACCACGACGTGGAGCAGGCCTTCAAGGCTGTCGGCCTCCATCGCCGCGAGTACCGCCGAATGGATCGAGGTCACCGCGCCCGAATGACCGCGCGCGAAGGCGATCAGATCCTGGTTGGCCTCTTCGGCGGCGGCGACCCGCGCGCGCAAACGCCGCAACGCATGATCTTCGAACTGGATGACCCTGGCCATGGCGTCAGTGTGTCGCAGCCAAGGGTTAATTTCCAGTGGCCCCCGCGACGAGTGGGGCCGTCGGGCGACCGTCAGGCGATGGTCTGGCCCGTCGCCGCCCAGTCCTTGGTGAAGCTGGCGAGGCCGAGGTCGGTCAGCGGATGGTTGAACAATTGCATGATGATCTTGGGCGGCGCGGTCATCACGTCGGCGCCGATCTTGGCGGCGTCGACCACGTGCATCGGCGAGCGCACCGAGGCGACCAGGATCTGGGTCGGAAAGTCGTAATTGTCGTAGATGAGGCGGATGTCGGCGATCAGCTCCATCCCCGAGAAACCGACATCGTCGTGGCGCCCGACGAAGGGCGAAATGAAGGTCGCCCCCGCCTTGGCGGCGAGCAGCGCCTGCGCGGACGAGAAGCACAACGTCACGTTGACCATCGTGCCGTCGCCAGTGATCGCCTTGCACGCCTTGAGGCCGGCGGGGGTCAGCGGCACCTTGATCGCGACATTGTCGGCGATCCGGCGCAACACCTCGGCCTCGCGCATCATCCCGTCGTAATCGGGAGCGACCACCTCGGCGCTGACCGGGCCCGGCACCAGCGCGGCGATCTCCTTGACCGATTCGAGGAAGTTGCGCCCGGCCTTGTGGACCAGCGACGGGTTGGTGGTGACGCCGTCGAGGAGGCCCGTCTCCGCCAGCTCGCGGATCTCGTTGACGTCGGCGGTGTCGGCGAAGAACTTCATGTTGCTGGCGCTCCGGAAATGGCGGGGTGCAAAGGTTGCACGTCGCTTAGCCGCCCGTCACAACAGCGTCCATGACCGACCATGTCCTCGTCGAGCACCGCGGCGAACGCCTCGCGCTGATCCTCAACCGGCCCGAGCGGCGCAATGCGATCACCGTCGCCATGTATGCGGCGCTGGCCGACGCGATCGAGGCGGCGGCGGGCGATCCGGACGTGCGGGTGATCACGCTCGAGGGCCGCGGGGTCGACTTTACCGCGGGCAACGACCTTGCCGACTTCATGAACGAGCTGCCCCAGGATGGGCAGACCGACGTGCCCGTCTGGCGACTGCTGCGCGCGCTGGCGACCAACATGGTCCCGCTGGTCGCCGCGGTGCACGGCAATGCGGTTGGCATCGGCACCACCATGCTGTTCCACTGCGATTTGGTGATTGCCGAGGAAGGCACGCGCTTCCTGATGCCGTTCACCGACCTCGGCCTGGTCCCCGAGGCGGCGAGTTCGCTGCTGCTACCGGGCATGGCCGGGCGGCGGGTCGCGGCGCGGCACCTGCTGCTGGGCGAGCCGTTCACGGTCGAGGAGGCCGAGCGCTATGGCCTCGTCAGCCACCGTGCGAGCGCGAGTGGTCTCGACGAAAGGCTGGAGGCGGTGGTCGCCAACCTGCTGTCCAAGCCTCCGCAGGCGCTGCGCCTGACCCAGTCGCTGCTGCGCGGGCGCGAGCATGGCGCCGTGCTCGAGCGGATGGAGTGGGAGAACGGCCACTTCTCCGAGCGGCTCACCTCTCACGAGGTCCGCGACGCCATCACCCGCTTCTTCGCCGCCCGCGCGGCAAAGGGCTGATCAGGTCGTCAGATAGACCCGCTTCGAGCGCGGCATCACGATCTGCGGACCTTTGAAGAAGAGGAAATCGGGGGTCACCGTGTAGGTGATCTTGAGATCCATCGTCTGCCCGATCGTCGTCGTCGAGTTGGTGGTCGTATTGGTGACGGTGTTATTCTGCACGACCGGATCGTCGATCGTGTAGCTGCCCAGGAACTGTCCAAACAGGCTGTTCTGCATCCGCGTCTTGACGTCGGCCGAAGCTGGCCGGGGGAACAGCGTCGCCATCCGCGCGCCTTCGCCGAGCGCGTTCTGGATGCCTGCGTCCGCGGCCATCACCATGCCGAACTGGGCGATGCCCCAGATGAACATGATCAGCACCGGCAGCGCGAAGGCGAACTCGACCACCGCCGCGCCATCCTGGTTGCGGCGGAGCGAGCGGCGTCGACGGATCAAGCGAACCATCATTGCGTCCTCACCGAAGTCGCGCCGGTCAAATTGTAGTTGCCGTTGGAGTCGACCCCGGCCCAGCTGAACTTGAACATCGGCGAAAAGCTCTTGTTGATCGACACCGCCAGATAGCGCCGCGAGATTTGGCCGTTGGCGCAGGGTCCGGCGTCATTGGGGTAATAGTTGAACGTCACCGTGCCGCCGCTCGACGGCGAGCATTCGAGCCAGGCCGAGGTGGTCACCGCGGTCGGGTCGACCCCCGCGGCAGTCGCCGCCTCGGTCTTGATGGCCGCCAGCTGGCTCCGGTCGGCCTGCCCGTTCATGACTTTTTCGACCGACCGCTGCGCGACCTGTTCGAGCTGGAGCTTCATCGAGAAACCCTTACCGATGTCGATCATGCCGAGCAGCAGCACGAACACCAGCGGGATGGCGAGGCCGAGCTCGAGCACCGCGGTGCCCTGCTCGCTGCGACGGAGCGCGGAGATAAGGCGCGCCATGACTAGGACACCAACCGGACGTGGTTGCCGGTGAACTCGTCACCGTAATAACCCGCAGGACAATTGTTATTGAGTTTCGAGTTGCCGATGAAGGTCACGCGGCGGATGACCAGCTTGACGCAATCGAAAGTGAGGCCGGCAGTGCCCGTATATTCGACGCTGGTTGCCGGAAAGTAGAAGGCGCCCGAGTAGTTGCTCGAGCTGTTGCCGTTGATCTTGGTTGTCGACATGGTGGCATTGCGATCCTGATAGAACAGGATGCCGTGATAGTCGCCGCTGGTCGGCGCGGTCATGTTGACCTGCGCGCCGCCGTTGATCGTCAACGACCCGGTATTGGCCGGCGTGGAGTTGGTCATGATGATCGTGCAGCCGCTACAGTTGACCGTGGCCTGCGATCCGAAATTGACATCGCCGGTGACGACATAGGTTCCGGGCTGCAGGGTCAGCGTGCCGCGCACACTCAGGCTCGAGAAGCAGGTGACGGTGCCCGAAGTGGCGGACCCGTAGGTCGCCGATTGCTGCGGACCCAGATTGACATTGGTGCAGGACGCCGGGATCGCCGGCGGATTGACGTTGGCGAACGGGTCTGGCTGCGCCACCGTGTAAGGCAGCAGGGTGGTGCCCGATGCCCAGTTGTCGGTCGTGTCGAGTCCACCGACCGCGGCGACCGGCGTCGCCCGCACCGACGAGCTGCCGAACGCCACCGCGGCGTCGAGCGAGGTCGAATTGGTGATCATGCCGCAGCCGAAGTCGACGCTGGTGTTACCGCCCGCGGTAATCCCCGTCGTATTCGTGTTCTCAAGGCTGACCACGCAGTAATTGCCCGAGTTCACCGCCGCCGCCGTGGCGTTGGCGGTGATGATCGGCGTCGACGTCATGAACATCGAGCTGAACGGCAGCGCCTTCTGGACCTGGAGCTGGACCGATACGGTATGGTCGCAGCCGGTGCAGCCGGCCGGGGTCGCCGCGGCGGTGTCGATCAACGGCGCTTTGAGCAGCATCAGCCCGGTGCGGTTGTTGTTGGGCGCGCTGGTGTTGGCGGTCGCCGAGCAGCCGGTCGGACGGACCGCGCTCGGGATCGTCGTCGGGTCGACGTCGTAGCAGACCGCCTTGGTGACGTCCTGCCCGGCCATCCGCGCATAGACCGCGGCGATCGCCGCCGAATCGGCGGCTTTCTGCAGCTGGCGCTTCCACAACGCCCACTCGACGGTGTCGGTGGCAAGGCCCGCCGAGCCGATTAGCAACGGCATGCACAACGCGGTCAGGATGAGCGTGTTGCCACTCTCATTGCGCATCAGCTTTCTGAAGAAGCTCATCATCGGAAGGCTTGCCCCCTCTCCCTTTCGCGGTTCCACGCGCACTCTTGGGAAGGGCGACTAGCGCGAACAGGGTGAGTAATTGCCTCAAGTATGTGGTTAACGCGGCACTAAGCGCATCCCGCGGTGGGACTTGCGAGCAAGGTGTGTGAGCCTTACAATACACCTCAACGCCTTGCACCGGCGGGCGGCTTGCGGCCATGCTGGTGCGGCAGCGAGAAGGACGAGACGAATGGCGACGACCCCCGAGACGGCCACTCCCACCGCGACCGCGGCGCCGACCGCGCTCAAGCTCGATCCGCCCGAGGTGCTCCAGCCGGTGGTCCCGCAGGACGCCGCCGGGCTGGTCCCGCTCAAGGATTCCGAGCGCAGCCAGCTCGACGACAAGGTCGACCAGTTCGTGGGCGAGCTCGTCGCGCTCGACTCCAACAGTCCCGAGTTCGGCAAGAAGGTCGACCAGCTGACCGCGATGGGCCGCAAGGAGATCGCCGACGCCGCCGGCGCCTCCAACCGCTTCCTCGACCGCCCGGTCAAGGCGATCGACCGCGACAGCGGGATCGGCGCCGACCTGACCGAACTGCGCCGGACGGTGGAATCGCTCGACCCCAAGGGCGCGAGCAAGCCCAAGAAGCTGCTCGGCATCATCCCCTTCGGCAACCGCGTCGACCGCTATTTCGACAAGTATCGCAGCTCGCAGACCCACATCCAGCAGATCCTCGGCAGCCTCGCCAACGGCAAGGACGAGCTCTTGATGGACAATGCCGCGATCGACACCGAGCGCGCTAATCTGTGGAAGACGATGCATCGGCTCGAGCAGATGATCCACATCTCGAAGGCGCTCGACGCCAAGCTTGAAGAGACCGCCAACTCGCTCGACGCGACCGATCCCGCCAAGGCCAAGGCGATCCGTGAGACCGCGCTGTTCTACACCCGCCAGCGGACCACCGACCTGCTGACGCAGATGGCGGTGACGGTGCAGGGCTATCTCGCCCTGGACCTCGTCAAGAAGAACAATGTCGAGCTGGTGAAGGGCGTCGACCGCGCCTCGACCACCACCGTCTCGGCGCTGCGGACTGCGGTGACGGTGGCGTCGGCGTTGACCAGCCAGAAGCTGGTGCTCGAACAGATCGGCGCCTTGAACTCGACCACTGCGAGCATGATCGACACCACCGGCGAGATGCTGCGAACCCAGTCGGCGGCGATCCACGAACAGGCGGCGAGCTCGACCATTCCGCTCGAGACGCTGCAGCGCGCCTTCCAGAACATCTACGACACGATGGATTCGATCGACGCGTTCAAATTGAAGGCGCTCGAGAACATGAAGCAGACGGTGAATACCCTCGGCAACGAGGTCGAGAAGTCGCGCGGCTACATCGCCCGCGCCGAAGGCGCCGGTCAGGCGCGGCTCGAGGGCCCCTCGCCGCTCAGTCCGCTCGAGCTTAAGTGAGCGAACTCGACGACAAGGTCGATCGCGCGCTGGCCCGGTTCGACCGGGTCATCGCGGTGGTCGACGAGAAGCGCGGGCCGGTCGCGAGCCAGGCCCGGCGCGAACGGACGCGGACGCTCGATCGCTACGGCCGCGCGCTGTCCAAGGCGGCCATGGCGGTGCTGGTAGTCAGCGCGCTGACCATCGGGGTCGGGCTGCTGACCCCGATCGGAATCTTCGGCTTTCTCGCCGCCGTGGCGCTGGCGCTGGGTATCGCCGGGCTGGTGCTCGTCAACGACTTGAGCGGCGCCGAGATCGCGACCGTGCCAACGGACGTCTCCAACGGCGAGATGGTGCAGCGGTTCGACTCCTTCCTCTACAAGTCGCGGCGCCTGCTGCCCGCGCCGGCGCAGGCGGTGACCGATTCGATCAGCGGCGGGCTCGGCACGCTCAAGACGACGCTCGAGCGGCTCGACGCGGTCGATCCCGATGCGCAGGACGCGCGGCGGCTGATGAGCGTCCACCTGCCCGGCCTGCTCGAACGCTATGCCAACGTCCCGCCCGCTTATCGCGGCGAGGCCGATGCCGAGGGCAAGACCGTCGACCAGCGCCTTGTCGAGAGCCTCGAGGCGAGCCGCGCGGCGCTGGGAGAGATCAGCGAAAGATTGGCGCAGCGCGACCGCGACGCCTTCGCCACCCAGGACCGCTTCATCCAGTCCCGCTACGGCCAGCCGACCGACCTGCCGCCGGCGAGCTGACCCCGGCGCTACTGCGCCGAGGCGAGTTGCTGCCCCGGTCCGAACATCTGCGGCATGGCGAGCGCGTCGAACCCGTAGGGATCGGGGCGGAAGGTGACGCCGTTGGGGCCGGGCGCGACGGTCAGATAGGTCATGTAGACCGGCACCGGTCGCTCCAGCGGGATGACCTGCTCGGGCTGGCTGCCCTGCGGCACCTCACCGAACACCCAGGTCGCGAAGCGGCGATAGTCCTGCAGCCGGACGCAGCCGTTGGAGAGGTGGCGCTCGTCGGCGGCGAACAGCTCCTTGTGTGGCGTGTCGTGAAGATAGATGCCGAAGTCGTTGGGCATCTCGAACTTCATTGCTCCCATGCTGTTCCACGGTCCGGGCATCTGCCGCACCATCGGGGTCAGCTTGCCGGCCCCGACCTGTTTCCAGTTGATCGTCTTGGGGTCGACCACCTGGGCGTTGGGACCCCAGTCACTGAGCACCTGGTAATGGAAGTTCTGGAAGTAGGAGAGCCCTTGCTCCTTGACCTTCTTGGCGGTCAGGCTGCGGAGCAATTCCGGCGGCACGTGCCAATAGGGGTTGGCCTTTGCGTCGCGCATCAGCACCGCCATCATCGGGGTCTTGGTCTGGGGGCTACCGACCACCACCCGCATCCCGTCGGCGACCCGGTCGCGATCGAACAGCAGCGCCTCCGCCCCGCCGCTGTCGACCACCACATAGCGGTCGAAGGTGCGGGTGGTCGGCAGGCGGTAGGCCCGCTCCATGTTGATCGCGATGAGGCGGGTGTAATAGGTGGCGCCGCGGTTGAGCGAGGCGACCGTCGCGCGGCCGGCAAGACCGTCGGGTTTGCCGAGGCCGTGGACGCGCTGATAATTGGCGACCGCGTCGGTCAGCGACTGGTCATAGTTGCCCGGCGCCAGCCCGAGGCGATGGCGCAGCGCATTGACCCGGGCCCCGGTCGCGCCGGGCTTGAGCGGGGCACCGGTCGGGATCTTGTCCTGCGGCAGGCTGCCCCAAGTCTGCTGATATTGCTGGAGCCCGCGCGCCAGCTCGAGGAACAAAGGGTTGGGCTGGGCGCCGCGGCTGGCGGCGGGATTGAACATCCGCGACAGCCAGTTCTGCGGCCGCTGCTTGCGGCGCGCGACCGTGCTCATCTGCGGGTCGACATAGACGAAGTCGATGCCCTGCTTGATCGCGCGCGGCACCGCGACCGGTTCGTCGCCGCGCGGCGCGATCTGCGCGGTCGCGGGGATGGCATTTGTCGCAAAAAAAACGACAAATGTCGCAATCAGCAGTCGTTTCACATGCTCTGCGCCGCGGTGACGGCGCACTCCCGATGGAATACAGTGGTGTGCGAACGCCTTGCCAGCGGCCGGGTTGCGCGGGGCTGAACTACGCTCAGCCGATCACGCCGCTTTGGCGGAGGGCAGCGATCTCCTCCGCATCCGTTCCCAAATCGGCCAGCACCGCCTCGGTGTGCTCGCCGAGGCGCGGTGGCGGCAGGGTGGACTGGAGTCGCTCCTCGTCCATCCGCACCGGCGAGGCCGGCATCCGATAGCCGCCCAACTCGGCAACCATGCCGCGATGGACTGCCTGCGGGTCGGCGAGCGCCTGGGCGATGCCGTTGATAGGCCCGGCGGGGATGCCGGCGGCATCGAGCAGCGCCGACCACTCGAGCGCCGACCGCTGGCGAAGCCGCTCCTCGATCAGCGGAACCAGCGTAGTGCGGTGGGCAACCCGCGCGGGGTTGGTCGCGAAACGCGCATCGCCGGCCCATTCGGGCGCGCCGAGCAAGTCGGCCAGGCGGGCGAACTGGCGATCGTTGCCGACCGCGATGATCAGTGGGCGGTCGGCGGTTTCGAACGGCTGGTAGGGGACGAGATTGGGGTGACCGACACCCTGCCGCCCGGGCTCGCGCCCGCTGGCGAGATAGTTGCTGGCCTGGTTGGCGAGGAGGGCGAGGCTGGTGTCGAACAGTGCGCTGTCGATATGCGCCCCCTCCCCGCTTACCGAGCGGCGGACCAGCGCGGCGAGGATGGCGTTGGCGGTGACGAGGCCGGTGAACAGGTCGACCACCGCCACGCCGGCGCGCATCGGGCCACCGCCGGGCTCCCCGTCGGGGCGGCCGGTGATGCTCATGAAGCCGCTCATCCCCTGGATGATATAGTCGTAGCCGGCCCGCGCGGCATAGGGGCCGTCCTGGCCGAAGCCGGTGATCGAGGCGACGATCAAACGCGGATGGGCGGCGCGCAGCGTGGCGGCGTCGAGGCCGAACTTGGCGAGGCCGCCGACCTTGAAGTTCTCGACCACCACGTCGGCCTTGGCGGCGAGCGCACGGACCAGCGCGGCGCCCTCGGGCTTGGCGAAGTCGATCGCGGCGGAGCGCTTGCCGCGGTTGGCGGCAAGGAAGTAGGCCGCGACCTCACCGTCGCCTTCGCCGGCCCAGGGCGGGCCCCAGTGGCGGGTGTCGTCACCTTCGCCCGGACGCTCGATCTTGATGACGTCGGCGCCCATGTCGGCGAGGAGCTGGGTGCACCAGGGTCCGGCCAGCACCCGCGACAGATCGAGGACGCGAATTCCTTCGAGCGGCTTCATGCTCGGCGACGGAGGCGGCCGAGCAGGCTCTTGCGGTCGCTGAGCACGGCCTTCGCGGCGTTATGCCCTGGTGCGCCCGTCACACCTCCGCCCGGATGCGCGCCCGAACCGCAAAGGTAGAGGCCGGGCAGCGGCAGGCGGTAGTTGGCGGCGCCGATCATCGGCCGAGCGCTGAACAATTGGTCGAGCCCCATCTTGCCGTGGAAGATGTCGCCGCCGACCAGCCCGAACCGGCGCTCGAGATCGAGCGGCGAATGGATCTGGCGGCCGATGACCGAGGCGGCGAAGCCGGGGGCATGGGCATCGACGGTGGCGATGATCTGGTCAGCGACCTTGTCCTTGGCCTTGTCCCAGCTTCTCCCGCCCGGCAGCGCGTAGCGGAAATGCTGGCAGAACAGGCTGGCGACATGCTTGCCCTTGGGAGCGAGGGTGGGATCGAGCGTCGAGGGGATGAGCATCTCGATGATCGGCTGCTTCGACCAGCCGTCGCGCTTGGCGTCGGTAAAGGCGCGGTCCATGTAATCGAGGCTCGGCGCCATGATGATCCCGGCGGTGAGATGATCGCCGGGCTTGGGCAGCACGGTGAAGCGCGGCAGCTCGGACAGCGCGACGTTCATCCGGAAAGTGGCGCTCTCGCACGACCAGTTTGTCATGTGGCGCTCGACCGGTGCCGGGACCGCGCCGGTGGGCACGAGCTTGTCGAACAGCAGCTTCGGGTTGACGCCGGCGATCACGGTCCCGCTGCGCCACGCTTTGCCGCCGGCGACGACGCCGACCGCCTGCCCGCGCTCGACGATGATCTCCTCGGCGGGGGTGTTGAGGAGGATGTCGACCCCGGCCTCGCGCGCGGCCTTGGCCATCGCCTGGGTGATCGCGCCCATCCCGCCGATCGCGTGACCCCACGCGCCGGGGACGCCGGCCGCCTCGCCGAACAAATGGTGGAGGAGGACGTAGGCGGTGCCGGGCGTGTAGGGCGATGCGAAGTTGCCGACCACGCCGTCGAAGCCGAACAGCGCCTTGCCAAGGTTGCCCTTGAAGTGGCGGTCGAGGATGTCGCCGGCCGACTTGGTGGAATATTCGTGGACCGTGCGGACTTGCTCGGTACTGAGCCCGCGCAGATCCTTGGCGAGGCTGAGCATCGACGGCAGCGCGCTGAGGCCCCCACCCGCTTCGGGCGGCGCTTTTAAGAGCCAGCGCTGGATCAGCGGGACCACCGTCTCGAGCTCGGCGAGGTAGCGGTCGTAGGCCTCGCCATCCTCGGGATGGTGGCGGACCAGTTCGCGCCGGGTCAGCCCATTGCGGCCGCCAAGCAGATAATTGCCGTCGCCGGGCAGGAAGTTGTCGATCTTGCGGAGAACGACCTTCAGGCCGTGCCGCTCGAGCGCCATGTCCTTAATGACCTTGGGCTGGAGCAGGCTTACAGTGTAGCTGGCGGCCGAATTGCGGAAGCCGGGCAGGAACTCGTCGGTGACGGCGGCGCCGCCGACCGTGCCCTGCGCCTCAAGGATGGCGACCTTGAGCCCCTTGCGCGCCAGATAATAGCTGCAGACGAGGCCGTTGTGCCCGGCCCCGATGATGATCGCGTCGTAACTCACTGCCCCTCCCGGCGGACGCCTGTCGGCGTCTAGCGCATCAGCACCAGTTCTTCGGCCATGGTCGGATGCAGCGCGACCGTGGCGTCGAAATCGGCCTTCTTCAAGCGCGCCTTCACCGCGATCGCGGCAGCCTGCATGATCTCCGGGGCGTCCGGACCGATCAGGTGGACGCCGACCACCTCGTCCGAGCTGTCGTCGACCACCAATTTGTAGAGCGAGCGTTCGTTGCGTCCGGCCAGCACGTTCTTCATCGGGCGGAAGTCCGAAGTGAAGGTGCGGATGGAACCGAGACGGTTCTTGGCCTGGCCCTCGGTCAGCCCGACCGCGGCGATCGGCGGGTGCGAGAAGACGCTCGACGGAACGCAGCTATAGTCGACGCTGACCTGCTTGCCGCCAAACTGGGTGTCGGCGAAGGCCTGGCCCTCACGGATGGCGACGGGAGTGAGCTGGATGCGGTCGGTGACGTCGCCGACCGCGAAAATCGACGGCACCGACGAGCGATAGTCGTCGTCGACGATGACTGCCCCGCGCTCGGACAGCTTCACGCCCACCTCTTCGAGGCCGAGGCCTTCGGTATTGGGAGTGCGGCCTATGGCGAACAGCACCTCGTCGGCGGCGATGTCCTCGCAGCCGTTCATCCGGCAGACGAGGCTGCCGTCGTCCTGCTTCTCGATCGCCGAGAAGGAGGATTTGAAACGCATGTCGATGCCTTTGGCGATGCTGATCTTGACCAGCCGGTCGACGACCTGCTCGTCATAGCCGCGCAGGATGGTGTCGGAGCGGTTGACCAGCGTCACGTGGGCGCCGAACTGGTGGAAGATGCCGGCGAATTCGTTGGCGATGTAGCCGCCGCCGGCGATGACGATCCGCTTGGGCATCCGCTCGAGATGGAACACCTCGTTCGAGGTGATCGCGTGCTCGATCCCGGCGACCTCGGGCAGCGCGGGGCGCGCGCCGACGGCGATGAGGATCTTTCCCGCGGTAATGGTCCGGCCGCTGGCTGTGCGCACCTCATGGGGCCCGGTGACGGTGGCGCGTTCCTTGATGAGCGAGACGCCGTGGCTGCCGAGGGTTTCGCCGTAAGCGCCCTCGAGCCGGGTGACTTCGGCGAGCACATTGTCGCGCAGCACCGGCCAGTCGAACCGCTTGTGCGGCACGTCCCAGCCGAACATGGCGGCGTCGTCGAGGTCCTCGGCGAAGTGGGCGCCGTAGACGAGCAGCTTTTTGGGGACGCAGCCGCGGATGACGCAGGTACCGCCGATCCGATGCTCCTCGGCGACGGCCACCTGGGCGCCGTGCGCGGCGGCGATGCGGCCGGCGCGGACGCCGCCCGAACCGGCGCCGATGATGAACAGGTCGTAGTCGAAGTCGCTCACAGTCCCGCCTTCTCGATCAATGCCCGCGTCGAGGGGTCGAAGTCGGCGCGCCCGGCCGGATCGTCGATCGCATTGGCCATCGCCTTGCCGAGCTCCACCCCAAACTGGTCGAAGGGATTGATCCCCATCAACACCGCTTCGGCAAAGGTGCGGTGCTCATAGAAGGCAATCAAGGCCCCAAGCGTGCGCGGGTCGAGCCGGTCGAGCAGGATCGTCGCCGACGGGCGGTTGCCAGAATAGCGGCGATGGGGGTCGTCACTGCCCTTGCCCGCCATCAGCGCCGCCCCTTGGGCAAAGGCGTTGAGCAGCAGCGCGCGGTGGTGGGCCGGGTCCTGGTCGTCGTCGGCTTCGGCGACGGCGATGAATTCGACCGGGATGAGGTGCGTGCCCTGGTGGAGCAATTGGAAGACGGCGTGCTGGGCGTCGGTCCCGGTCCCGCCCCACAGGATTGCCGAGGTCGGGATCGGGACGGCATTGCCGGCGAGATCGACCGATTTGCCGTTCGATTCCATTACCAGCTGCTGGAGGTAGGAGACGAGCAGGCGGAGGCGCTCGTCATAAGCGAAGATGCCGCGGGTCTCGGCGCCGGCCTGCTCGGCGTAGAAGCGATCGGCGGCGGCGGCGATGAACGGCAGGCTTGCCTCGGGCGCGATGTCGCGGACGTGGGCGTCGACCAGCGCCGCGCCCTCGAGCAATTGGGTGAAGGCCTCGGTGCCGAGGGCGAGGGCGGCCGGGAAACCGATGCTCGACCACAGGGAATAACGGCCGCCGACGCTCTCGGCGAAGGGAAGCACGCGGGTTTCGTCGATGCCGAAATCGACCGCTTTTTCGGGCGCAGCGGTCAGTGCGATCAGCTTACCGTAGGGGTCTTCGACGCCGTTTTCGTTGAGCCAGGCGATCGCGGACTCGGCGTTGCGCAGGGTTTCGGCGGTCGTGAAGGTCTTCGACGCGATCGCGACCAGAGTGGTGCCGGGGTCGAGATCGGCGAGCGCCTCGTCGAGCGCCTGCCCGTCGATATTCGAGACCACCCGCACCTTGTAGCGCCGCTCGCGCCGGGCGAGCGCGTCGACCAGCAGGTCGGGGCCGAGCGCAGAGCCGCCGATGCCGAGGTGGAGGATGCCGGTGACGTCGCCGAACGCCCCGGCCTCGATCGCGTCGACCAGCCCGAACATGCGGCGGCGGCGGGCGGTCGCCAGCGCGACGGAATCGGCCGAGCCGAACCCACGCTCGGCGAGATGTTCGGCCGCGCGGCCCTCGGTCGGGTTGACGATCTCGCCGGCGAACAGGCGTTCGAGCGCAGCGGGGAAGCCGGCCTGAGCAGCGCGCTCGGCAAGTCCGGCCCGCCATTCGGGCGTGAGGTGGAGCTTCGACCAGTCGAAGGTCATCCCGGCGAGCGCCCAGGAGAAGTTCTCGACACGCTGGGGGTCGGCCGCAAACAGCTGACTGAGGACCGGGAGCGGAGCGGACTGGGACATGCCCCGCCTCATAGTTTGCGCGGGCGAGAATGCCACCCTTGCGCGGGCGCCGCCGCACGCGGGCGCTTGACCTTCCACCACGGGCCCGAAAGAAGCGCCCGGTGAACGAGACCGCGACCGAACCGCCCGCCAAGAAGCAGGGCAATTGGCGCAGCCTACTGTGGCTGGCGCTGTTCGCCTGGCTGCTACGCAGCCTGATCGTCGCGCCGTTCAGTATTCCCTCGGGCTCGATGCTGCCGGGGCTGTACATCGGCGACTATCTGATCGTCGCCAAATGGCCCTACGGCTACAGCCGGGCGAGCTTCCTGTTCGGCTTCCCGCCGATGCGCGGCAAGATTCTTTCAAGGTTGCCGAAGCGGGGCGATGTGGCCGTATTCCAGGGCCCGCAGGGCGACGATATCATCAAGCGCGTGATCGGCCTGCCCGGGGACACGATCGCGACCCGCGGCGGGGTGCTGATCCTCGACGGCAAGCCGGTCGAGCGGGTCCGCCTGCCCGACCTCAAGCTGCCGGTGTCGGCGAACACGCCTTGCCGACAGATCACTCCGCAAGGCGTCACCATGGCGCCGCCGCCGGGCCAGGACTGCCACTTCACCGCCTATCGCGAGACGCTGCCGGGCGGCCCGAGCTATGTCGTCCTCGACCAGGTCGACAATCCGCTGGCGGACGAGTTCGGGCCGGTCGAAGTGCCCGCGGGCACCGTCTTCATGATGGGCGACAATCGCGACGACAGTGCCGACAGCCGCTTCTCGCCGGCGAGCGGCGGGATGGGATTCGTGCCCCTCGAGCATCTCGTCGGCCGGGCGTTGGTGACCTTCTGGTCGACCGATGGCAGCGCCGAATGGCTCAAGCCGTGGACTTGGTTCACCGCGCTGCGGGCGCACCGCATCGGCCAAGTCCATTGAGCGGCGACCTCGCCGGTTGGCTCGAGCAGGCGCTGGGCTACACGCCGACCGACATGACGCTGTTCGAGCGCGCGCTCACCCACGGCAGCGCGGCGCGCGAGAGCTACGAACGGCTCGAATTCCTCGGCGACCGGGTGCTCGGACTGACCATCGCCCGCTGGCTCTACGAGCGCTTCCCGGCCGAGCCCGAGGGGCAGATGAGCCGGCGCTACAACGTGCTGGTCGCGCGCGAGACCTGCGCGGAGATTGGACGCGACATCGGGATCCCGAAGCAGATCCGGCTCGGCAAGCAGGCGCGCGAGGATGGCGCGATCGGTAGTGACAATGTGGTGGGCGACGTGGTCGAGGCTCTGCTCGGGGCGTTGCTGCTCGACGGCGGTCTGGCCGCGGCCGACGCCTTCATCCGGCGGCAGTGGGCGCCGTTCCTCGACAGCCAGAAGCGCGCGCCGCAGCATCCCAAGTCGCGGCTGCAGGAATTCGCCGCGGCCAAAGGACACCGCCCGCCAACCTATGAACTGGTCGGCCGCTCAGGACCGCACCATGCGCCGACCTTCACGGTCAAGGTCATGGTCAACGGGCTCGGCGAGGCCGAAGCCGGCGGTGCCAGCAAGCAGGAAGCGGAGACCGCCGCGGCGGCGGCGCTGATGGAGAAATATTCGTGACCCAACGCTGTGGACTCGTCGCCGTGCTGGGGGCGCCTAACGCCGGCAAGTCGACGCTGGTCAATGCGCTGGTCGGCCAGAAGGTGGCGATCGTCAGCCCCAAGGCGCAGACGACGCGGACCCGGCTGATGGGGATCGCGATCGCCGGCCAAAGCCAGATCCTACTGGTCGATACGCCCGGCATTTTTGCACCGCGGCGGCGGCTCGACCGGGCGATGGTAAAGGCGGCCTGGGAAGGTGCCGAACATGCCGACCGCGTGCTGCTGGTGGTCGACAGCGCGGCCAAGGTCGGCGCGCGGGTCGAGCAGGTGCTCGAAGGGGTCGAGCAGCGGCCCGAGCCCAAGGTGCTGGTGCTCAATAAGGTCGACCTGGCGCGCAAGGAGGAGTTACTTGGCCTCGCGGCGCAGCTGTCCGATCGGCTGAAGACCGAAGCCGTGTTCATGATCTCGGCGACCAACGGCGATGGCGTCGACGATCTGCGCCGGCACCTCGCCGAGGCGATGTCGGCGGGCCCGTGGCACTATCCCGAGGATCAATTGTCCGACGCCACCGACCGGATGGTCGCGGCCGAACTGACGCGCGAGCAACTCTACCTGCAGCTCCACGCCGAGCTGCCCTATTCGTCCGCGGTCGAGACGGAGAAGTGGGAGGATCGCAAGGACGGCTCGTCGGTCATCCACCAGCAGATCCTGGTCGAGCGCGACAGCCAGAAGGCGATCATCGTCGGCAAGGGAGGCTCTCGCCTCAAGGCGATCGGCGAGGCGGCTCGCGCGGCGATCGGCGAGCACCTCGGTCGCAAGGTCCACCTATTCCTGCACGTGAAAGTCAATCCGCGCTGGGACGAGGATCGCGGCCTTTACCGCGAGATCGGGCTCGACTGGGCCGACTAGCCGGCGAGCAATTCGTCGACCCAGGCCGGCACGAGGTCGGCCGCGCGCCCGATGCGGGTTTCGTCGAAAAAGATGCTCCCCGCGCTCGGCTCGAGGTTGAGCTCGAGGCAGCGGGCGCCGCGATAGCGCGCGGTCTGGACGAAGCCCGCCGCGGGATAGACCGCGCCCGAAGTGCCGATCGAGACGAACAGGTCGCAGTCGTGCTGCGCGCGCTCGATCCGGTCCATATCGTAGGGCATCTCGCCGAACCAGACGATGTCGGGGCGGACGTCGCCGACCACGGCGCAGGCAGCACAGTGGGCTTCCTCGCCCATGTCGCCGGTCCAGACGAAGCGGGCATCGCAGGCGCGGCACCAGCCGCTCTTCAGCTCGCCGTGCATATGGAGCAGGCGTTTGGCTCCTGCCCGCTCGTGGAGATCGTCGACATTCTGGGTCACGATCAGCAGCTCGCCGGGCCATTCGGCATCGAGCCTGGCCAGCGCCCGATGCGCGGCGTTCGGCACGACGGCGTCGAGATGAGCGCGACGCGCGTCGTAGAAGCTGTGAACCAGCCCCGGATTGCGCTCGAACGCCTCGGGCGTAGCGACGTCCTCGACCCGGTGACCCTCCCACAGGCCATCGGCGGCGCGAAAGGTCGGGACGCCGCTGTCCGCGCTGATCCCGGCGCCGGTCAGGATCAGAAGATTGGCTCCGTTTCGTCCAGTTGCAGCAACCATCGGGTAACCTGTTTGTTGACACTATTGTCAGCAGCGCTCACGCTGCCGACATGGGACCTATGATGTACCGCCACTCCATCGGGATACTTCCCGCCGACATCGACCATATGGGGCACGTCAACAACAGCGTGTACCTGAAGTGGGTCCAGGAGGCGGTGGTTCGCTATTGGGAGAAGGTCGCGCCGACTGAGGCGGTCACCAGCCACTTGTGGGTCGCATTGAAGCACGAAATCGAGTTTCGGAGGCCGACCTTCCTCGAGGATCAGGTCGTGGCGGACGTCATCGCCGACCAGATGCAGGGCGCGCGCGCCTTTTTCACCACGGTGATCCGGCGCGGCGAAACGGTGCTGGCCGAAGTGAAGAGCATCTGGTGCTGCCTTGATGCCGCCTCGCTCCGTCCGGCGCGGCTGGCCAAGGACATCGTCAGTCGGTTCATGCCCCCCGCGTGAGTACGCGCGGCCAGATCCGGGTCGGGATCGGCGGCTGGACCTATCCGCCGTGGCGCGGTGACTTCTATCCTGCGGGACTACCGCACAGCCGCGAACTTCCGTTCGCCGCGGCGGCAGTGGGCGCGATCGAGATCAACGCCACTTTCTACGGCCGGCAAAGTCCGGCGAGCTGGGAGAAGTGGGCGGCCGCCGTCCCCGAAGGTTTCCAGTTCGCAGTCAAAGGCAGCCGCTTCTGCGTGACGCGTCCAAAATTGGCCGACGCCGGCGAAGGTGTGCACAACTTCCTCGACCAGGGGTTGGCGGCGCTCGGGCCCAAGCTCGGACCGATCCTCTGGATGTTGGCCGCGCGGCGATCGTTCGACGCCGAGGACATCGCGCGGTTTTTCGAGTTGCTGCCGCGTTCGTTGGATGGCTTGCCGCTACGCCACGCGCTCGAGCCGCGCCACGAGAGCTTCCGCGACGCACGATTCGAGCAACTGGCCCGCGATCATGACGTCGCCGTGGTGTTCGGTGACGATGACGAATTTCCGTGCATCGACATGGACACGGCGAACTTCACCTACGCCCGGCTGCAGCGGATGCGCGAGGAATGCCCGACGGGCTATCCCGCCGACCGGTTGGCGGACTTCGCCAGCCGCGCGAGGGCGCAGGCCACGGCGGGCAAGGACGCCTATGTCTTCATGATAAACGGAGCGAAGGTTCGGGCGCCGCAGGCTGCGCTGGACCTGCAGGACCTGCTCGGCATTGCACGGCCGTGACCCTTGCGCCATCACCGGCGGATGCGGCCTGACACTCCCATCCGCCTGACGCTGATCGCCCCGAATGGGCGCATGGGCCAGGCCATCGCCGCGCTCGTCGCCGACGATCCCGACTTTACCATCGACCAGAACCGGGGCGACGTGCTGGTGGATTTTTCAGCGCCTTCGGCCTTGCTGGCGACGCTGGATCGCGCTCGAGAAGCCGACGTGCCGGTCTTGGTGGGGACGACCGGGCTCGACGACGAAGCACATCGGCTTCTGACGGAGGCTGCCCGCGAGATCGCAATAGTCGTCGCCGCGAATACCAGCTTGGGGGTGGCCTTGCTGAGCGAGTTGGTCGAGCGCGCCGCAGCCGTGCTGGGCGACGGGTGGGATGCCGAAATTCTCGAACTTCACCATCGCCGCAAGGCCGATGCACCATCGGGGACGGCGCTGGCGCTGGGTCAGGCGGTGGCGCGCGGCCGCGGCGTGCCACTGACAGCCGACACAGCCCGCGCCGGAACCCAGCTGACCCGTCGCTCTGGCGAGGTCGGCTTCGCCGCGGTGCGCGGCGGGACTGTGGTCGGCGACCATGACGTGATGTTTCTAGGGGTAGAGGAGCGCGTCATTATTTCGCATCGCGCGGAAGATCGGCGCATCTTCGCGCGCGGCGCGCTGGCGGCGGCGCGATACCTCGTCGGCCGGGCGCCCGGGCTTTATTCGATGGCCGACGTCATCCGCGCGCGATGAACAAGGCGCAGGTATTCGAATTCTATCGCCGACTGGCCGAGCTCAATCCCGAGCCCGAAGGCGAGCTCGAATGGTCCAACCCCTATACGCTGCTGGTCGCCGTCGCGCTCTCGGCGCAGGCGACCGACGTCAGCGTCAACCTCGCGACCCGCAAGCTGTTCGCGCTAGCCGATACGCCAACGGAGATGCTCGCGCTCGGTGAAGATGGGGTGCGCGAGCAGATCAAGACGATCGGCCTGTTCAATACCAAGGCCAAGAACGTCATCGCCATGGCGCGGCAGCTCATCGACGATCATGGCGGGGAGGTTCCAGCCGATCGCGCTGCACTGGAGAAACTGGCCGGCGTCGGGCGCAAGACCGCCAACGTCGTACTGAACATCGCGTTCGGCCAGCCGCTCATCGCGGTCGACACCCACATTTTTCGCGTTGGCAATCGCACCGGTCTAGCACCCGGCAAAACCCCGCTGGACGTCGAGTTGAAGCTCGAAAAGGTCACGCCAGCGACATTCCGGCTCCACGCCCACCACTGGCTCATCCTGCACGGGCGCTACATCTGCAAGGCGCGGCGTCCGGAGTGCTGGCGGTGTCCGGTGGCGGATTTGTGCCGATATCGGCCCAAGTCGCCGCCGCCGAAAGGGTCAGAACCAGCTACGCTCGAAGCGATCGCCGAGGCCGGTCAGTAACTCGTATTGCGACATGCCGGACTGTTCGGCGGCGCTTGCCAGTTCGAAGTCGATGTCGACCCAATCGCCCTCGCTGAGCAATGGCGCTGCGCTGCAATCCAGGATGACAAGGTCCATCGAGACCCTGCCGAGCACCGGTAGTCGCTCGCCGCCAACGCTCGCCGCTCCAGAAGAGGAAAAGCCGCGCCAATAGCCGTCGGCATAACCGATGTTGATCACTGCTGCCGGGGTATCGTGCTTGGCGACGAAGGTCGCTGAATAGCCGCAGCTTTCGCCCGCCTTGATCAGCCGTCGCTGGATGACCTCGGCCTGGAGAAAGGCCACTTGGTTGATCTTGCCGCGGGCTTCAGCGCGGGGAATGCCGCCATATAGTGCCAACCCTGGCCGAACGAGGCCAAAGTGAAAGTCGGGCCCGAGCAAGATGCCTGCGCTGTTGGCCAAGCTGTGGCGCTTGGCGGGCAGGCTGGCGGCGATCTCGGCGAAGCGCTGCCGCTGGCGTTCGTTCAACGGATGATCTTCGTCGGCACAGGCGAGATGGCTGTGGACCGTGTCGAGCGCAAGGCCGCTGGCGACGCCAAGGTCTTCTGGACGCAGGCCCAGCCGGTTCATGCCCGTG
The DNA here is from genome assembly GCF_009363895.1 of Sphingomonas ginsengisoli An et al. 2013. NCBI lineage: Bacteria > Pseudomonadati > Pseudomonadota > Alphaproteobacteria > Sphingomonadales > Sphingomonadaceae > Sphingomonas > Sphingomonas ginsengisoli (ex An et al. 2013). The sequence goes on along the minus strand of NZ_CP045434.1, from coordinate 2,985,160 downwards.
TCGACCATCAGATCACACGGTCGGTCCGGCGCAGCCGCCTTCCACCTTGCCACCTGCGCCGCGGTGTTCAGTACCGGCCGGGCCTTCGACGCGAGGGCAGCAGCCAGATCGTCCGGCCCAACGCCGTGAAGCACCATGACGGAACAAGATCCGGCCGCGGGCTCGAGTTCGATCGCCTCCGAATAGGTTGAGACGAAGAAGTCGCGACAACCTTGGTTGGCGAGCGTCTCGAGCGCATCCCTTGCCCCCAGCCCATAGCCATTGGCCTTGACTGCAGCACCTACCGAGGCTCGCGTTCGGCCCTGTAACCAGCGGTAATTGGCGCTGAGCGCGTCACGGCTGCAGCGAAGTTTCAGCGGGAAATGCATCGCGTCCGCTTACTGCTCGACCCTATCAAGGTCGAGCGTTGCCGGGACACGCCGAAAGAAAAGGCCGGCACCTTGGTGCCGGCCTTATCAATCAGCCGCGCTCTGGCGCCGGCGGCGGCGGGGGTGGAGGTGGCGGCGGCGCCGGACACTGATCGGTCGCCAGAATGACTGACCCATCCGGACAACTCTGCGTCGCCGGAGGCGGCGGAGGCGGAGGCGGAGGCGGTGGAGGCGGCGGCGGCGGCGGTGGGGGCGCTGCCTTGCCGAAATTCACAATCAGGCTCGCGAGCAACGAGTGCGAACGGAAACGACCATCGATCTGCTCCGGCACTAGGTTCGCGGCGAGATCGTCGAAGCGGTACTTCGTCCGGAAGTAGCGGTATTTGATTCCGACATCGACGTGCTCACTGACCGCCGCTCTTAGGCCGGCGATGAGCTGCCACGCAAATTTGCGATCGGTCCCGTTGACCGAGTCGAGCTGTCCCGAAAAGGTCAATGGCGAGAGATCGGCTCGCACCTTGGTGCGAGCGAGACCAACGCCGCCGCCGCCATAAACGCTGAACTGACTGCCGCCGACATCACCGAGCAGGTTGAACATACTGGAAAGGACGCGCGTCCGACCCGAGTAATTCACACTGCTCGGCGGAATGACGACCGGACCACTCAGGTTAACCGCCACCGAGTCCGCGCTAGCGCGCTTGTACCCAAACTCGGCTTCGGCCCGCAATGGACCGAAATCATAGCCGATCAGGCCATCGACATCCAAGCCGGTCTTGTAGTCGATGTTGATGACGTTGTTCTGGCGGATGCTTCCGCGCGAGTAATCGAGGTGAGCGTTGCGGGCCTTGAGAGCGCCGCCCTCTACCCCCGCATACCATGTACCTTCGCTCGCCCAAGCCGGTGCGACCATCGTTGCGAGCAAAAGGGCGGCACTTGCCAGCTTCCGCATGGAAACCCTTTCCGTGTGACCTGCGCGGGACGCGCCTCGCGACCTTAGTGCGCTGCCATCGATCCGGAAAGGATATAAGCGAGTGTGCCGAAATGAAGGTCGTCACGTGGCAATTAAGCCATGCTGCCGAAGCGCGGAAAGCATCGCGGCCAGTGCGGCTCGGCTCTCCTGATCGACAACAGTGCCGCCCGTCGGCACCGGAATTGCGGACTGCCGAGACCCGAGCACCTTCTGACCATCGACGCGGCCTTCCGCTGCCTCGATCATCCCCAAAAGCCATTCGCCTCCACGGTAGAACCAGGCCTGGCCGCTGCGACCGTCCACCACCGACATCATCTCGCGCGGTGGCGTGAACAGCCAGCCAGCCTCAGTCCAAGTGGCGAGATTCTGCGCGTGTTCGGCAAAGGCGTCCTCCGGTGTGTCGCCCACAAGATATTGGTCGCCAACGCTTGGGGACGGCGGCGGGCTATCGACAGGCGCGCCCGCTACCACCGGCTGGATGTTGTTTTCGAGCGCCTAGGTCGCGTAGAAATAAACATAGGGCTTCTTGGTGTAGGGATCGCGCAGGATGCTCGTCTCGCTGCGCTCGGCGATGATGTAGCCCGCCTTGAAGTTGCCGAACGCGACCGACAGGCTGTTGGCCGACACGTCGGGCATGTCTTCGGCTTCGATCACCGGGTAACCCAGCAGGCTCGAGGGCTGGCCGGCGACCATGCCGGGCTGCCAGATAAACGCGCCGTCCGCGGTCTTGAACTTGCGGATCGTCGCCGCGGTCGCACTGTTCATCACGAACACCGCGCCCTGGCGATACGGCTGACGCAAGCTCTGAACGAGGTCGATCAGTTTGTCGGCTGGCGAGCTTGCCGGGAAGCCACCGGCGACCCCCGTCCCGATCGTCTGCAGCGTGCCCATCGGGCGGGCCCCGTCGGCGGTCGTTGCGGTCGGCGACGACAGGAAGCCGAGCGGCTGGTTGACGCCGGTGCCCTTGATGAACGCCGCGCCCTCCCCCCGAGCGAATTCAACCGCGATCTCGTTCGCCAGCCAAGCTTCGACATCGAACATGGCATCGTCGAGCATGTGCTGCGACGCGGCCGGATTGGCGTAGAGATCGCCGCTCGCCGGGACCACTTCGGTGAAGGTCGGCGTTCCCGTCTCGGGTCGCGCCGCCTCGAATCCGACCCAGCCAGACGGCGCGCCGCCGGTGGTGATCAGCTTGCGATAGTTGGAGCTGCCGACCTTGACGACGTTGGCGATGGCGCGGATCGGCGACAGCGTCACCAGCGTGCGGTCGATCTGTTCGTCGATATCGCGGGGAATGGCGTAACCGCCTGCGCCGCCCGACGAATTGTCGGCCGACTTGGCTTCCAGATCGCTATCGATCCCGCGCCGCAGGAAGCGCTCGACAAATGCCGAATTCTCGGCGGACTTCACCCCGTCGAGGGCGGGGCGAAGGGCGGCGTTCTGGCTGTCGGCCAGGCGATTCTTGAGCAGTTCGAGTTCCTCCTTGAGCGAGATTCCAATCTCTTCGAAATTCACGTCGTCGAACGACTGTTCGAGCGCATCGGCCTTCACTTCCATGTCGGGCTCCCACAAAGACAGGCGGCTCACCGACGCGGTGAACCGTGGTCATGAATTGAACTTGTTCGGTTTGGCTGACCGACCGGTCAGCCCGATTGGACCGCGTGGATCCTGGCCTTGAGCTGCATCGGTCGCGCGACCACACTCACCTCGAGCAGGTCGACGTCGGTCAGCACGCGGGCGTCGCCCGCTTGCTCGGATGTCCGCACGCGATAGCCGAAGCTCAGGCCGTCGATCTGGCGCGAACCGATCAGGCGAGCCGCGGTCGTCCCGCTCTCGCTGCCGTTGAGCGACCCGATCACGCGCAATCCTCGCTGATCTTCTTCGACCCGCTCGATCGTGCCGATCACGCGGCCCGCCCGATGCTGCCACAGCAAGGGGATCGACGGCAGGCTCGCCAGCGTGCGCCTGAACGCCCCTGCCTTGACGATGTCGCCACCCTGATCGAGCGCGTCGAACACCGCGGCATAGCCGGCAAAGCGCACCGAACCGCCGCGGCGATCACGAACCGGCATGGACCAGCTCGGACAAGCCCAACCGGAAGGCGATGCTGATCAGCAGGCCGGCCAGGCAGACCCGGACGATCCACGTCACCATCGCCTGCCAAGCGCTTCGCTTGGCGTCCCGCCAGGCGCTCAGCAACTCGCGCAGCTCACCCATGTCGCGCCGGGCCTGCGCATCATCGAGCCCGAGGCTGGCGAGTGCGCGCTGCGCGCCAGACTGGCTCGCTTCCTCGACCAGCGCCCTGATGGTCACGATGTCGAGCGACCGGCCTTCGGTCTGCGCCAGCAATTGGCCAAGGAGAATATCACCCGTCGCGCCGACGGGGCTCATGCCACGGGCTCCGCGCTGAAGCCCAATTGTTCCCGCTTCTCCGCCCGTGACAGGAAACTCGCCGCCTCAATTCGCTGCCATAGCCTCTCGCGGTCCTCGGTCAGTTCGCTGACCCGGTCGAGGTCGATCGCGAAGCCGACCGGCCCAAACCAGGCGCTCAGCCCTTCGGTGAGCGTCTCGAGAATGCGCTCCGACAAGGGGAGCACGGTCTGCCGGTAAAGTGCCCGTCCGGCCTCGCGCAGATTGGCGTAAGCCGTGTCGCCAGGCAGGCCGAGCAGGACTGGCGGCACCCCGAACGCCAGGGCGATGTCGCGGACCGCCGCTTCCTTGAGCGACACGAAGTCCATGTCGTTGGGCGACAGTCCGAGGGCCTGCCACTTTAAGCCGCCCTCCAGCAACAAGGGTCGCCCGGCGTTGATCCCACCGGCGAAATGCTGGTCGATCTGCTCGCGCAGCCGGGTCAGCTGCTCGCCGGTCAGGCTCGAGCCGTCGCCGGGATCGTAGACCATCGCGCCCGACGGCCGCGCGGCATTGTCGAGCAGCGAGCGATTCCAGCGGGTCGCCCGATTGTGAAGGCATGCGGCGCTGATCGCCGCGTCCATGCAACCCAGCCCGACATGATCATCAGTCGGGTTGAGCGCCCGCAGATGCAGGACCTGCGGCCGCGCCAGCGCGTCGCGCGCGGCATAACGCGCGGTGCGATTGGGACCGCTGCGGTAGACATAGCCAGACGGCCACCCGCGCTCGTCGAGCGTCACCGACACTTTTTCGGGCCGAAGCGGGACCAGCTCGCTCAGCCCGCGCTCGGTCGCCACGCAATAGAGGTAGGCATTGCCGTGCAGCAGCAGCTGCGTCGCCACCGTTTCCAGCAGGCGCGGCCGAAGCCCGACCTTGGCGGCCTGTTCATCCCCCTCGATCTGGTCGATCGGCAACGCCGCGACCGTCCCCGCGACCAGCCGCACCGAGCGCTGGCCGACCGGATTGCTCAGGAACACTTCGTTGATCCGGGCCTGATAGCTCCGGGGACCGACATCGTCATTCGTGCCGGCAAGCGTCGACCACGTCGGAAGCGCGGCCGGCGCAGGCGCCGACTTACGACCAAACCAGTTCATCTGGGTTCCAATATGTGAGGCGGCGGGGGCCCGCGAACCGGTCCGACCGGCTCAGTGGGTGATTCGCCCAGTGTCCATATCTTTGCCAGATGAGCGTGACGATGTCAAGCGTTTTGAACCATTGAGGTTCGTAATACTTACCATCCTGCTGGCTGACCGCCGCGCACTTGCCTTTGCCGCCCCCTTCGGCCATAGGCGCCGCGGACCGGAGTGGGGCAAGTCCCCGCGCCGATCCTCGCCTACCGAAGACAGCCGGAGGGGCGGTGCGCATGGGGCGCCCGTCAGCGATCGGCCAACATGTGAGTTTGACATGCCGCTTTACGAGCATGTGTTTCTCGCGCGGCAGGACCTGGCGCAAGCCCAGGTCGATGCCCTCGCGGAGAACGCAACCAAGATTCTGACGGACAATGGTGGTTCGGTCGTCAAGACCGAGACCTGGGGCCTGCGCGGCCTCGCCTATCGCATCGCGAAGAACCGCAAGGCGCATTATGTGCTGCTCGACGTCGACGCCCCCGCCGCGGCGGTCGCCGAGCTCGAGCGCCAGACCGGCCTCAACGAAGACGTCATCCGCTTCATGACCGTCCGCGTCGACGAGCATGAGGCCGGCCCGTCGGCGATGATGCGTCGTTCGGAGCGTGACCGTGAACGCGGCAGCGACCGTGGTGATCGCGGTGACCGTGGCGATCGCGGCCCGCGTGGCGATCGTCCCGAGCGCGCTCGCGAAGAGATGGGAGCTTAAGCCATGGCCCGTGCCTTTTTCCGCCGCCGCAAGTCGTGCCCCTTCTCGGGCAAGGACGCCCCGCGGATCGATTACAAGGACGTCCGCTTGCTCCAGGGCTTCGTCTCCGAGCGTGGCAAGATCGTCCCGAGCCGCATCACTGCGGTGAGCACCAAGAAGCAGCGTGAGCTGGCCAAGGCGATCAAGCGCGCCCGCCATCTCGGCCTGCTGCCCTACGTCGTTAAGTAAGGAGCGCGAGCGATGGAAGTTATCCTGCTCGAGCGTGTCGAGAAGCTCGGCGGCATCGGCGATGTCGTCACGGTTAAGAACGGGTTCGCCCGTAACTACCTTCTCCCGCGCAAGAAGGCGCTTCGCGCCAATGACGCCAACCGCAAGGTGTTCGAGGCGAACCGCGCCCGCATCGAGTCCGAGAATGCCGAGCGCCGCACCGGTGCCGAGGCCGCTTCGAAGGGCATCGACGGCAAGACGGTTCAGCTGATCCGCCAGGCGTCGAACACCGGCCAGCTCTACGGCTCGGTCAGCGCGCGCGACATCATCGATGCGCTCGACGCCGATGGCGCCAAGGTGAGCAAGAGCCAGATCGTGCTCGATCGTCCGATCAAGTCGATCGGGATGCACGAAGTGCGCGTCTCGCTTCACCCGGAGGTCAACGTCACCGTCAAGGTCAACGTCGCCCGTTCGCCGGAAGAGGCCGACTTGCAGGCGCAGGGCGTCGACGTGATGGCGCAGATGTTCGAACGCGACAATGCGGGCTTCACCGAGGACTATGATCCGAATGCCGAGCCCGGCGCCACCGCCGAGGTGAGCGGGGACGAGCCGGCGGCCGACACCGCCGAAGGCTGATCCGGCCCGACGCTGACAAATAGAAGCCGCCGGGCGCAGGTCCGGCGGCTTTTTCTTTATGTCGGCCGGTCGTCGGCAATCCCCCCACGTGTTGTCGCATACGGTCTTTCGGACCCGGAACGCCGGCTCGGCTTCGTGGTTGATCCTCCGACAGATGGAGGAAGCTATGGACGACAATAACCAGCAGACGGGACAGCAGGGCTTCGAGCAGAGCGACGACAACACCCGCTCGCAGAACCAGCAGCAGCCCGAGGCGCAGGAGCGCAATGCGCAGCCGATCGGCGGCAACGACAGCGGTGGCGGCACCGGCACGACGATGTCGAGCGGCAGCTCGACCGGCGACGCCGCCGATACCGGCCAGGCCTCCTATGGCAACAGTGGCCAGACCGACACCATGCAGCAGCAGGACAGCGCGACCACCGATCGCTCGAGCGACGACGGTTCGTCGAGCGGGTTCATCGGTTCGGGCGTGAGCGGCAACGACATGGGCTCATCGTCGCTCAAAAATGACGAACTTAGCTCATCGGACACCAGCCTGACCTCGTCGCTCGAGCAGCAGGACGGCTCGGACGAGCAGGACTTCCCCGCCCAGGGTCAGGGCGCGCTCGACGAGAAGTCGATGAAGCGTGACCAAGCGGCTGACGACAACAGCCAGATCTAGGCCGTCAACCGCACTCACATTCCGGCGGCGCGCCTGTCCCGGCAGGGGCGCCGCCGTTTCGTCAATCCTCAACGTAGCCGATAGAAGTCGGCCACCCGGTCGAGCGCGAGGGTCAGCACCAGCTTGCCGGCCCGCGCGGGCCATCCCAGCGCCGTCTCGGCCTCGCGCATCCCCTCGCCCGCGCACACCACCCGCCAGAGAATATCCGACAGCCCGGCCCCGGCGGCGCCGATTGCCGCGTCGAACCGCTCCTTCGCCTTGAGCTGCTGCTCGGCAGGTTCGAGCGGCTGCGACCCGCCGGCCCGCCCCGAGCCGATCGGCGCGGGATCCCAGCGCATGGTCACGCGCGGGGCCATCTGCGCCGCCTCCCAGTCGAGCCGCAACTGCTCGCCAGCATCATATTGGCGCGCCGTCAGGTGGCCGCGTGAGCGCAACCAGCCGAGCGGCGATTCGACCATGTTGACCGTCACGGTTCGCACGGGTCGCTTGCCCCGGGCGTCTCGCGCGTCGCCGGGCACCGAAACTTCCTTCATCAACCGCGCCGCCATTGAACCTGCCCTTCCGTGCTCGAGTCGCCGCTACTTGCCACAAGCGCTAATCTGTAGGACAGCAGCGAACCGATAGGGTTCGATTACAACTAATGGGGGCGGCGATGATCACGCGCATACGGCAGGTGCGGAAGGCGAAGCGGATGACGCTCGAGGACGTTGCCCGGGCATGTGTGCCGCCGACGACCCCGCAAACCATCGGCAGGCTGGAGACCGGTACGCGGACCGTCTCGATCGGCTGGCTCAACCGGATCGCGACCGCGCTCGGGGTCACTGCCGCGGACCTCGTCGACCATCCCGACCGCGCCGAGCTTGAGGTGCTCGCGCATCTGTCGGTCGACGGTGCCACCTCGCCGCGCCGCCAGGCGCAGGTCGTCCCGCCCACTCCGACTGGGAGCCAGGTCGCGATCGTGGTGACCGCCACCGTCGGCGATTATCGGTCGGGCGATGAACTATGGTGCGATCGGCTCTCGCCCGACGAATTTGGCCGCGCACTCAACCGCGACGTGCTGGTGCCCCGCCCCGCCGGCCGCTTCATCTTCGGCCGCCTGCTCGCGCGCGAAGACGGCAAATTGCACCTGCTGCCGCTCGGCTTCGGTGCCCGGCAGTCGGTCGTCGCTGACCCCGCCTGGGCAGCGCTGCCGGTCCGACTGATCCGCTCGCTGTGACAAAATCTGGTGGGCGCTGACGGGCTCGAACCGCCGACATCTTCCGTGTAAAGGAAGCGCTCTACCAACTGAGCTAAGCGCCCGCGCCCGCCTGCTGCCAGCTTCCGCCGGTGCGGGCAAGCCGCCACTCACACGACGACGGGCGCACCGACCTTGTCGAAGTAGCGACGGATCGAAGCGCTCATCGGCGGGGCCAGCTCGATGAACACCCGTCGCGCATCGTGCGGATCCTCGCGGCGGCGCAGCATCCCATTGCCGGTCATCGTCTTGATCCAGCGCAGCGCGGTGGTCGCCGGCACCGAGCATTTGACCGTGCCGGCAGGTCCGCCGCGGTCGTTCAAACGCCCTGCGGCAGGTCGCCCCCGCCCGCGAAGTCAGCCATGAACGGCGCAAGTGGCGGCGCAACGGTCCCACCCAACGCCAGGAAGCCGCGGTTCAGGAAAGCCGGCTTGCCGTACCGCAGGGGACCGCCTTCCGGAGCGTCGACCCGTCCCCCAGCCGCGACCAGGATCGCGTGGCCCGCGGCCGTATCCCATTCGCTGGTCGGGGACAGCCGGGGATAGATGTCGGCCTGACCCTCGGCGACGATGCAGAATTTAAGGCTCGATCCGACCGAGACCTGGTCGAAGTCGCGGTCGAGGCTGGCGAGATAGTCGGCGGTATTCTGCGTGAAATGAGATTTGGAGGCGACTGCCACCAAGCGCTCGGGCGCCGCGCGTACGCGGATAGCCTCGCGCTCGCCGCCTCGCCGCTGGACCCAGGCGCCCTGCCCGACGACGCCGCCGAACAGTCGCTCCTGCTCGGGTGCCAGGACGATCCCCAGCGCCGGCTCGCCACCCCGGATCAGCCCGATGTTGACCGTATAGTCGTCGCCGCCACGAACATATTCCTTGGTCCCGTCGAGCGGGTCGACGAGGAAATACTGATCGTCGTGCGCCGGAATCCGCCCCGCAGCGACCTCTTCCTCGGCGATCACCGGCACCCCCGGCGCGCAGCGGGCGAGCGCCGCAAGGATGATCCGTTCGGCGGCATGATCGGCCTCGGTGACGGGCGAGGCGTCGCCCTTGTGCGCCACTTCGAACCCGCGCCTACGGACCTCACGGATGGCGTCGCCCGCCTCCCAGACGCACGCGCACAGCGCCTCGAGCAGGGCGCCGGCTTCCACTTACTTGGGCGCCATACGGATGCCGCCATCGAGGCGGACGTGCTCGGCATTCATGTAGCCACTCTCGATCATGAACACCGCGAGCTGGGCATATTCCTCGGGCCGGCCGAGCCGCTTGGGGAAGGGCACCTGAGCGCCGAGCGCATCCTGCACCTGCGGCGGCATCATCGCTACCATCGGGGTCTTGAACACGCCCGGCAGGATCGTGTTCACCCGCACGCCCTCGTTCATCAGGTCGCGCGCGATCGGCAGGGTCATCGCCAGCACCCCGCCCTTGGACGCCGAGTAGGCCGCCTGCCCGATCTGGCCGTCCTCGGCGGCGACCGAGGCGGTGTTGATGATCACGCCCTTCTCGCCATCCTCGCCCGGCTCGGCATCGACCATGCCCGCGGCCGAGTGAGCGATGCAGCGGAAGGTGCCGATCAGGTTGATCCCGATCACCAGCTCGAACTGGTGAAGCGGATATTTCTTCACTGCCTTGGTCTCACGGTCGCGGCCGACGGTCTTCACCGCATTGGCGACACCCGCGCAATTGACCAGCACCCGCTCTTGCCCGTGCGCGGCGCGCGCCTTCTCGAAGCCGGCGGCTACGGTATCGTCGTTGGTGACGTCGACCTCGCAGAAAATGCCGCCCAGCTCGGCGGCGACCTTCTCGCCTTGCTCGGCATTGCGGTCGAAGATGGCGACCTTGGCGCCCTTGGCCGCCAGCGCCCGCGCCGTCGCCTCGCCCAGCCCCGACGCGCCGCCGGTGACCACTGCCGCAATGCCGTTGATGTTCATGTCTCTCTCCTCGTCATGCCGGACTTGATCCGGCATCCCGCTACGTTCTGCCGCCGCTTAGGGAGAAGCGGGACCCCGGATCAAGGCCGGGGTGACGGTTACTTGGCCGCCGCCTCGACCTTCGCCAGTACAGCGTCGACTTGCACCTGCTGGCCTGCCGCCACATTGAGCTCGGCAACGGTGCCGTCAAACGGCGCGAGCATCGCATGCTCCATCTTCATCGCCTCAAGCGTCAGCAACCGCTGGCCCTTGGTCACCGCCTCCCCGGCCGCGACCTCGACGCTAGTGACCTTGCCCGGCATCGGCGCAACCAGCGCGCCCGACCCTGCCGCCGCCCCGACCGAGCCGCGCGCGACGAGCGCGAACTCGTGCGCCTGTCCCTCGGCGAAGACGACCACCCGCTCCTCGTCGCGGAAGCCCGAGACCATCTCGGGCGCACCGGCCGGATCGGCCTCGACGAACTTGCCGCTTTGACCCAGCGCGACCCGCAGGCGCGGCGCAGCATTGAGGCGGAAACCGGCAAGGCCGCCCAACGGCGCATCATCCTCGTCGCGCGCCAGCGCGATCACCGCCGCGGCAGCGCGGAGGCTGTCGTCGGCCTCGCCGGTCGGAACCAGCTCGTCGAGCTTGCGCTCGATGAACCCCGTGTCGAGCTCGGCGGCGATGAAATCCTCGTCGAGCAGCGCATTGGCGAGGAAGCCGGCGTTGGTCCGGACCGGCCACACCTCGACGCTCTCGATCACCTCGGCCAGCCGGTCGATCGCCTCGTCGCGGTCCTCGCCCCAGGCGATCAGCTTGGCGATCATCGGATCGTAGAAGGGCGAGATAGTGTCGCCCTCCTCGACCCCGGTCTCGATCCGTTCGTCCTCGCCGAGGTCGAAGTGATCGAGGCGGCCGGTGCTCGGGAGGAAGCCACGCGCCGGATCCTCGGCATAGAGCCGCGCCTCGATCGCATGGCCGTCGATCGCCAATTCGTCCTGCGCTAGCGGCAGCGGCTCGCCGCCGGCGACGCGGAGCTGCCATTCGACCAGGTCCTGCCCGGTGATCTCTTCGGTGACCGGATGCTCGACCTGAAGCCGCGTGTTCATCTCCATGAACCAGATGCGATCGGCGCGCAGGCCATCCGATGCGTCGGCGATAAACTCGATCGTCCCGGCGCCCTCGTAATTCACCGCCTGCGCCGCGCGGACGGCAGCGCCGCAAACGGCGGCGCGGGTCTCCTCGTCCATGCCGGGCGCAGGTGCTTCCTCGATCACCTTCTGGTGGCGGCGCTGCAGCGAGCAGTCGCGCTCGAACAAGTGGACGACATTGCCGTGCGCGTCGCCGAACACTTGCACCTCGATGTGACGCGGCGAGAGGATGTATTTTTCGAGCAGGACGATGTCGTTGCCGAAGCTCGACGTCGCCTCGCGCTTGCAGCTGTCGAGCGCGTCGGCGAAGTCCGCAGGCGCATCGACCCGCCGCATCCCCTTGCCGCCCCCGCCGGCGACCGCCTTGATCAGCACCGGATAGCCGATCGCATCGGCCTCGGCCTTGAGCCGCTCCGGCGACTGGTCCTCGCCGAGATAGCCAGGCGTCACCGGCACACCGGCCTCGCTCATCAATTTCTTGGCGGCGTCCTTGAGCCCCATCGCGCGGATGCTCGCGGGCTTTGGCCCGACCCAGATCAGACCCGCGTCGATCACCGCCTGCGCGAAGTCGGCATTCTCCGACAGGAAACCGTAACCGGGGTGGATTGCCTCGGCTCCGGTCTCTCTGGCAGCAGCGATGATCTTCTCGCCGACCAGATAACTCTCGCGCGCCGAGCTCGGCCCGATGTGCACCGCTGCGTCCGCCATCCGCACGTGCAGCGCATCGGCATCGGCATCCGAATAGACCGCCACCGTCCGCACCCCGAGCTCACGCGCGGTGCGGATAATCCTGCAGGCGATCTCGCCCCGGTTGGCGATGAGGAGGGACTCGATCATAGCCATCACATCCGGAAGACGCCGAACTGCGGACGTTCCGGAATCGGCGCGTTCAAGCAGGCGGCGAAGGCGAGGCCGAGGACGTCGCGGGTCTGCGCGGGGTCGATGATGCCGTCGTCCCACAGGCGCGCGGTGGCGTGCCAGGGGTTGCCCTGCGCTTCGTAATCGTCGCGGATCGGCTGCTTGAAGGCTTCGGCCTGTTCGGGCGTCCAATTGTCGGCGTCGCGGTGGACGGTAGCGAGCACGCTCGCCGCCTGCTCGCCGCCCATCACGCTGATCCGGCTGTTGGGCCAGCTGAACAGGAAGCGCGGCGAGTAAGCGCGGCCGGCCATGCCATAATTGCCCGCACCGAAGCTGCCGCCGATCAGGACGGTGACCTTGGGAACGCTCGCGGTGGCGACCGCAGTGACGAGCTTGGCGCCATGCTTGGCGATCCCCTCGGCCTCATATTTGCCGCCGACCATGAAGCCGGAGATGTTCTGCAGGAACAGCAGCGGCACGCGGCGCTGGCAGGCAAGCTCGATGAAGTGCGCGCCCTTGACCGCGCTCTCGCTGAAAAGGACGCCGTTGTTGGCGAGGATCGCGACCGGCATCCCCGAGATATGCGCGAAGCCGCATACCAGCGAGGTACCGTAGAGCGGCTTGAACTCATGAAATTCCGACCCGTCGACGATGCGTGCGATCACCTCGTGCACGTCGTACGGTGCCCGCACGTCCTCGGGAATGATCGAATAAAGCTCTTCCGGGTCGAAGACCGGTTCGCGCGGCTCGCGAGTGGTCAGGACCGGCGCTTGCTCGGGCAGCGTCGAGACGATGTCGCGGACGATCGTCAGCGCATGTTCGTCATTCTCGGCAAGGTGATCGACCACGCCCGACTTGCGCGCATGGAGGTCGCCGCCGCCCAGATCCTCGGCGCTAATCACTTCGCCCGTCGCCGCCTTCACCAGCGGCGGGCCGGCGAGGAAGATAGTGCCCTGGTTGCGGACGATGACGCTCTCGTCGCTCATCGCCGGAACGTAGGCGCCGCCCGCGGTGCAGCTGCCCATGACGCAGGCGATCTGCGGGATGCCGAGCGCGCTCATGTTGGCCTGGTTGAAGAAGATGCGACCGAAGTGGTCGCGGTCGGGGAACACCTCGGCCTGATGCGGCAGGTTGGCGCCGCCTGAATCGACCAGGTAGATGCACGGCAGCCGGTTCTCCTGCGCGATCTCCTGAGCGCGGAGGTGCTTCTTGACCGTCAGCGGATAATAGGTCCCGCCCTTCACCGTCGCGTCGTTGCAGACGATCATCACCTGTCGGCCCGCGACCCGGCCAATGCCGGCGATCATCCCCGCGCCGGGCACCTCGCCATCGTAAAGGTCGTTGGCGGCAAGCTGGCCGATCTCGAGGAATGGCGAGCCGGGATCGAGCAGCCGTTCGACGCGCCCGCGCGGCAACAACTTGCCCCGGCCGACGTGACGCTCGCGGCTCTTCTCGTTGCCGCCGCGCCCGGCTTGGGCGACGTCCGCGCGCAGCTTCTCGACCAGCCCGCGATTGTGCTTCGCGCGAGCCTCGCTCTCGGCGCTGTCGAGCTGAACCTTGCTGTCGATGCGCGGGGCACTCATGCGGATATCACAGTCCGTTCGTCGAAAAGCCGTCCCGCTCGCCTAGCGACTGCGACAGGGCTTGCAAAGCAGCTCAACTGAAAGGGCCCCCATGACCGCACGCCTCCTGCTTCTCGCCGCCTCCGTCGCCGCCCTCGGCGCCTGCAGCGTCACCGGCCCCGACAACAACACGAGCAACGCCGCCGCTCCCGCCGCGGGCACCAACGCCGGGATCGCGCTCGGCTCGCTCGACAAGTCGGTGAAGCCGGGAGACGATTTCTACCAGTTCGCCAATGGCACGTGGATGAAGCAGACCGAGATCCCGGCCGACCGCTCCAGCATCGGCGGCTTCTATATCGCCGATCAGCAGCGCGAGCGGCAGACCCGTGAGATGCTCGACGCGATCCTCAAGGCCAATCCCGACGCCGGCTCGAACGAAGGCAAGATCGCGACCTTCTACAAGGCCTATGTGGACACCGGCGCGATCGATCGTGCGGGCATGGCCCCGGCCAAGGCCGACCTCGATGCGATCGCCGCCATCCAGGACAAGACCGCGCTCGCAACCGCGATCGGTAAGTCGCTGCGCGCCGACGTCGACCCGATGAACGCCACCAAATTCTCGACCGACAATCTGTTCGGCGTGTTCGTGACGCAGGGGCTGAGCACCCCGGGCCAAACCCTGCCCTATCTGCTCCAGGGCGGGCTCGGCATGCCCGAGCGCGAATATTACCTCTCGAACGACCCCAAGATGGCGGCGCTGCGTCCGCAATATCGCAACTACATCGAGACGGTGATGAAGGCCGCCGGCGCGGCCGATCCGAAGGCGTCGGCCGACCGGATCATGGCGCTCGAGACGATGATCGCGCAGGCCCACGCCACCCGCGAGGAGAGCGAGGACTTCACCAAGGGCGCGACCGTCTGGACCCGCGCCGAGCTCGAGCAGAAGGCGCCCGGGATCGATTGGGGCGCGCTGCTGAATGCCGCGCAGCTCGGCAATGCGCAAAAGTTCGATGCCTTCCACCCCGGCGCCATCCCCAAGCTGGCGGCGCTGGTCGGCTCGCAGCCGCTCGACGCGTGGAAGGACTGGCTGACCTTCCACACCTTGAACCAGCAGGCGGCGGTCCTTCCGGCCCCGATCCGCGACGCCAATTTCGCCTTCTTCGGCACCGCATTGAACGGCACGCCGAAGCAGCTCTCGCGCGACCGGCTGGCGCTGAACGCGGTCAGCGACCAGCTCGAGGATGCGGTCGGCAAGGCGTACGTCGATCGCTACTTCCCGCCCGCGGCCAAGGCCGAGGTCCAGCAGATGGTCGCCAACATCAAGGCGGCCTTCGCCAAGCGGGTGCAGGCGATCGACTGGATGGCGCCGTCGACCAAGCAGGAAGCGTTGAAGAAGGTCGAGACGATCGTCGTCGGCGTCGGCTATCCCGACAGCTGGCGCGACTATGGCTCGCTCAATCTCGGCACGAACGCCTATGACAATCTGAAGCAGACCCGGCTCGCCGAATACCGCCACCAGATCGGCAAGATCGGCAAGCCGATGGACCGCAACGAATGGTGGATGCCGCCGCAGTTGGTCAACGCGGTCAACCTGCCGGTGCAGAATGCGCTCAATTTCCCGGCGGCGATCCTGCAGAAGCCCTTCTTCGATCCGTCGGCCGACGCCGCCTTCAACTATGGCGCGATCGGTGCCGTCATCGGTCACGAGATCAGCCACAGCTTCGACAACAATGGCGCGATGTTCGACAGCACCGGCGCGATGCGCAACTGGTGGACGCCGCAGGATTTCGCGCGCTTCCAACAGGCGGGTGCGGCGCTCGCCAAGCAATATGACGGCTACGAGGCCCTCCCCGGCCTCCACGTCAACGGCAAGCTGACGCTGGGCGAGAACATCGCCGACGTCACCGGGCTCAACGCTGCCTATGACGCCTACAAAGCGTCCTTGGGCGGCAAGGCGCCGCCGGTGATCGACGGCTATTCGGGCGACCAGCGCTTCTTCCTCGCCTACGCGCAAAGCTGGGCGACCAAGATGCGGCCCGAAGCGCTGCGCGCCCGCATCGCGACCGACGGCCACGCCCCGGGCAACTTCCGCGCGCAGACGGTGCGCAACGTCGACTCCTGGTATCAGGCGTTTGGCGTCCAGCCGGGGCAGAAGCTGTTCCTCGCCCCCAACCAGCGCGTGAAAATCTGGTAACTGCCCATGGGCGAACGGATGGGCTAGCAGGTCGTCATGCCGACGATCCTGCTGCTCATCTGTTCGAACGTCTTCATGACGGTCGCCTGGTACTGGCACCTCAAGGGCGGGATGAACAAACCGCTGCTGCTAGTCATCCTGATCAGCTGGGCGATCGCCCTCATCGAATATTGCTTCGCCGTGCCGGCCAACCGCCTCGGCTACGCCAGCGGCTGGTCGGGCGCGCAGCTCAAGATCGTGCAGGAAGCGATCACGCTGACCGTGTTCGGCATCTTCATGATTCTGGTGCTCGGCGAGCCGCTCCACTGGCGGCACTTCGCGGCCTTCGCCTGCCTGATGGGCGCGGTCGCCTTTCTGTTCGCCGGCAAGTCCTAGGGCGCAGCCAGCGCCCGTTCGAGCGCCGGTCGGTCCCACCCCGCAAGGTCGGCTCCGGCAGCATGGGCCGAGGCGAAGAACTCGGCCAGCATCGCGGCCGGATCGGCGGCTGCGGCGACATCCGCATAGGGCAGCATCCATTCGCCGAACCCCTCGTCGAAGCGGCCGTGTGCGACGGGCGCGGTGCGGTAGCCAGCGGGCTCGGGATAGATATAGGCGTAGAAGAACGGCTCGGCAGCGGTGACGCCCCCGGCCCAGAAGCCACTGCTCGCGACCTCGTGGCTATAGGCCTCGCGCGCGATCCGGTCAGGCAGGCCGGGCACGCCACCCGGATGAGCGGGCGCACCACGGCCCGAAAAGACGCTCACCGCCAGGTCGAACGCGCCCCACCAGAAATGGACCGGGCTCGCCTTTCCCGCGAACGCCGCGCGGTGATGGCTGAACACCGGCAACATGGCGGCGATCGCTTCGCGAAAGCGTGCCGCCGAATCCTCATCATAGCGGCGCGGCGCATGGTCGCCGGCGAAGGCCACCGCGCCCTCGATCTCGCTCGGTGTCCCGTTGAATGTCGCGGGAAGCCCGAGCCGCGTCAGCGCGGCAACCAGCTCGCGATGGAGGCTGGCGATCGACCCCGCCGCAAGCGCCACCTCCGCCCGCGCGCCATCGCTGACCCGCACTCCGATCGCATGGCGACAAAGATCGAGCGCGAGGGTAAAGCTGCGTCCACCGCTCGCCGCGGTCGGCAGGGCGACGAAGCCCGCGCTGTCGGGCTGTAGCGCGGCGTGCCAGCCGTGGTTGACCCACGGCGCGTGGGCGACGCGGATCTTGCC
Source organism: Sphingomonas ginsengisoli An et al. 2013 (assembly GCF_009363895.1). Classification (NCBI taxonomy): domain Bacteria; kingdom Pseudomonadati; phylum Pseudomonadota; class Alphaproteobacteria; order Sphingomonadales; family Sphingomonadaceae; genus Sphingomonas; species Sphingomonas ginsengisoli (ex An et al. 2013). The sequence continues at coordinate 2,967,966 of NZ_CP045434.1, read as the reverse complement.
GAGCATCTGCGCGGCGAGGTGGAGGATCGACAAAGTGTCGTGGTCGCGCGCGACCGTCAGTTCGGGCCAGTCGGACATGCGACTCGCCGTAGCATATCATCGTGGCTTAGGCGCCGATCAGCTCGCGCCCGATCAGCATCCGCCGCACTTCGTTGGTGCCCGCGCCGATGTCGAGCAGCTTGGCGTCGCGCATGAAGCGCTCGACCGGCCAATCCTTGGTGTAACCCGCGCCGCCGAGCGCCTGCACCGCCTCCAGCGCGACCTTCACCGCATTCTCCGAGGCGAGCAGGATCGCCCCCGCCGCATCGAACCGCGTGGTCTTGCCCGCGTCGCACGCCTTGGCGACCTGATAGACGTAGGCCCGCGCCGAATTGAGCGCGACATACATGTCGGCGATCTTTGCCTGCATCAGCTGCTGCGCACCGATCGGCTTGCCGAACTGCTTACGCTCGCGGACGTAGGGGATGACCACGTCGAGACACGCCTGCATGATGCCGAGCTGGATGCCGGCTAGCACGGTGCGCTCATAGTCGAGCCCGCTCATCAGCACCCCGACCCCGCCATTCTCGGGCCCCATGATATTCTCGGCCGGCACGAAGCAGTCGTCGAACACCAATTCACACGTCGGCGAGCCGCGCATCCCGACCTTGTCGATCTTCTGCCCGATCGAGAAACCGTCCATCCCCTTTTCGATGAGGAAGGTGGTGATGCCGCGGCTGCCTTCGTCGGGAGCCGTCTTGGCATAGACCACCAGCACGTCGGCATAGGCCCCGTTGGTGATCCAGAACTTGGTGCCGTTGAGGCGATAACCATTGCCGCTCTTGTCGGCGCGAAGCTTCATCGAGACGACGTCGGACCCCGCCCCCGCCTCGCTCATCGCCAGCGCGCCGACCTTGGTCCCGTCGATCAGGCCGGGGAGATATTTGCGCTTCTGCTCCTCGTTCGCCCAGCGGCGGACCTGGTTCACGCACAGGTTCGAATGCGCGCCGTAGCTCAACCCCACCGAGGCCGACGCCCGCGCCACTTCCTCCTGCGCAACGACATGCTCGAGATAGCCGAGCCCGAGCCCGCCCCATTCTTCCTCGACCGTGATGCCGTGCAGGCCAAGCTCGCCCATCTGCGGCCACAGCTCGATCGGGAAGCGGTCGTCGCGATCGATCTCGGCCGCGATCGGCGCGATCTTGTCGGTGGCGAAGCGCTGCGTGGAGTCGCGGATGGTCTCGGCCATCTCGCCGAGGTCGAATTCCAGGGTGGGTGCGGACATGGGCGTGGGGCTAGCAGAGCGCGCGCATCTTCCACAAGGCAGGCCGCGCGCCTATGTGCAATGCAGCAAATCCCGAGGAGCACTCCCCATGGCCACTGCCGCTGCCGATCCCGTCGTCATCCTCTCCTACGCCCGCACCCCGATGGGCGCGATGCAGGGGGCGCTGGCCGACGTGTCCGCCACCGAGCTCGGCGCGACCGCGGTCAAGGCGGCGGTCGAGCGCGCGGGCGTCGACGGCGGCGACATCGATCGCATCTACATGGGCTGCGTGCTCCCCGCCGGCCTCGGCCAGGCGCCGGCGCGGCAGGCGGCGATCAAGGCCGGGCTGCCGACCAGCGTCCAGGCGACCACCGTCAACAAGGTTTGCGGCTCGGGCATGCAGACGATGATCATGGGCTCCGAGGCGCTCGCCGCGGGCAATGCCGACGTGGTCATCGCTGGCGGCATGGAATCGATGACCAACGCGCCCTACCTGCTCAAGAAACATCGCTCGGGCGCGCGCATCGGCCACGACACCGCCTATGACCACATGTTCCTCGACGGGCTCGAGGACGCCTACGAAGAAGGCCGCGCGATGGGCACCTTCGCGCAGGATACCGCCAACGACTATCAGCTCACCCGCCAGTCGATGGACGACTATGCGATCGAGAGCCTCAGCCGCGCCAAGTCGGCGATCGACAATGGCGGCTTCGCCGACGAGATCGTCGCGGTGACGGTGAAGAGCCGCGCCGGCGAGACCGTGGTCGACAAGGACGAAGCGCCCGGCCGCGGCCGGCCGGACAAGATCCCGCAGTTGAAGCCCGCCTTCGCCAAGGACGGCACGATCACGGCCGCCACCAGCTCGTCCATCTCGGACGGCGCCGCCGCGGTGGTGCTCACCCGCGATTCGGTCGCCCGGGCGAAGGGCCTGACCCCGGTTGCCCGCATCGTCGCCACCGCCGCCCACGCCCAGGCCCCGGCCGAATTCACGATCGCCCCCATCGGCGCGATCCACAAGGTGCTCGACAAGGCCGGCTGGTCCATCGGCGACGTCGACCTGTTCGAGGTCAACGAGGCGTTCGCCTGCGTCGCCATGTTCGCGATGAAGGACCTCGGCATCGGCCACGACAAGATCAACGTCCACGGCGGCGCCACCGCGCTCGGCCACCCGATCGGCGCCAGCGGCACCCGCATCGTCGTCACGCTGCTGAACGCGCTCAAGCAGAAGGGCCTGAAGCGCGGCATCGCCAGCCTCTGCATCGGCGGCGGCGAGGCGACCGCGGTGGCGGTCGAGCTGGTCTAAACGATCAACGCGGCGGCGGGACTATTTCACCGTCTCGCCGTCGCTCACCCCCCAGATGTCGGTGAGGTGGACGAAGCCCGTCTTGTCCCCCGCGATCTTCAGCCGGCACCAGCCTGCGTCGCACTCGTCGACCCGGCCGACCACGCCCGGCTCGACCTTATACTTGAGCCGGCTACCCTCGTCGGGCTTGGCGTAGAGCGGGCGCGGCTGGGTGCCGCGGACGATGGCGGTGCGCCGGTCGCTCAGCAGTGTCACCAGCATCCAGCCGCGCACCCCGTCGGGATCCTCGACATAGCGCCAGTTGGGAAACACCTTGAGCACCCGGATCGGCAGATCGCGCCGCTGGTAAAGCCAGACGCCGGGGAAGTTGCGCCCCGGTCCGGTCCGCATCATCGCCTGCCCGCTGGCGATCGACGCCCAGTAAGGCGGGGTCTTTTCCTGAGCCGCCGCGGCCGCTGGAAGCAACGCCAGCGCCACGCCCGCCACCGCGCCGAGTTTACGCGCCCTCAACCATGACGTACGCATGGTCGCGCCATGTCGTTGCTGACGTACACCGGCCTCACCTTGTGCATCGTGCTCGCGCTGATGCTGTGCGAGCGGCGCTGGAGCGCGTCGGACGAACGCAGCGCGCTCGGCGTCAACATCATCGCCTATCTGCTGTTCATGGCCGGCGGGCTCATCCTGGTACCGCTGTTCGGCCGCCAGGTCAGCGTCCATCTCGTCGACCTTGCGACCTGGCCGTTCCTGCTCGGCCTCGCCGCCTACACGCTGCTGATGGACTTCGGAGAATTCCTCTTTCACCGCGCCCAGCACCGTTTCCCCTGGCTGTGGCGAATGCACGCGCTGCATCATTCCGACCCCAATATGAACGTCACGACCACGTCCCGCCATTATTGGGCGGAGCCGCTGATCAAGTCGCTCACCATCTGGCCGCTTTGCGTCGCTGTGGCCAGTCCCACCCCGGCGATCGTGCTGAGCTACGCGCTGATCAGCATCTACCACAACTTCGTCCACGCCAACCTGCGGGTCGATTTCGGGCGGTGGTCGTGGCTGCTCAATTGCCCGGCCTATCACCGCCGCCATCATTCGGCGCTGCCCGAGCATTTCAACTCGAATTACGCGGCGCTGTTTCCGATCTACGACGTCCTGACCGGCTCGTATCGCCGCCCGGACGGCTTCGCGCCGACCGGCCTTGAGAAGACCCCGCACGGCCTCGGCGACGTCTTCTTCTGGCCGCTGCGCACCAGCGAGCGCTGACGCCCTCGCTCAGGCGCCGGTGAGGATCCGGTCGACCAGCTGCTTCACCGTCGGCACGAAACCGTTCGAGTAGAACGGATCGCTCTTGAAGCGGAATGCCGAGTGGCCCGCGAACATGAGGTTTTGCTCGACCGGTCCGCCGTGGGCGATGTCCTGCAGCGTCTTCTGGATGCAGAAGCTGCGCGGGTCGGCCAGCCGCCCGGTCGAATTCTTCTCATTGTCGGCCCAGCTCGAGAAGCTGCACTGGCTGAGGCAGCCCATGCAATCGGCCTGGTCCTTGCGGATGAGTTTCTCTTCCTCGGGCGTGACGAACACCAGCGTGTCGTCGGGCGTCTTCATCGCATTGGTATAGCCCTGCGCGAACCACTGCCGCGCATGCTGCAGGTCGCCCTTGGTCACCCAATAATTCTTCTTGGTGCCGATGCCGACGTCGAGCTCGAAGGCGTGGTCGCCGATATGCTCCTTGGTGAAGGCGATCTGGCGCTCGCTGCGCGCCTCGAGGTTGCGCAGGAAGGGGTTGCGCACGGCCGACGAATAAAAACCGGTCGGTGAGAATTTGTGGAGGAGGACGTCGCCTTCCTCGAGCGTCATCAGCCGCTGCTTCCACTCGACCGGAATCGGGCTTTCCTGGGTCAGCAACGGCCGCGTCCCGAACTGGAACATGATCGCGCCGAGCTCGGGATTGCCGATCCAATTCTCCCACTCGTCGAGCCGCCACACGCCGCCCGCCATGACGATCGGCACGTCGTCCGAAATGCCGCCCTCGCGCATCACCGCGCGCAGCTCGGCGACGCGCGGATAGGGGTCCTGCGGCGCGCGCGGGTCCTCGGCGTTGCTGAGGCCGTTGTGCCCGCCGGCGAGCCACGGATCCTCATAGACCACGGCTGAAAGGAGATTGGCGACCTTGCTGTAGGCGCGCTTCCACAGCGCGCGGAAGGCACGGCCCGAACTGACGATCGGCAGGTAGGAGACGCCATATTCGGCGGCGATCTCGCTCAGCTTGTAGGGCATGCCGGCGCCGCAGGTGACCCCGGTGACGAGGCCCTTGGTCCGCTCGAGCACGCCGTGCAGCACGCGCTGCGCGCCGCCCATTTCCCACAGCACGTTGATGTTGATGGCGCCCTTGCCCGAAGCCATCTCATAGGCCTTGCGGACCTGCGCGACGGCGCCGTCGATCGCGTAGCGGATCAGCTCCTCATGCCGCTCGCGGCGGGTCATGCCGTTGTAGACCTGGGGCACGATCCGGCCTTCGGGATCGTAGCTGTCGGCGTTGACCGCACTTACGGTACCGATCCCGCCCGCCGCAGCCCAAGCGCCGGAGCTGGCGTGATTGGTCGCCGAAACACCCTTGCCGCCTTCCACCAGCGGCCACACTTCGCGGCCGCCGTACATGATCGGCTGAAGGCCCTTGAACAACGTTTCTCTCCTATGGGTTTGCGGGCGCTATACAGATTGTTCGCGGGTGATTGCCAGAAAAACGCAAAAGGGCCGCCGGCGGTTGCCGGCGGCCCTCTGCTACGGTTTTCAAAACCGACCGTTAGTAGCGGCAGCTGTTCCGGTCGACCGAGTTACCGACCAGCGCGCCGAGCGCACCGCCGATGATCGCACCGGTCGTGCCGCTGCCACCGCGGCGATAGCCGTAGCGGTTGTAGCCACCGCGGCCGATCTGGCTGCCGACCACCGCGCCGGCGACGCCGCCGACGATGGTTCCGGTGGTGCCACTGCAGCGATTGCCGCCGTAGTAGCTGTTCCCGTAATAACCGCGGCCATAGTTGTTGTAGCCGTAGTTGTTGTAGCCGTAGCCGCTGTAACCGTAGTTGCTGTAGCCGCGGTTGTAGCCGTAGCCGCCGTAGCTGTTCCCGTAATAGGGGTTGTACTGCGGATAATAGCCGTTGCTGTAGCCGCCGTAATAATGCGGACGGGCTTCGGCCACGCCGGGGATCGCGACGACGGCAAGGGCCGAAGCGGCGAGTAGAGCCTTCTTAAACATGGCGAACTCCTTCTTGATGCAGGATAAATGCACCAGGCGCCGTGTCGTTGCCCTGAATGTGTCGTTTGCTCAGGTTAAGGCAGCAACGCGAAGTCGAGGCCGATATCGACCGCCGGCGCCGACTGGGTGATCCGCCCCACCGAGATGAAGGTGACCCCGGTCTCGGCAATCCCGCGCACAGTCTCGAGATTGACCCCGCCCGACGCTTCGAGCGGCACGCGCTTGTTCACCAGCGCCACCGCCGCGCGCAGCGTGTCGTTGTTCATATTGTCGAGCAGCAGCCGCTGGGCCCCGGCCGCCAGCGCCGGCTCGATCTGATCGAGCCGATCGACTTCGACCTGGATCTGGAGGCCGGTGTTTGCCGCCAGCGCCCGCGCGACGGCCTGCGCGACCCCGCCGTTCACCGCGACATGATTGTCCTTGATCAGCACTCCGTCGTCGAGCCGCATCCGATGGTTTTGCGCCCCGCCCATCCGTGCCGCATATTTCTCGAGGATGCGCAGCCCCGGCACCGTCTTGCGGGTGTCGAGCAGGATCGCCCCGGTGCCTTCGATCGCGTCGACGTAACGCCGTGTCAGCGTGGCGATTCCCGACAAATGCTGGAGCGTATTCAGCGCCGATCGCTCGGCCGTCAGCATTGCCCGCGCATTGCCCTCGATCCGCATCAGCACTGCCCCGGCGTTGATCCGCTCGCCGTCATGCGCCTCGCTGGCGATCGTCACTGCCGGGTCGAGCGCGCGGAAGAAGGCTTCGGCCAGTTCAATCCCCGCCACCACGATCGGCTCGCGGCAATTCATCGTCGCGCGAAAGCGGGCGCCCGCGTCGATACACGCCGCCGAGGTGACGTCGCCGCCTTCGCCGAGGTCCTCACGAAGCGTGCGCGCGACAAAGTCGGCAAAGTCGAAATCACTGGGCAGCATCGCGCCTCGTTAGTTTCGTGCGCGCACGCTCACAAGCTCAGACCGGCGACTCGGCCTCCGCCGCCGCCTGGCTCGCCTGCCGCCAGCCATCGGCCTCGCGCACGAATTGCGTCGGCTCGGCCGCCTCGAATGCCGTGCCGGCCCAGCGCATCAGCGCCAGCGTCATCTTGCCCGCCGCGATCTCGATCACGTTGAAGCTTTGCGGCTCATCACGCACCCGGGTCGAGGTCGCAGTCCCCGCCTGCACCACCAGCGCACCGCCCGCCCGAGTGACGAGGTCGCTCGCGCGGTGCGTCGAGGCGCGATGGTTGTGCCCGGCGAGCAGCAGGTCGACCTTGACGTCGGCGATCGCGTCGAGCGCCAGTTCCTGCCGGCCGAGCGGCTTGCCGAGCACGCCCGTGTCGTCGACCGGCAGTGCGAACAGCGGATGATGCGTTACCAGCACGCGCATGTCGCTTAATGGCACGCGCCCGAACTCGTCGCGCACGAACGCAATCTGCTCGCGGTTGAGACGCCCGTCCTTGAACGTCGCCGACCGCGCGGTGTTGAGGCCCAGCACCGCCGTGTCGGCCAGCCGGTGGAACGGGCACAGAGTCTCATCGACATATTTGCGATAGCGCGTCAGCGGCGACAGGAAGCGCCGAAGCACGTCGTAAAGCGGAACGTCGTGATTGCCCGGCACCGCCAGCACGTCGTGCCCCGCATCGCGCAGCCGCACCAGGAAGCGGCAGGCCTCCTGGAACTGCTCGGTCCGCGCCCGCTGGGTAAAATCGCCGCTGATGACGACGAGGTCGGGACGCGCCTTATCGACCTCGCGCCCGACCGCGGCGACGATTCTCGGATCATGGGCTCCGAAGTGGAGGTCGGACAGGTGGACGAGACGCGCCATTGCGGTTCAACCGCCGTCATGCTGAACTTGTTTCGCCAGCCGACCCGCTTCTTGCCCGAAGCCTCGATCCTGGTCGGTGACCTCGGCGTGGCGGAAAGACGGGAGCGGCATGGATCGGACGGAAGCCAATAGCGGCACGCGCGACGTCAGCGAGCGACTGCGCTTCGACGAAGCGGCGCTGGCGCGGTGGATGGCCGAGCACGTCCCAGGCTTCGCCGGGCCGCTGACCGTTCGCCAGTTCGCCGGCGGCCAGTCCAACCCGACCTACCAGCTCGGCACGCCCGATGGCGCCTTCGTCCTCCGCCGCAAGCCGCCCGGCAAGCTGCTCCCCGGCGCACACGCCATCGACCGCGAATATCGCGTCCTCTCGGCGCTCGGCGCGCAGGGCTTCGCCGTCCCGCGGGTCTATGCGCTGTGCGAGGACGAGGGCGTCATCGGCACCGCCTTCTACGTGATGGACATGGTGCCCGGGCGGATCGTCTGGGAAGCCCGCTTTCCCGGCCTCGAGCCGGCCGACCGCGCCGCCCACTTCGACGCGATGAACGCCACCATGGCGCAGCTCCACAGCTATGATCCGGCGGCGATCGGGCTCGGCGACTATGGCCGCGCGAGCGGCTTCGTCGAACGCCAGGTCGCGCGCTGGTCGAAGCAATATCTCGGCGATGTCGAGGCCGGGCGGCTGGAGACAATGGACAAGCTGGTCGACTGGCTCGGCCAGCACCTGCCCCCCGACCGCGGCGAGAGCAGGATCGTCCACGGCGACTTCCGCTGCGACAACATGATCTTCGCCGCCGACGCGCCCCAGGTCCGCGCGGTGCTCGACTGGGAATTGTCGACGCTCGGCGATCCCGAGGCCGACTTCGTCTACCACTGCCTGATGTACCGGATGCCCGCCGGCATCTTCACCGGCCTTGCCGGCCTCGACCTTCCCGCGCTCGGCATCCCCAGCGAGGAGAATTATGTCGCCGCTTACTGCCGCCGCACCGGCCGTGCCGGCATTCCGGCCTTCGATTATCTGATCGTCTTCTCGCTGTTCCGGCTCGCCGCCATCATCCACGGTATCAAGGGCCGGCTGGTCCGCGGCAACGCGTCGAGCGCGCATGCCGAGGAATCGGTTCGCGCGCTCGAGCCGCTCGCCGATCTCGCCTGGGCGCAAGCCCGCCAGGCGCGGCTCTGACCAGCCGATGGACGCGGTCCGCCAGGGTGGTTCGTCCGATCCCCTCGCGGCCGCGTCGACCCTCGCCGACGTCGGCCGCGTCCTCAAACGGGTCCCGTTCGCCCGCGCCGCGCTGACCGGCATCCTGCTCGGCCTCGCGATATTGGTGGCGCGCTTCTCCTGGACCCTGCCGATGACCAGCTTCGGCGAGCGGGTCGCCTTCGACGTGCGCTCGCTCCAGGCGGCGCTGTACCATCCGGTTGCGCAGGACAGCCGGATCCTGCTGGTGCCCTATACGCAGGGGACGCAAGAGGCGACCGGCAAACGTTCTCCGCTCGACCGCGCGATCCTCGCCAAGGCGCTGGTCAACCTCGACAAGCTCGACGCCCGCGCGATCGGGATCGACATATTGATCGATCAGCCGCAACCCGAAGACCCGCAATTGCTCGCCGCCTTTCGCGCGCTGCACACCCCGACTTGGCTCGCCTATGCCAGCGCCGTGCACAATGGCGAGGACATGCAGCCGTGGCAGCAGGCGCGCCTCGACGCGCTGTTCGGCAGCCTGCGCGGGACCGCGGTCCACCCCGCCAGCATCCACATCGACGCCGACGGCGACAATGCCATGCGCAGCTGGCCCGACGTCGCCCCCGACCTGCCGCCCTTCCTCCCGCTGGCACTGGCCGGCACGCCCGAGGCGCGCCCCTACCAAGGCAGCATCCGCTACCGCATGCCGTCCGACCCCGAACGACAGGTGTTCCTGAGCCTGCCGATCGACCTGTTCGCCGATCCCGCCACTGCCGCCGCCATGGCCGACCAGGTCCGCGGTCGGATCGTGCTAATCGGCGGCGACCTCCCCGACACCGACCGCTTCGTCACTCCCGAGGGCCGGCTCGCCCAGTCGACCAGCGATTTCGGCCGCCAGTTCCGCGAGAACATCTCGGGGCTCGAGGTCCACGCCACCATGCTCGCGCAGTGGCTCGACGGCCGCACGCCCGCCCCGACCGGCGCGCTCGGCCTGTGGGCGCTGGCGCTGCTGGTGGTGCTGGCGGGGGCGTTCACCGCGATGCTCGACGTGCGCGGCTGGATTCTCGGGCTGGTGCTGGTCGGCCAGCTCGTCTTCTTCGTGGTCACACCTTTCTGGCTCCAGTCGATCGGCGTCGACACCCGCGACCTGCCCGCGGTGGGCTGGGTCGTCGCCTGGTTCATCGCCTTCCTCTCGACCGAGGCGGCGGTGCGTGCGCTCGGCTCCGAGCAGCGCAAATTCGCCAGCGCGGCGCTCGGCAAATATCTCCCGCGCGATATCGCTGCCCAGATCCTGCGCGATCCCGAAAAGCTCACGCTGACCGGAGAGAAGCGTCCGATCTTCGCTTTGTTCACCGACCTCGAGGGCTTCACGCGCCTGTCGCACCGCCTTCCCGCCGAGCAGGTCGCGCCACTCCTCAACGACTACCTCGACGGCATGTGCGAGATCGTACTGCGGCACGGCGGGACGATCGACAAGTTCGTCGGCGACGCCATCGTCGCTTTGTGGGGCGCCCCGATCGCGCGCGAGGACGACGGCGCCCGCACCGCAGCCGCCATGCTCGACATGGTCGCCTTCGCCCGCGAGTTCAGCAAGGAGGCGACCGACGAGGATCAGCCGCAACTCGGCCGCACCCGCGTCGGTGTTCACTACGGCGAAGCCATCGTCGGCAATTTCGGCGGCCGCGACCGCTTCCAGTACACCGCGCTGGGCGACGTGATGAACGCCGCCGCCCGGCTCGAATCGGCCAACAAGGCGCTCAAGACCTCGGGCCTGATCAGCGAGCAAGCTCGCGCATTAAGCGCCAACGACCGCTTCCGCCCGATGGGCCGGATCATCCTGTCCGGCCGCAAGACCCCGATCGAAGTGTGGGAGCCCGCCGCCAACCTCCCCGAAGACCAGCGCGCGCACCTGGCCGCGCTATGGCATCGCTTCGACAACGGCGACCTTGCCGCGCTGGCCGAGCTGCAGGCGTTAACTGTGCATTATCCAGATGATGCAGCATTCGAATTTTTCGTGTATCGGCTCGCCCAGTCCGGCCCGGGAGGGCATTTCGAGCTGCGGGAGAAATAGGGGTGAAGGTCACCAGAATCCTCCTCGGCGCGCTGTTGTTTACGGCCGCCCAGTCCGCGTTTGCCGCCATCATCGTGGTCCGCGCTGTGGGCCCGAGCGCCGGTCAATATCCGGTCGGCAAGGCCCTGCCCGACAGCGCCTCGCTGCGCCTGCGCGGGGGTGACACGGTGGTCCTGCTCGACGCCCGCGGTTCGCGCACCCTCAAAGGGCCCGGCATCTTCCCGGCCGCCGCCACCGGCAGCGCCGGCGGGGTGAGCAGCTTCAGCGCGCTGATGGCCTCGGCCAACGGGCGCCGCGGTCGGGTCGGGGCGGTCCGCCCGGCGCCCCAGCCGCGCCAGTTGTGGCAGGCGAGCAGCGACCATAGCGAGACCTTCTGCTTCACCAATCCCGCCGGCGTCCTCATTCGCCGCGAGAGCATCGCCGATCCGCGCACCATCAGCGTGACCGACCTCGCCACCGGCAAAACCGCGCCGATCCGCTTTGCCGCGGCGCAGCAGGTGGTCGAATGGCCGTCGGCAGTGCCGCTGGTCAGCGGCAACCGCTACCGGATCGGCTCGGCCGAAGCCGCGATGAAGCAGATCGGCGCCGGGACCAGCTTCGCCGATCTCGGCAGCGCGCTGGTCAAGAACGGCTGCCTTGCCCAGCTCGACGCGCTGGGCACGACGACCGCTTACGTCTCCAACTAGGCATCGCCTAGCAGCGACGCCGCCAGCGGCAGCAGCAGCTTGACGTCCATCGCCACGCCCGTCGCGCGGCGCTCGGCAACGAACGCCGCCAGCTCGGCCCGCGGAACGAGGTGGACGGTGATGTCCTCCTCGCCCGCGACGCCCCCGCCCGCCCCGATCCGGCGAACGTCGTGCGCTCGCACCAGGGTGAAGCTCTCGCTCAGCATGCCGGGCGAGGCGTGGAAGTCGCCAAGCCGCTCGACCCGCCCGGCGGTAAAACCGGTCTCCTCCTCGAGCTCGGCCATCGCCGTGCCCTCGATCGTCGCATTGGGGTGGTGATCGCCGACCAGCCCCGCCGGCAGCTCGAGGCACCGCCCGCCGACCGCGACGCGATATTGCTCGACCAGGATCAGCTGCCCGTCGGTCTCGGCGAGGATGACCACCGCGCGGATTCCGCCGACCCGGCCCGCAAACTCCCATTTGCCGCGAGTGCAGGCCTGAACGAACCGACCCTGCCACTGGATTTCGAGGGGGGCGGTAAAATCGGGGTCGGCCATGTCCTGAGCCGGTCGAAGGGTCACAGCTCGATCAATTTGTCGGGGATCTCGTTGCGGTCGTCCACCGCGCGGGGGAAATGGCCGGCAAGCACCGCGCCGACCCGCTCGACCGCCTTGATCAGCCCGTCGGCCGGTCGCCCCGCCCGGATCTCGCTCGTCAGCTCGGTCATCGCCTCGCCCCACGTCTCGGGCGTAGTCACCGCCATGATCGCTTCGTCGGCGACGATCTCCGCGCGTCGCTCGGCCACCGAGAGATAGATGAGGATGCCGGTGCGGCCGGTCGTACGCCGCTCGGCCGCCGCCTTGAACAGCGCCACCGCGCGCCGCCGCACCCGGCGGTGCTTGGTCGCCCCCGGGGTCAGCGCCAGCCGCAGCGGGCGCCAGCGCAGAATCAGCAGCGCCGCGGTGAACTTGAGCAGCGCCAACGCCATCAGGAAGAACAGGGTCTCACGCAGCGACGGCGCCCCACTCCAGTCGCTGCCAAGCAGCGCCTCGCGCCACCATAGCAGCGCGTTCGGAAAGGCCGCCGCCCACGCCAGCACCAGCGCCAGCACCACCACCGCCCATTGCAGCGCGACGTCGTGATAGGCGTCCGACTGCTCGGTCACGATGGTCACGATCTCGCCCGCGCTCGCCGCTTCGGCGGCGGTGACCGCCGCGCCGACCCGCTCACGGTCGGCCTCGCTGATCGCCAGACTCACCACGATCCGCTCGCGCCCCCGCCGCCGGTCGAGCCGCCACCGCCGCCCCAACCGCCAAAGTCGCCGCCGCCACCGCCGAAGCCGCCGCCACCGCCAAAGCCGCCGCCGCCGCCCCAACCGCCGCCGCGCGAGCCGCGGCTGAGCGCGTCGAGCCCCCACAGCACGACCCACGGACTGATCCCCCCGCCGCTGCCACGATAGGGCCGCCCGCCGAGCCGCCGAGTAAAAGACAAGAGCATGAACAGGATCACCATTCCCCAGATGATCATCGGCGCGAAGCTGTCGAACCCGGGCGAGGCCCGCTGCTGCCGCTGCTGCTGCGCGAGGGCGCCGGCGCGCTGCCGTTGCTCCTCTGGCGACAGCTGCATGAACCCCGCGATGGCGTTGACGCCCGCCTTGATCCCGCCGGAATAGTCGTTCGCCTTGAACCGCGGCGTGATCTGGTCGCGGATGATCCGCCCGGCGACAAGGTCGGTCAGGAAGCCCCCGGCGCCATAGCCGGTGGTAATCCGCACCCTCCGCTCATTGGGCGCGACGAGCAGGAGCACCCCGTCATCGGCCTCGCTCGTGCCGAGCTTCCACTCGCGGAACAGCAGCGGCGCGTAGGTGTCGATGTCCTGCCCGCCGAGACTGGTCACCGTCGCCACGGCGAGCTGGCGGCCGGTCGTCTGCTTGAGCTGGTAGAGCTGCTGGGTCAGCGCCTGCTTGTCGGCTGGCGAGAGCAGGTTCGCCTCGTCGGTCACCCATCCCGTCTGCTTGGGATAGGTCTGCGCCGCCGCCGGCACCGCGAGCAGCACCAGCAGGATGAAGGCGAACCAGCGCCGCAAAGGTGCCGTCAGCGGCACGGCCGGACGATCAGGCGCCGAAGTCGACCTTGGGCGCATTCTGGGCGCCGGCCGAGGCCTCGAACGGCACCTTGGGCTTGGCGCCGTAGAAGATCTTGGCGCCGATGGCGTCGGGGAAAGTCCGGATGGTCGTGTTATACTGGCGCACCGCCTCATTGTAGTCGCGGCGGGCGAAGTCGATCCGGTTCTCGGTCCCCTCGAGCTGGGTCTGCAGGTCGGTGAAGTTCTGCAGGCTCTTCAGTTCGGGATAGCGCTCCTGGATCATCGGCCCGAGCAGCGGCCGCACCGCCGCCGTCACCTGCGCCTGGGCGGCATCGAAATTGCGCACCTTCTGCGGATCGGACAGGTCCTGCGGGCTTAGCTGGACGCTGGTCGCCTTGGCGCGCGCCTCGCTGACCCCGATCAGCACCGTGCTCTCCTGCTTGGCGGCGGCCTTCACCGTCGAGACGAGGTTGCCGATCAGGTCCGAGCGCCGCTGATAGTCGGCTTGGAGATCGGCCCATTTGGCGTTGACCTTCTCCTCGGAGGTCGGGATCGAATTCAACCCGCAGGCCGAAAGGCTGAGCGCGGCGAGCGGCACGAAAAGTCCGAAGCGGCGAAGGGCGGTCATGATCTGGCAGTCCCCTGAAACGTCCAAGGTGCCTTAGATAGATGACACACTCGGCCGTTTCAATTGGCCGCGACCGGCCGTCCGCTGAACCCGGCCGCCTGGCGCAATGCGTCGCCGTCCATCAGCACGCCGTCGAGCACCACTTTGTCGACCTGCCGCAGCGCGCCGAGGTTCCGCTCGACATCCCCATCGACGAGGATGAGGTCCGCCGTCTTGCCCGGCGCGACCGAGCCGACGCGGCTGTCCATCCCCGTCATCCGCGCCGGAATGATGGTCGCGGTCTGCAGCGCCTCGGCGTTGGTCAGACCCGCCTTCTGATAGAGTTCGAGTTCGCGGACGAGTTCGAGCCCCGAGCCGTCGGTGCCGGCGACGATCCGTACCCCCGCCTGGTGGAGCCGGCCGACGAGGCCGACCATCTTGTCGAAGCTCTTGCGGAAGTCGTCGCGGGTGAGGTTGCCGAACAGCGGATAGCCCGAAATCTTCCAGCCGCGCGCCACCGCCGGGGGCGAGACCGGCGCGAACGGCGCATATTCGGGCGAGATGCTGGTCCCGTCCGAGATCATCAGCGGCTCCCACACCGTTAGCGTCGGATCGACGATCGTCTTGCGCTGGGCGAGTTCGGCGTAGAACGCCTTCATCGCCGGCGAATCGAGGTCGACGTCCTTGCCGTACTGCGCCGGCCCCTCGAGGCGCGCGGCGGTGTTCGCCTTGTCGACCACCGACTGCGGCATCGCCTGCATCATGATGAAGTTGATGTGCGTGACCTCGTCATAACCCGCGCGCACCGCGTCGAGCGGCCGCATTCCGGCCGGCACATGGCCGTGGACGTGCAGCCCCAGCCGATGCGCCTCGGCCGCGCCGGGCGCGATCCACGCCGGATTCATCGAGGTGTAGAATTTGGCGCCCCACAGCCCCGCCGCCTTGATCTTGCGGACTGCCGCGATGGTCTCTTCCGCCGAGCTGACCGTCAGCGCGCCCTGCGCCGCCAGCGGGTCCTTGCGGTCGATGATTACCGACACCTTGCCGTCGGGGGCGAGCAGATCGCCCGCGGCGCGGCGCTGGTAGATGCTCTGCGCGTCCTCGATCAGCGAGCCGGGGCTGCGATAATTGGTCATCCCCGTGGCGACATTCTGCAGCAGGGCGAAATCGTCGCCGCCGACATGCTGGTGCGAATCCCACAGTCCCGGCAGCAGCGTCTTGCCGCGCCCGTCGATCCGCCGCGTGCCCACCGGCACCCGCAGCGAGCCGCCGGCGCCGACGCTCGCCACCTTGCCGTTCGCCACCAGTACCGCGCGGTCGGCGAGATACCGCCCCGCCACCGAATCGAACAATTTCACATGGTCGAACAGGGTCGGCGCCGCATTCTCGCGCGCCAGGAACCGGTGAGCGATGTCGCGCACCAGCTTGGCGGTCTCGGCGTCCGCGATCGCCTTCATGCGTTCAGCATTGGCCTCATAGCCCTCAGGCAGCAGGCTGATCTGCCCAGCCGAGCCGAAGAACTTGTTGTCGGCGGTCAGCCACACCGGCCGCGGCGCGAAGCCGAAGCCGTCGCTGAAGGCGAGCTTGATCGTTTCCGGGCCCTTGGGGCCGCTGATCTGGACCGGACGCACGATCCGCAGCCGCCCCTTGCCGCCGGGCAGTAGCTCGATCCCGCGCTCACCCGCCGCCAGATAGGCCGCGGCGTCGTCGACCCCGTCGAACCACGGGCCGCCATAATTGCTGTAGCGCTTGGCGCCGAACGGGGCCGAGCCGCTGTCGACCGAGGTCTGCCAATGGGCGATCCCCGCCGGATCGACCTTGAAGCTTTCGGTCGCGTCGCCCGAATCGGTGAAGCCGCGCACCTCGACCGCCACCGGCCGCCCGTCGGGCCCAAGCGTCGCCACCTGGTCGATTTCGGTGATCCATCCGCGCAGCGACATCGACATGCGCGACGCCACCCGCCCATCGGGCAGCGTCCACACCCAGTCGTCGCCATGCTTGCCGGCCTTCGAAGAGATGGTGAAATGCCGCGCGGTGGGCGGCGGGACCAGCAACTGGTCCTTGGTGATGGTCGCCGCCGGCGCAATCGATGCACTCGCCAGCAACAGCACGCCAAGCAGCTTGTTCGTCATCGCCTCGCCCCCACCTGTTGGAAGCGAGAGTGACAGCAAACCGGCGAGGTGGAAAGTGGGAGGCTTCTGTTGCCCGGTGCCTCCCGTACCGCTGGAATCCCCTTCTGTTGCCCGGCGGGGTCCGACCGCGCTTTTGTCCTAGTAACGTCTGACCGTTAGGCCGTCAGTTACGCGGCAATCGCAAGAGCCTCGTTATCGTTGGCACTTGTGTGAAGAACGGTTTTACGGCTCGCTCACGCCGACTGGCAGCCAACCCTTTATTGCACCCGTCGATCCTGTTTCGCCCCCATCAGCAACGACGTTCTCTCGTCCGTCGCTGGTGGTGGAGGCGCCGGGGTACTGCCCCCCGGGTCCGAAGTGCCTATTCCAGAAGGCGATCTACCAGCATAGCCGGTTGCCCGGCCCTCTCTATGTAGGCGCTTGCGCGTCGTTTCTCAAGCGGACCCAGCGCTCGCGGCCCGGGAACCCTCGCGGAAGCACTGGCGTTGAGCCGCGCCAAGCGGGTAAGAACAGCCCGCTCACCAAGCATAGACACGAAGGGGAAAGTTCATGAAGAAGCTGACGTTCGCGCTGGTCGGCGCCGCCGCCCTCGCGCTCACCGCCTGCGGCGGCAAGGGCGACGACGCGCTCGCCGACAATGTGCAGGCGAACTACGACAACGCCGCCGAGAACCTCGACATGATGGCGGACAACACCGGCAACGCCGCCGTCGCCGACTCGCTCCACAACCAGGCCGATCAGCTCAAGGCCGAGGGCGATCGCAAGGCCGACGCGATCGACGATGCCGACGTCAACGCGCAGAACAGCGCTGAAGCGGCCGCCGCCGTCAACGCCATGTGATCACTCGCTTCGGCGACTGACGAAGGCCGGTCCGTTCGCGGGCCGGCCTTTTTCTTTGTTGCCAGCGCGCCTAGGTCGGCGGCGATGGCCGACGATGCGATCCCTGCGGCGACCCTGGTGGTGATGCGCGACATGGCCGATGGCCCGCCTGAACTGCTGATGGTCACCCGCACCGCCCGGATGGCCTTCGCCGCGGGCGCAATGGTCTTCCCCGGCGGCCGGATCGACGACGGCGACCGCGCGCTCGCCGCCAGTGACGAGGATGCCGCCAAGGTCGCGGCGATCCGCGAGACGATCGAGGAAACCGGCCTCTCGGTCGGCCTGCCACCCGCCGCCCCGCCCTCGCTCCAAGAGCATCTGCACGCAGGCGCGCCCTTCGCCGATCTGCTCGACCGCCACGGTCTTGCCCTCGACCTCGCCGCCCTCGTCCCGTTCGCCCGCTGGAAGCCGACCTTCAAGCACACGCGGCGGTTCGACACCCTCTTCTTCCTCGCCCGCGCGCCGGCCAATCCCCCGCCCCTTCGGCCGCAGCCGGGCGAGTGCGACGGCGCCGAGTGGCTAACCGCCGCCGCGGTAATCGCTCGGGTGGCGGCCGGCACGGCCAATGCGATCTTCCCCACCGTCCGCAATCTCGAGAGGCTCGCCCAATTCGCCTCGTTCAATGATGCCGCCGCACATGCCGCGGCACACCCGGTCGAGACGATCAGTCCGTGGATCGAGGAGGCGGAGGGCGAGCAGTGGCTGCGCATCCCCGACCACCTCGGCTATCCGGTCACCCGCGAGCGATTGAGCTCGGCCGTGCGAGGCTGATCCGCCGCCGACGCGTTGGGCGAGGATGTTGCGTGCGCTTCGCTGGTTCCTCGTCCTCACCGTCATCGGCATCGGCATCATCGAGGGCAAGGCCGCCTACGATCGCCGCCCGCAGGACTTCCCCTGGACGGCGTTCGACCTCGATCAGCCCACCGGTCGCTTCACCGCCGCCAAGATCGCCGCGCTCGGCGAGGAGCCAAGGCAGTGCCGGGCCCTGCTCGCGGCCGCCGGCGTGCGCGATCGAGCGGCGCCGGCCCGCCGGGCCGGGCCGACCTGCGGCTTCGCCGACGGGATGTTCATCCTTCCCGGCGGCGCTCGTGACAGCCGCTTGAGCCCGGCGGGGATCGTCACCAGCTGCCCGATCGCTTCTGCACTGCTGCTATGGGATCGCCGGACCCTGCAGCCCGCGGCGGCGAAACTGCTCGGCAGCCCGGTCGCGGCGATCCTTCACGCCGGCAGCTATAATTGTCGCCGGATCAACGGCGCCGAGGCCGGCGCGTGGTCCGAACATGCCACCGCCGATGCCATCGACGTGCTCGGTTTCCGGCTTGCCGATGGCCGCACCGTCTCGATCGCGCGGGATTGGCGGGGCAGCGGCCGGGAGGCGCGCTTCCTTCACGAGGTCAGGGACGGCGGCTGCGGCCTCTTCACGACCGTGCTGTCGCCCGACTATAACGCCGCGCACCGCGATCACCTTCACCTCGACACCGCCGACCGTGGGCCCGTCGGGTGGAACGCCTGCCGCTAGCCTCGCGCCGTCCAGCCAAAAGAAAAGGGACCCGCCCGGCCCCGGGCAGGTCCCTCATCGAAAAACGCCGTTCTGTTTTACGACAGGTGCTTGGACAGGTGCTTGTTCATCTCGAACATCGTGCAACGATCCTTGCCGAAGATCTTCTTCAGCTTGTCGTCGGCGACGATCTCGCGCTTGTTTTGCGGGTTCTGCAGGTTGTTCTTGCGGATGTGATCCCACACCTTCGAGACGACTTCGCTGCGCGGCAGCGGATTGCTGCCGACGATTTCCGCCAGATCCTTCGACGGAGTCACCGGGCGAGCCAGGCCGCCCCCTGCTTTACGACCAGTCCCGCTCGCTTCTTTAGCCATGAGGCCCTCCTGTTGTTCCTCTCTCGGTAGAGCGCAAAGCGGAGCGGCGTGCAATACCCTCGTCGAGGGCCGATTTTCAGGCTGCGACGAGTGGAAATGGGACGACTTTATTATCGGCATCATGGCCGATGTCCGCGCGGCCCCGGTACGGCACGCCCGAGCGCTCGCACCACTCGCGCACGATCGCTTCCTCGTCGCGCCCGAAGGGTCGGTCGTTTTCAGGGACATAGCAGCGGCCGAGCCGGATTCCCGCGCTTTTCCGGACGGCCGACGTCGCGGTCAGATGGTACATCAGCCGGTCAATCCGGTAATGCTCCTCGTCCAGTTCCTCGATCAGCAACTGAGCGCCGGTGAAATCGGGTTCGAGTTCGGTCCCGAGCAGACACGACAGCACCGTCAGGTTGAAGGCGAAGCTCGGCCCAGAGAGCGACGGCTCAAGCGCGGCCGAATCCTGCCGCACCAGCCAGTCGAGCGCGCGGCCGATCGCCGCCGCTCCGCCCGGCCGCAGCACATCCTGCGCCATCGGCCCGTGCGCCACCGCGCAGCCGCTCCGCTGCAGTCCGGCAAGCAGGAACCCGCCGTCGCTATAGCCGAGGAAGCGCTTGGCCCGCGCAACCTCGCTGACCTGCCCCATCGCCGCCCCCGCGATCCGGTTCGACCCGTAACCGCCGCGCGCGAACCACACCGCGTCAACCGCCGGATCGTCCGTCACCGCGCGCAGCGCTGCCAGCCGCTCCGCGTCGGTCCCGGCGAAGTGGCCGTCGCTGAAAAAGCATTGCGGATGGATCGCCAATTCGCAGTCGCCGCGCTCAGCGACGATCGCCGTCAACGCTTCGGCGGCCTCTCGCTTCAACGGGCAACTCGGCGCGACCAGCGCAATCCGCATGGCTTTTCCTTTGTCTTGAGCCGCCTCGCTCAATAGGGCGGCGGCCATGAGTCAATCCAGCTACTTCTTCTGCGGGGTCGGCGGCAGTGGGATGTTGCCCCTCGCCTGCATCGTCCGCGCCCAGGGTCACCGCGTCGCCGGCTCCGACCGCGCGCTCGACGCCGGGCGGCTGGCGCCCAAGTTCGACTTCCTCCGCTCGCTCGGCATCCAGCTCTTCTCCCAGGACGGTTCGGGCCTCGCCGAAGGCATGACCCTCGTCACCTCCGCGGCGGTCGAGGAGACCATCCCCGACGTCGTCCGCGCCCGCGAACTCGGCCTTCCTCACCTCACTCGTCCTCAGCTCCTCGCCCAGTTGCTCAATGCCGCGCAGCGCAGCGTCGCCGTCGGCGGGACCAGCGGCAAGTCGACCGTCACCGGGATGATCGGCTGGATCCTGTTCGCGCTAAATCGCCAGCCGACGGTGATGAACGGCGCGGTGATGAAGAATTTCATCGCCCCCGAAGCGCCCTTCGCCAGCGCGCTGGTCGGCGATCCCGAGCTGTTCGTCAGCGAGGTCGACGAGAGCGACGGCTCGATCGCGCTCTACCGGCCCGACGTCGCGGTGCTCAACAACGTCAGCCTCGACCACAAGGAAATGGACGAGCTGCGCGACCTGTTCGGCGGCTTCCTCGCCCGCGCGGCCCATGCGGTGGTCAATCTCGACGACCCCGAAGCCCGCCTCCTCGCCGAGCGGCTCGGCACTGCCATCGGCTACGGCTTCGACAGCCCGTCGGCGGCGGTCCGCGGCCGCGACCTCCAGCTCGGGCCCGACGGCTCGCGCTTCGAGGTCGAGGCCGACGGCGTCCGCTGGCCGGTCCAGCTGGCGCTGCCGGGGCGCCACAATGCGTCGAACACGCTCGCCGCGCTCGCCGCGGTGCGCGCGCTCGGCGTGCCGCTGGCCGATGCCGCCGCGGCGATCGGCCGCTTCGTGGGCCTCAAGCGTCGGTTCGAGACCGTCGGCAGCGCTGGCGGCGTCACCGTGCTCGACGATTTCGCGCACAATCCCGACAAGATCGCCGCCACCCTCGCGACCCTCGCCGCTCGGAGCGGGCGCAAGCTCATCATGTTCCAGCCGCACGGCTACGGCCCGCTGGCCAAGATGGGCGAAGAGCTTGCCGCGACCTTCGCCGACGGGCTCGGCGCCGACGACCTGTTGCTGCTCAGCGACCCGGTCTACCAGGGCGGGACGGTCGACCGCTCGCGCGGTTCAGATTGGCTGGCCGCCGCGATCAACCATGCCGGTGGCACCGCCGAGCATCTCGCGGCCCGGCCCGAGATCGCCGCGCGCCTGCTGTCCGAAGCGCGCCCCGGCGACACCATCGCTATCCTCGGCGCCCGCGACGACACGCTCAGCGAGTTCGCCGCCGAGCTGGTGCGGAACCTCACCGCGCGCAGCTGATTGGTTCAACAATGACCGTCGCCGGCTGGAAACTCGACCCTGCGGAGCGTGAGCGGCTGCTCGCCGAGCATCCCCCGCGCTACGCCCATCCCGATGCCGACCATGTCACCCTCAAGCCGTTCGGCGGCAAACCGGGTGCGGTGAAGGCAGCGATCGTCGGCCGCACTGACGACGAGCAGGGCGTCGAGGCGATGGTGGTGACCATCGACGGCAGCGTCGACCGCCCCGACGGCGGCACCTACCACATCACCTGGTCGCTCGCCGACGGCCGCCAGGCACACGAGAGCAACGATGTGCTGAAAGAGCGCGGCTGGCAGGAGCTCGACCATCCGATCCCCATCACGCTGACCCCGGCGCGGTTTTGACGTGAGCGAACCCCACCTGTTCCTCGACTGCGACGGCGTGCTGGCCGACTTCAAGGCCGGCGCGGCCAAGGCGCTAGGCATGTCGCTCGCGGCCTTCGACGCAAAGCACGGGCCCAATCGCTTCTGGCGCAAGCTGGCCCAGTTTCCCGACTTCTACGCATCCCTGCCGCTGATGCCCGACGCGATGGTGCTATTTGACGGCGTCAAGCACCTCAAGCCGACCATCCTCACCGGGATGCCGCTCGGCAATTGGGCGGCGCCGCAGAAGGTCGCCTGGGCAGCCGCGCACTTTCCCGGCGTGCCGATCATCACCTGCATGGCGCGCGACAAATATCGCCACATGACCGGGGCCGACGTGCTGGTCGACGACATGCTGCGCCACCGCGACAAATGGGAAGATGCCGGCGGCATCTTCGTCCACCACCACGATGCACGGACGAGCTTAGCCGTCCTCGCGCAAATCTATCCGTCGGTGAAGGCGCCCGCGTGAGGCCTCAGGCCGCGGCGGCAATGTCGACCTTTTCCACCCACTCGGGCCAGAACACCGGCTCGCGGTTCGACCAGCCAGGCGCGGTCGCCGCGCTCTCGCTGATCGACTGGAGCAAGGTGCGCCGGCGATCGGGGTGGAGATGCGGCAGCGCCGCGGCCGCGCAGAAGGCCGCCGGCAGCCACGGGCGGACACCCGCGCCGAGCAGCCGCTCGTAGAGGAAGCGGAACGCCGCGAAGTTCGGCAGCCGGTCCTGGCCGAGGTCGAAGGCGGCGACGGTGATCAGCGCGCCCATGAACGGATCGATGGTGTCGAGCCCGCTGTCGTCGGGCACCTGCAGCCGCAGCGCTTCGAGCTGCTTGTAGATGCAGCCCTGCGCGCGGATCGAAGCGGCTTCGCCCTCGTCGCGGGCCCAGCAGCCGAGCGCGTCGCGGCGACCGTAGGCGATGTCGAGCGAGCGGCGGATGTAGCGCTGCGTCGCCTTCGGAAAGGCGGCGAATTCCTTGATCTCGCTCAGCAACA
This sequence comes from Sphingomonas ginsengisoli An et al. 2013, assembly GCF_009363895.1. Lineage (NCBI taxonomy): Bacteria > Pseudomonadati > Pseudomonadota > Alphaproteobacteria > Sphingomonadales > Sphingomonadaceae > Sphingomonas > Sphingomonas ginsengisoli (ex An et al. 2013). Next base: position 2,945,175 of record NZ_CP045434.1, on the reverse strand, counting down.
GCGCACCGCCAGCAGGTTGGACGTTCCGCGTGCTCATCACCCCGACTCCCTTAACGCCTACGGGAAACTTGCGCAGAAGGTGGTTGCCCAATCCTTAACCACAGTCCCGATCCCCACCGATATTGAATCAGAGGGGTTGGTCTTCATCAAGGACTGATTGCACGCAGCGCTCGGGATGGCGGCGCACCGTCACTCAAATACCACGCGTCAGGAGTTCACCTTGACCGCGGCATCGGCGCGCGAGGGCTATTGGGGAAAGCCGGACGAGGGCACCGGCTCGTCGTTCTGCCCGGGCTGAGCCGCGGCCGGCGGGTCCGACGCGTCCATCGATTCGTCGCTGCCGAGGTCGACCTTGGCGTCCTGGTCGTCGGGGTTCTTGCGCAGCTTGCGCTCAAGCTCATGCTCGGGATCGCCCGACAGCACGGCCGGCGGCGTCGGGGTCTGTTCGGTGGTCATCCGCTCTTCTCCTGATTTGGCTGCCGTAACGATCCGTTGGGCATGGCCGTTCCTTCGACCAGTCGCCCGCCCGCTTCGGCAGGCGGGCAGGCGAACGTTGCGCAAGCGCCGGCGCGCGCGCAGACTATCGCACCATGAACATGCTCTCCGCCGTCGATGTCACCGGGGTCGGTCCGGTCAGGAACGATGACCGCCGCTTCGCCGATCTCGGCCGCGCCATCGTCCTCATCGTCGGCTTCTGGATTGCTTATGCGATCACCGTGATCGCCCGCGCTTTCCTCGGCGACGATCCCCTCACCGTGCTCGAGAACAAGCTCATCACCTTGTTCGCCGGCACCGTCCTTACCTTCGGCATCTATACCGCCGTTCAGCTGTTCGCGCCGGGGCCTAGCCTCGGTCGCAAGGCGGTGGTCGCCCTGCTCGGCTCGATCCTTGCCGCCGCTGCTTTGGCCACGACCCTGGTCGGCACCGAAGCCTATATGAAGAGCAGCAAGGAGGAAATGCGTTTCCAAACCCGTGAGGGGTTCATGGTCATCCAGAAGGGCGACCAGATCCGCATCGAGCGGCGCGCCGCCGATCCGGTCGTGCTGACCCCGCCGCGGATCAACGAGTTTTCCCAGCGCGACCGGCTCCGCTTCGCCGCCGACACCGCCGTCGTCTGGCTGTTCTTCTTCGTCGCCTGGAGCGCCTTCTACCTCGCCTCGGTCAGCCAGCGGCAGGCACTCGCACTATCCCGCCGCGCCGCCCAGGCCGAAAGCGCCGCCCAGTCGGCGCAGGTCCGCGCACTCCGCTATCAGGTCAATCCGCACTTCCTGTTCAACACGCTGAACAGCCTCTCCTCGCTGGTGATGACCGGACGCGCGCAGGAGGCCGAGACGATGATCCTCAAGCTCTCGACCTTTTTCCGCACCAGCCTGTCGGTGAATCCGACCGCCGACGTCACGCTGGCCGAGGAGATCGCCCTCCAGCGCCTCTACCTCGACATCGAGAAGACCCGCTTCCCGCGCCGGCTCAAGGTCGACATCGACGTGCCCGCACACCTCAGCCAGACGCTCCTGCCCGCGTTGCTCCTCCAGCCGGTGGTCGAGAATGCGATCAAGTACGGCGTCTCGGCGACCCGCGACAAGGTAACCCTGCGGATCGCCGCGACCGAGCCCGAGCCGGGCGTGATGCAAATTGAGATCACCAACAGCGGCGGGGTCGCGCTCAAGTCGCCGCGCGCGCGCGCGCAGCCCGAGAGCACCGGGGTCGGCCTCACCAACGTCTGCCAGCGCCTCGCGGTTCGCTTCGGCCAAGCTGCCTCCTGCCGATTTGGCCCCTCGGGCGAAGGCGGCTATCGAGTGATCATGACCCTGCCCATGACGTGCGACCTGGCCAAGGATGGATGAACCCTCGCTTCGCGTGCTGGTCGTCGACGACGAACCGCTCGCCACCGAACGCCTGCAACTGCTGCTCGCCCGCTGCGACGGGGTCGACCTCGTCGGCACCGCCTCGGATGGCGAGAGCGCGGTCCGGATGAGCGAAGCGCTCGAGCCGGACCTGCTGCTGCTCGACATCGCCATGCCCGGGCTCGACGGGATCGACGTCGCCCGCGCGCTCGGCGCCCGGCGGCCCTCCCCCGCGGTGGTGTTCGTCACCGCCTTCGACCAGTTCGCGGTCGCCGCCTTCGAGGTCGAGGCGGTCGACTATCTGATGAAGCCGGTCGACCCGGCCCGGCTCGAGCGCGCGCTCGGCCGCGCCCGCGACCACGTCCAGCGCCTCACCGCCGCGCCGGTGACCGACACCGCGGCAGCCACCGGCGGCCGCTACCTCGACGAGTTCTGGGCCTCGGACTTGAGCGGCCTCGTCCGCATCGCGGTCCGCGACATCGACCGCGTCTCGGCCGAGCGCGATTACATGCGTCTCCACGTCGGGCCGCGCAGCTGGCTCATCCACCACAGCATGGCCGCGCTCGAGGAAGGGCTCGACCCCGAACTGTTCGTCCGCCTGCACCGCTCGGCGATCGTCCGCCGCGACTTCATCAGCGGCTTCCTGCGCAACCCCTCGGGCCGCTGGATCGCCCGCCTTGCAGACGGGGTCGAGCAGCCGGTCGGCCGCCTCTACGCGGACAGCGTACGGGCCATCGCCGGCCGCTGATCTTGTAAGATCGGCGACCGACGCGGGGGTCCTCGGGAGGAAGGTGACGGCGCGAGGCCCTGGCTGGGATCAGCAAGGGTCCTGCCCTCGCTCCGTCATGCACAGCCCTAGCAGCCAACCGCCGCCGCCGAAGCCGGCGCTCTACCGGCCGGTGGCGGCGCTCGGCGGTTCGACCAACGGCGCTCCCTCGACGGCAGACGGCCGAGGCGCCTCGAGCGTGTTGCCCTCCGAGCGCGCAATCGCCGCAGTCACCGCCACGTCGGCGACGACATTGCCGAGCGTGCGGATGATGTCGGGGATGGTCTCCACCGCGATGAGCAGCGCCAGTGGCTCGATCGGCACCCCCATCGCCAGCGCGATCGGCGCAATCGAGGTGTAGAAGCTCAACTGCCCCGGCAGGCTCACCGCGCCAATCGACGCCAGCGCACCCACCGCGATCCCGGCGATCAGTGCCGGCAGCGGCAGCGCGATCCCGAACCAGTGCGCGACATAGACCGCCACCCCGACGTTCATCGCCGGCCCCGTCGCGCGCAGCAGCGCCACCGCCATCGGCAGCAAGATGTCGGCCTTGCCCTCGTCGACCCCCAGTCGCCGCGCGGCCTCAAGCATCGCCGGCAGCGACGCCAGCGACGAGCGGGTCGAAATGGCGACCGCTGACGGGCCGACCATCGCGCTCAGCAGCCGTCCAGGGGGCACCCGCGCCAGCACCAGCCCGACCAGGAGCGCAGCGATCGTCACCACGATCCCGAGCAAGGAGACCAGCACCACATAATGCGCCACCGCGCCGAGCGCCGAGCCGCCGGCCCCCGCGCCGACGGTGAACGCCAGCGCCAGCACCCCGGCTGGCGCCAGCCACAGCACCCAGCCGATCACCCGCAGCATCGCGTCGCCGATCGCTTGGAAAAAGGACAGCGCCACCCGCCGGTTGTCGCGCTCCACCTTCGCCAGCGCGAAGGCGAACACCACGGTGAACACCACCAGCGGCAGGATTTGGTCGTTGGCGGCGGCCGCAACCGGGTTGGTCGGGATGATCGACTTGAAGAAATCGGCGACGGTCGGAACTGCGCTCGCCGCCTGACTCTGGTCGATGCCGGCCAGCCCTGCCCGCAGCGCCGCCGCGCCCTGGGCAGGCAACGGAAACAGCTCGGTCAGCAGCTTCATCCCGAACCCGCCGACCGCCGACGAGAAGACGTAGAACACCATGAACCAGGCGATCGCCTTGGCGGTGATCCCGCCCGCGCGCGCCGCATCGGCGCTGCCGACGATGCCGTTGACCAAGAGCGCGATCACCAACGGGATGACGGTCATCCGCAGCGCGTCAAGCCACAGCCCGCCGACGAGGCTCGCGGCTTGGACCAGCGGCTCCTTCCAGCCGTCGCCCGACTTGCCGACCAGCACGCCGAGCACCAAGCCGACCAGCAGCGCGGCAAGGATCAGCCACGCCCCGCGGCTCCCACTCGCCGGCACCGGCTCGTCAGCGACGACCGCTGGCGCGTCGCTCATCGCGGCTTGCGGAACTTGTAGACGACGCGGTCGGTGTGCCCGCGGATGCTCTTGTCAAACACCAGCTTGCTGTGATCGTCCGCCGGGTTGCGCAGCAGCGCGCTCTCGGCCTCGAGTTTGAAGCCAGCTCGCTCGAAGTCGGCGCGGAGCACCGCCGGGTCGATTCGGTGAAAGGCCTCGACGCTCTGACGTGGGTCGCTCCCGGCGGCGGCGACATGGTCGACCACTCCGACAGTGCCGCCCGGCTTGATCGCCGCATAGAGCTTGGCGAGCCACGCATTCGGGTCCTGCCGCACGACGCCGCGCTGGGCATTTTCCCAATAGGTATCGTGATAGTCGAGGTTGATCAGCGCGAAATCATAGGCCGCTGCCGGCCACACCGGCGCTTCGAACGGGCTGACGATCACCGACACATTGCTCAGCTTGCCCGCGCCCTTCTGCCAGGTGTCGAGGCCGCGTTGCGTATAGAATTGGGTCGGCTCCCACACGGTCACATGGCCGCGGGGGCCGACCACGGGGGCGTCGATCTCGGCCCAATAGCCATTGAGCCCGAACAGATCGAGCATCCGCATCCCGCGCTTCACCCCGAAGAAGCTCAGCAGTTCGGCCGGCTTGCGCCCCGCGTCGAGCGCGACATTGTCGGTGCTGCGGTTGCCGGTCGCCGCCACCGCCTGCGCGATGGTCGGGGTCGGCGCGGCGGCGGCGGGCAGCGCCGGCGCGGCGAGCAAGGCGGCGGTCAGCAGCAGGCGAGTGAAGCGCATTTCGAAATCTCCCTCACGAGGACCGCTACCGCGTCGTCCCCGCTTGCACCAGCGGCGATCGTTGTTCCAGCGTTACGGCATCCGCCACCGGACGCGATAAGTATAGACGTCGCGCGCCGCCTTGCCGTCGAGCCCGATCGCCGGCTGCAGCCGCGCTCGGTCGCGGACGATCGCGCAGGTCTGCGCGTCGAGCACCGCCACCCCACTGGTCTTGGTCAGCGTGCAGTCAGCCACCTTGCCGTCCGGATTGATCAGCAGCACCGCCGCCACCTCGCCGCTCTGATCGTTGCGCACGGCGTCGCTGGGGTAATCGTCCGAGCTGAACAGGCGCACGAGCGGTCCTTTGGCGTGCGTCTTGAGCGGGTCGGCCGCACCGGACTTGTCATCATGATAATTCCAGTGCGTGGCGAGATCGCTGACGCAGCTGTCCATCACCTTCAGCATGTTGGCGAGCGGGCCCAGGTTGAAATCGAAGCCGAGCCCGAGGCCGTCGACCTTGAGGTCGCTCGCGCCCGCCGCCGCCGCCGCGGCCACATCCGTCCGGGGCAGATTGATCAGGAACATCTGCCGCTTGACCGTCACCGCCCGGAAGGTCAGCGCGTCGATCTTCCGCGGCGCTGCCCCGCCCCACGACACCGTCGCCTGCAACGGCTGTGCGACCGACGTGCCGAGCGCACCGCGGGCGATGAACAGCTGAATGACATCGCCCGTCACCGGCGCCTTGAGCAGCAGCGTCAGCGGCCTCTCCGCCGTCCCGAAATCGCGCGAGGCGGTGCATTGGGTCTCGTCGAAATCGACGATCCATTTCGAGGTCGGCTGAAGCAGCGTCGCGGCGGCAGCAGCGGTAAGCATCACAACACCGGACATTTCACTTCCCTCAAGTACGCGGGGCACCAACCTGTCGCGCGATGCCGCCGTTGGCAATCGCCGCCGCGCCTGGCCACCTCCTCACGCCAGCCGCGCCTCGAGCGCCGCCAGCCGTCGCCCGATGCCGTCGAGGAGCGCCGCCTGCCGCGCCTCCCGTTCCTCGCGGGTCCGTACGATCCGGATCGCCCGGCTGACCGGATCGAGCACGCTCTCGAGCGCCTCGCGCTCGTCCTTGCCGAGCGGGCTGCCGTCCGGCCGCGGCCCGACCAGCACCCAGCCCTCCTCGCCGGCATGATGATGCTCGATCTGGAGCGGCAGGCGAAGCGGCCAGTCGGTCATCGCCGCGCCGCGCTCGGCGACGATCCGGCCGTCCATCTCGATCGCCGCCGCCGTCGCGCGTACGCCGACGCTGACCCGCTCGAGCACGTCGTCGAGTAACTCCGCCAGGCTCGCGGTCTCGCGAAGGTCGTCGACGCTCGCCGGCAGGTCGCGCCGCAGGTGACCGAGCGCCTTGCGAAAGCGATTGTCCGCCCAATTCTGAATGCGGCTCTGCGCCGGGGTCACGACCACGGTCGCCAGCACCGCCGCGGCAATGCCGGGGACCGCCCCGCTCGACGAGCCGAAGGCGGTGTCCATGCCGATCTCGATCGCCTTGGCGAAGCCCGCGAACAGCGCCGCGAACATGAGGCCGACGACCGCATAGCCCGCCGACCGGCTGAGCGCGGCGTCGGCGTCGTAGAGGCGATAGCGCAGCAACGCGACGAGCATCCCGGCGACGATGAACAGGGTAACCAGCGACTGGGCCACACCGCCCCCGATATAGGCCCAGACAAGCTGTTGCCGCGTCAGCAGGGTCGTCTGGGCCAGCGAATTGAGGATGAACGTCGCTACCACGCTCACCGCGGCAACTCCCAGACCCAGCACCAACCAGCGCTGCTGTTGCCAGGCCGCGGTCCCGGACGGCGTCGCCCGAAACCGCGCGCGCATGGCGACCAGCACCGCCAGGAACGAGCCGATGAACGGCAGGATCGAGGCCCAGACCGGCACGCCGAGCAACGGCCCAAGGAAACTGAACAGGATCGCCGACACCATGGTCAGCGCGACCCAGCGGTTCCACGGCGGCTGAAAGCGACCATCGGGGGACAGCAACATGCCGAGCAAGAGCGCAGCCGTGGCAGCCGCACTGACATAGCCGGCCAGGTCCGACAGGCCGAGTTCGCGCCACGTAAAATACGTCAGGTTGTCGCTGGCCGCGAAGGTCGCAGTCGCCAGCGCCAGCAGCACCGCAAGTCCGTCGCGCGGCCGCCGCCAGAACAAGAGGGTCGAGGCGCTCAACAGCAGCACGTTGGCAATCCCCGCCACGGCCAGATCGATCGCAAGTCGGCTCGCCTTGGTGAGGCCCGTCCCGACATAGCTCAGCTCGATCCAGCGGTTGCTTCGTTGCAGGCGATAGGTGCGCTCGTGCCCATCGGGTCGGCGGATCGTGACCGTGGCTGGATTGGGCTGCGCCTGCAGACGTTTCGCCACCGCTTCGAGGCTGGCGTCGGCGGCGACGTGCCGACCGCCGATCGCAACGATCTCCGACCCCGCCACAATTCCCGCCCGTTCCAGTGCCGGGCGATGCGGCACCTGCAGGCGACGACCATCCCATTGCCGTAGGCCAAGGTCGGAAAACGGATTGAACACCTGGGTTTGCAGGCGATCGTTGTAATAAGGCCCGGCGAGGTTCGCCAGAATGGCGACCGTGACCAGCAGCGCCCAGATCAGCCGATAGAGGATCAATGCATGATCGCCGAGCCGCGGAAGGCGCCAGTCGCGCCCGCTGGCGCCCGTCGTCTCGGCGATTGCGTCCATGCCCACCCCCGCTGTGCCGCCGAAGAAGCCCCAAAGCGGCGACGGATTCAAGCCGGACCGGGCTCTCCGGGAATGCCGTTCATTGCGGCGCGTTTTTTCTTGGTCGCGAGCGAACTCCCGCTCCCGCCGTTCGTTGACGAGCCACAAATTTCACTAATCTGGAGAAACCTTCGATGGCCGACACCGGCACCGCCACGCTCGAGACGCTGACGACCACCCTGATCGACTCGATCAACGGCTATCGCGACGCCGCGAGCAACGCCGACTCGACCCGTTTCCAGGAACTCTTCCGGTCGATGGCCGACGACCGTAGCCAGCTGGTCGAGGACCTTCGTGCGGAAATCCGTCGCGCCGGCGGCACCCCGCCCGAGGACGGCAGCTTCCTCGGCGCGACCCACCAGCGCTTCCTCGATCTGAAGGCGGCGGTCACCGGCCGCGACGACAAGGCGATCATCAACGAGGTCGAGCGAGGCGAGGACTATCTCAAGGAGAAGTTCGAGCTGGCGCTCAAGGATGCCAACCTGCCGACCGACAGCCGGTCGGTGGTCGAGCGCGCGTACCAGTCGGTCCTCAAGGGGCACGACAAGGTGAGTAACCTCAAGCACGGAATGGAGGCCTGAATCATGAGCTTTTTCGGCAAGATCAAGGACGCCATCTTCGGTCACAAGTCGGCCGCGCCAACGCAGCAGATCCCGGCCGGCATGCCCGCCGGAACCCCTGCCTCGACCACGCCGCAGCCCCAGGGCGGCGTCGCCACGGCGCCTGCGCCGGCGCCCGCGACGCAGCAACAGGTCGATGTCGAGCAGGTCCTTCAGCAGATCGCCCAGGAAAAGGGCAATCCTGACCTCAACTACAAGACCTCGATCGTCGACCTGATGAAGTTGCTCGGGATCGATTCGAGCCTCGAGAACCGCAAGGAGTTGGCGAAGGAGCTTGGTTACACCGGCGCGCTCGACGGCAGCGCCGAGATGAACATCTGGCTGCACAAGGCGACGATGAAGCAGCTCGCGGCGAACGGCGGCAAGGTGCCGGCCTCGATGCTCGACTAACGCGTCACCAACGATGAGTGGAGAGGGCGGTGGCAGCGATGCCGCCGCCTTTTTCATGGCCGGCCCACCCGGCCCCGCGCAGCGCCGCCCCGCCTAGCCAGATGCCATTCGACCCCAACGCGAAATGGGGGCCGGCATCGCTGCCAGCCCCCACTGCGCCGAGTCTTGGATCGGCCGGTGTTCGCTTCGCGGTCGGGCCTTGGGACCCTCCCAGTTCACGATCCTTGCGTACCAGCTCAGGCGTCGCGTTCGTTTCAAGCGCCGCTTCCTCCTCGGAAGCCCTTTCCCCAACTCGTCCGGCCTGCTCCCTTGCGGAAACCGCCCTGTCGAACTGCTTCTGCCCTCGCTCGCATCCACCCTTCCTTGCGGAAGTGCTTCTCGCGGTCATCTCGCCTTGCGGCGCGCTGACTTCGTTCGGGCTGTCCTCCCCTCCTGCCGTCCGGACCTGACGCGTTGCCGCACCAGACCCATATTGCCGGAGCTTCGGACCGGACCTGGCATCTTGCGACCACCAGACCATCGCTCGTCGTTCCGCGGCCCTTCTTGGGACGATCGTTCGTCTCACCTTCCTGGTCATGTCCGAGGACCGACCGATCGAGCGAAGCGAAGAAGATCATCTCTTCCGGCGCCTCTTGCCGACAGCGCTCTCCGGAGATCCTTCGCGGGACCGACGACATCCTGGGGAAGCCTTCGTGCCCATGAATTCCACTCCGGCGCCTTCGCCGGCGGAGATCGGTTGCTAAACCCCTTCCAGTTCTTCCCTTCCCCTTGCGGGTCCGGTCCGTTCCGGCGGAGGCCGCTGCCCCCGATCACCCATTCAAGATGACCCGTTTTCCGATTCGCGCAAAACGGATTCGGAGGTGCGAAGCCTGTGGATAATGGGGATTTCGGGCTTAACAGCCCGCTTCCCGATTCGCGCTGGAAGTTGCCGTTTCGTTCCGCGCGTTCTACCTCGGGCATGTGCCCGAATCCGCCGTCACTCCGCTCGCCCAGCCCGACCCCGCCTATCTCCACGGGCTGAACGCGCCCCAGCGTGAGGCGGTGCTGACCACCGACGGCCCTGTGCTGGTGCTGGCCGGCGCCGGGACCGGCAAGACCGCCGCGCTCACTGCCCGCCTCGCCCACCTCATCGCCACCCGCCGCGCCTGGCCGAGCCAGATCCTCGCCGTCACCTTCACCAACAAGGCCGCGCGCGAGATGAAGGAGCGGGTCAGCCGGATCAGCGGCGGCGCGATCGAAGGGATGCCGTGGCTCGGCACCTTCCACTCGATCGGCGCCAAGATGCTCCGCATCCATGCCGAGCTTGCCGGCCTCCAGTCCAACTTCACCATCCTCGACACCGACGACCAGCTGCGCCTGCTCAAGCAATTGATCGTTGCCGCCGAGCTCGACGAAAAGCGCTGGCCCGCGCGCCAGCTCGCCGCCTGCATCGACCGCTGGAAGAACAAGGGGATGGTCCCCGCCGACGTCGACGCGGGCGAGAGCGAGGCCTTCGCCAGCGGCCGCGGTGGTGAGCTCTACGCCCGCTATCAGGAGCGGCTGAAAACGCTCAACGCCTGCGACTTCGGCGACCTGCTGCTCCACATGCTGACCATCTTCCGCACCCACGCGGACGTGCTCGAGCGCTACCGCGACCGCTTCCGCTACATCTTGGTCGACGAATATCAGGACACCAACGCGGTCCAGTATGAGTGGCTGAAGCTGCTCGCCGAGCCGCGCCGCAACCTGTGCTGCGTCGGCGACGACGACCAGTCGATCTATTCGTGGCGCGGCGCCGAGGTCGCCAACATCCTCCGCTTCGAGGTCGATTTCCCCGGCGCCGCGGTGATCCGGCTCGAGCAGAATTACCGCTCGACCCCGCACATCCTCGGCGCCGCCAGCGGGCTCATCGCCAACAACAGCGGCCGGCTCGGCAAGACGCTGTGGACCGAGGTCGACGTCGGCGACAAGGTCCGCGTGATCGGCGTCTGGGACGGCCCCGAGGAAGCGCGCCGGGTTGGCGAGGAGGTCGAGGCGCACCAGCGCAATGGCGGCACCCCCGACGACGTCGCCATCCTCGTCCGCGCCCAGTTCCAGACCCGCGAGTTCGAGGAACGCTTCATCGCGATTGGCCTCCCCTACCAGATCGTCGGCGGTTTCCGCTTCTACGAGCGCGCCGAGATCCGCGACGCGCTCGCCTACCTCCGCCTGATCCAGTCCCCCGCCGACGACCTCGCCTTCGAGCGGATCGTCAACACCCCCAAGCGCGGATTGGGCGACAAGGCGGTGGCGGCGATCCACCGCCACGCCCGCGCCGCCCAGCTGCCGCTACTCTTGGCGGCCGCGCAGATGCTCGATTCGGACGAGATGACCCCCCAGGCCCGCCGCAGCCTCGGCCGCTTCGTCGGGGACTTCGCCCGCTGGCGGCAGATGCACCTGTCGACCGCGACCGACGGCGCCAACCTGCCCGCCGAGACCGGCGCCAACCGCGCCGCCCCCCACGCCGAGATCGCCCGGCTCATGCTCGAGGAATCGGGCTACACTGCCATGCTCCAGGCCGAACGTTCGGCCGAGGCCGCTGGCCGGCTCGAAAACCTCGCCGAACTTGCCCGTGCGATGGAGGAATATGAAAGCCTCCCCGCCTTCCTCGAGCATGTCAGCCTGGTGATGGACAATGACGCCGCGCGTGGTGAGCCCAAGGTGACCATCATGACCATCCACGCCGCCAAGGGCCTCGAATTCCCGATGGTCTACCTCGCCGGCTGGGAAGAGGGCGTCTTCCCCTCGCAGCGCGCGATCGACGAAGGCGGACTCGCCAGCCTCGAGGAAGAACGCCGCTTGGCCTATGTCGCGATCACCCGCGCGCGGCGCAGCGCCACCATCTTCCACGCCGCCAACCGCCGCATCTACGGCCAGTGGACAAGCTCGATTCCCAGCCGCTTCATCGCCGAGCTTCCCGCCGACCATGTCGAGCAGGAAACCACCATGACCGGCGGCGAGTCGCTGTGGCGAGCCCAGTGGAGCGAACATAGCGACCCCTTCGCCCACGTCGCCCGCGCGAGCACCCGCGGTCCCGGTTTCCAGCGCGCCGCCTCCGACTTCCGCGCCCAGCTCGACGACCGCAGCGGCCGCCCGGCGCACAGCGCCCGTCCGCCGGTCGAGGTCCGCGCCAGCGCGGTCAGCCTCGGCAACAAGGGCCGCGACGACCTCTCGCTCGGCCAGCGCGTGTTCCACGGCAAGTTCGGCTACGGCACCATCGCCGTCATCGAGGGCAACAAGCTCGAGATCGATTTCGAGCACGCCGGCCGCAAGCGCGTCCTCGACAGTTTCGTCAGCCTCGGCTGACGGAACCGGCGCGGCGATGGCGCGCTCTTGAAGGCAAGCCATCCAGCCACGGAGACCGACATGCCATCCGCCACCATCTACCGCATGGTCCTGCCCGACCACGAATGCCCCTTCGGCCGCCGCGCCAAGGACTTGCTCGACGAAAACGGCTTCGACGTCGAGGAGCACATCCTGTCGAGCCGCGAAGAGGTCGAGGCCTTCAAGGAAAAGCACGGCGTCGACACCACCCCGCAGATCTGGGTCGACGGCGAGCAGGTCGGCGGCTGCAGCGACCTTGAAAAGTTCCTTAGCGCGCACGTCTGATCCGAATCAGTACTGAGCCGCATCCGGCGCCGCTCCCCTACGGTCGGGAGCGGCGCTTTTCTTTGCCTTTTCCGAGCCTACGGACCGTTTCGCCCCCGTCACTGCGGGAACAGCCGCGCACCTGCTCCGTTTCAGCTTTCAAAAGAAGTCAACTGAATTTTTGCAGGTGAGAGCAATGAAGAAGCTAGCGATCGCGCTGGCGGCGTCGGGGATGCTTGCACTCTCGATTCCGACCGCAGCCTCGGCCTCGATGGAGACCGAAGAAGCCAAGATGGAAGCCGCCAGTGCCGCCGACACGGCACGGATGGACATGATGGACACGTTCGGTCCCAAGGTGCTCAAGCCCGGCCAATATGTCTGGGCGAGCGACCTTGGCAGCGGCCCGTCGCGCGTGGTCATCAGCCTCACTGACCAGATGGCCTACGTCTATCGCGGCGACCAGTTGATCGGCGTCACCACCGTATCCAGCGGCAAGCCCGGCAAGGACACGCCGACCGGCATCTTCAACGTGCTCGAAAAGCAGCCGATGTATCGCAGCAAGAAGTACGACAATGCCGCGATGCCGTTCATGCAGCGGATCGACACCTACGGCATCGCGCTCCACGCCGGCCACAATCCGGGTGAGCCGGCCAGCCACGGCTGCGTCCGCCTGCCGAGCGCCTTCGCCGCCAAGCTCTACCAGGTCACCACCGTCGGCACCCCGGTCCTGATCGGCGCCTGATTTCTACCCCAAAGCGGCGGTGCTCCCCTTGTCGCCGCTTCCCGCCGGCGTCGCGCTCCCCCCGCGACGCCGGCTTTCGTTTGGGCGGTCGGCGCCCGCCGTTCACCGCGCGGAGCTTGACGAGGTGCCGGCTTCTGTCCTGCTCTGTCCGCATGAGCCACAGCAAACCTGTCCTCGAAGCCAGTCGCGAGCATCTCCACGAAGCGGGCGAGAGCTATCTCCAGCACCTCGCCTTCGCGTCGCTGGTCGCCGCCTTGCTCCTCGCCGCCGCGATCGCCTGCTTCATTCACGCGCTGGTGCCGGCCTTCTGCCGCCGCTCGGCGAGCCGGATCGTCGCGCTGCTGACCCGCCTGTTCGGCGAGCGCGACCGCCTTCGCGACACCGTCCGCGAGGGCTCGGGGCCGCTGGTCCTGACCATGCTGCTGCTGCTGTGCATCCCGCCGCTGGCGCTGATGATCGCTGCCGGCGGCCAAGTCCTGCTCCTGCCGCTCGCCGCCCTCTGCCTCGCGGTCCCGCTCGCTTTCCTGATCGGCAATCCCGACCTCGAACCGGTCGACTAGACCTTCACTTCGTCCATGGTCGTCAGCTTGACCTTGGGCAGCCCGTTTTTCTTGATGCCGCCCATCAGTTCGGTCTTTCGCGCCGCCAGCTCCTCACCCAAGGCATCCATGTCGACGCCATGGCGCTTGGCCTGGCTGAACATGCCGCTGAGCCAACCTTCCTCTTCCTTGATGTGGTGCGTGATCTCTTCCTTCAGCACCTTCACCTTGGCGTCGTAATAATCGTCGTCCGGACCGCCGGCAATGATTTCGGCGATCAGCACCTTGGCCGCGTCATGCTCGACATAAGCTTCCTTGAGGTCGGCTTCCTCGACCTTGCCCTCGCACGCCGGATAGAAGATTTCTTCTTCGATCTGGCTGTGGACGATGAGCTCGGCTGCGATCTGTTCGGCGAGCTTGCGCTTGCGGCCGTCCCGCACGGCGTCCTCATATTGCTCGAACAAGTCTTCCACCTTGCGGTGATCTTCCTTCAGCAGTGTGACGGCGTCGGGCATGGTGGTCTCCTCGGACTGGAGTTCCCCAACCGGCACGCGCAGACCCTTGTTCCCATGCCTTGAAGCGGGACCGTGCGTCCCGGCCGGTCAGCGGCCCCTGCTGAGACCCCCGCCGCCGCTCCGCGCCGCGACTTCGGGCGCGCCGCTGTCCTCGGTGTCGTCGGTCGGCTCGACCAGCCGGCCGCGCGTCTTGCTCAGTTCGAGCCAGTCGCGGAACGGCAGGTGATAGAGCATGTCCATCACCTCGAACTCGAGCCCGCCGGGCTGGTTGGTGTTGCTGTTCCACAGCGCCACCACGCCGCTCTTCTTGGCCGGATCGAACAGGATCAGCGAGCGGTAGCCGTTGATCCCGCCGCGGTGTCCGACGATCGTATGCCCGGCATAATCGTAGCTGCGCCAGCCGAGCCCGTAATAGGCATCGCCCAGCCGCTCGAGGAACTTGCGCATCCGCTGGCGCTCGCCCGGCGTCTTCACCAGCGGCGCGTGCAGCTCCGCCAGCACCCGCGGCGACAGCACGCTCGGCATCCCGCCCGCCTGGGCGATCATCCACAGCGCCATATCCTTGATGTTGCTGTTGACCCCGCCCGCCGAGGGCACGTCGTAGTAAGGCTCGGTCACCTCGAGCGGCCGGCGCCCGATGCTGTGCGGCCGCGCCCAGCTCGGCGAGGCCAGCAGCGCGTCGCGGGTCATGCTCGCCGAGGTCATCCCGATCGGCCCGAACAATTGCTGGATGACCGTCTGCTGGTAGGTCTTGCCGGTCGCCTTCGCGACGATGTCGCTGGCCCCGTCATAAGCGACGTTCTGGTAACTCCAGCAACTATGCGGCGCGCAGCCCAGCCCGACCGTCGCCAACTGCGCCTTGAGCATGGGCACCGAATCGCCTTCTTCCAGCTTGTTGTCGAAGCTGTGTTTGGGCAGCCCCAACCGATGGCTGAGGAGGTCGCTGACGGTGGCGCGATATTCGGCTCCGGTCGGCAGCTTGAGCCCCGGCGCGTAGGTCACCAGCGGCGCGTCGAGCTTGACCTTGCCCTGCTCGGCCAGCTTGGCGACCATCGTCGCGGCTACCCCCTTGCTGCACGAGGCCCAGCGGAACACCGTCTGCGGCGTCACCTTGTCGCCCGACCCGGCCACGGTCTCGCCATAGCCGTTCAAGAAGGTGATCCGGCCGTTCTCGACGATCCCGACCGCCAGCCCGACCATCCCGGGCTTGGTCACCAATTGCTTCAGCCGCGCGTCGATCTGCGCATAATTGACGTCCTCGCGCGCTTCAGGCGCGACCTTGGCCAGCGCCAAATTGGCCGCCGACACCGTCGCCCCGCCCTGGGCGCGCGCAGGCGTCCCGCTGTCCACCACGCGGACGCTGGCAATCGCGGCGCCGACCAGCAGCACCGCACCCGCCCCAAACAGGGTGCTCTTCTTCAGTGGACCATCCTCCCCGGAGCGCAAGCTCTTGGCGGTCAGGTGGGAGACGCTCAACGGGCCCGCCGCGCGAGTGCGGCAAAGCGATAGGTTGCAGCGACGAACGCACCCAAGCTGGCAAAGGCTCCGCTCCTGTCCTAGGAAGCCGCCATGCAGTTCCTGCGCACGACATTCTGGGTGGTGATCGCGGTCTTCCTCGCGATCCTCGGTCGCAACAACTGGTCCGACGTCACCCTGAACCTGTGGGGACCGTTCCAGGCCGACATCAAGATCCCGCTGCTGGTCCTGATCGTCTTCCTCTTGGGCTTCCTCCCGACCTTCCTCATCCTGCGCGGGCGGATCTGGGCGCTGAAGCGACGGCAGGGCGTGCCCGCCCGGCCGGTCGAGCCGATCGCCAATCCGCCCGCCGCGCCGGTCGACGGCAGCCCGACCCTATGACCAGCCCGATCTTCGTCGCGCTCGATACGCCCGACCTGTCGCGCGCGCAGCGGCTGACCTCGGCGGTCCGCGCCTCGGTCGGCGGGATCAAGCTCGGCCTCGAATTCTTCGCCGCCAACGGCCCCGGCGGGGTGCGCGGGCTGGCGGTCGAGGGGCTGCCGATCTTCCTCGACCTCAAGCTGCACGACATTCCCAACACGGTCGCCAAGGCGGTCGAGGCGCTGGCGCCGCTCAAGCCGGCGGTGCTGACCGTACACGCCGCCGGCGGCCAGGCGATGCTCGCCGCCGCCCGCGCCGCCGCGCGGCCCGAGACCAAAGTCGTCGCGGTGACCGTGCTCACCAGCCTCGACGAGAGCGATCTCGGCGCGATCGGCGTCGCCGGTGCGCCGGAGGACCAGGTCCGCCGCCTCGCCGAGCTCACCCGCGCCGCCGGCTGCGACGGCATCGTCTGCTCGGGCGCCGAAGTCGCCGCCGCGCGCAGCGTCTGGCCCGACGGCTATTTCGTGATTCCCGGTGTCCGCCCCGCCGGCGGCGAGCTGGCCGACCAGAAGCGCGTGATGACCCCCGCCGATGCGCTCGCCGCGGGCGCCTCGATGCTGGTCATCGGCCGGCCGATCACCGGCGCCGCCGACCCCGCCGCCACCGCGCGGGCGATCGCCGCTTCCCTCTAGCCCCCTCGGGCGTTAGTCCGCCGCCACCCTTTCAAACAGAGATTTCGCCCATGAGCTGGCTCACCCGCGTCCGCAACAGCATCTCCTTCCTCCCCAAGCGGCAGGCGACCGAGAATCTGTGGCACAAGTGCAAGACCTGCGGGACGATGGTCTTCATCAAGGAATGGGAAGACAACCTCTGGGTCTGCCCGCGCTGCGAGCACCATGACCGCATCCGCGCCGAGCAGCGCTTCTCGATCCTGTTCGACGAGGGGAAATACCAGCTTCTCCCCAGCCCCGAGGTGCGCGAGGATCCGCTCAAGTTCCGCGACACCAAGCGCTACGTCGACCGCCTCAAGGCCGCCCGCGCCGCGACCGACGAGCGCGACGCCCTGCTCAATGCGCGCGGCCTGATCGAGGGCCGCCTGGCGATCGTCGGGGTCCAGGACTTCGCCTTCATGGGCGGGTCGATGGGGGTGGCGGTCGGCTCGGCCTTCGTCGCCGGGGTCAAGGCCGCGCTCGAGGCGATGGCCCCCTACATCATCTTCACCGCGGCCGGCGGCGCGCGGATGCAGGAAGGCATCCTGAGTCTGATGCAGATGCCACGCACCACCGTCGCGCTGGCCGAGCTGCGCGAAGCCGGCCTCCCCTACATCGTCGTGCTGACCGACCCGACCACCGGCGGCGTCACCGCCAGCTACGCCATGCTCGGCGATGTTCAGCTCGCCGAGCCGGGTGCGCTGATCGGCTTCGCCGGCCAGCGGGTGATCGAGCAGACCATCCGCGAGAAGCTGCCCGAGGGCTTCCAGCGCGCCGAATACTTACGCGACCACGGCATGGTCGACCGGGTCGTCCCCCGCGCCGAGCTGCGCGAGACGATCGGCAAGCTCATCGCTTATCTGGCGCCGGAGCGGGAAGCCGCCTGACATGAAGGAAGTGATCCGCTCGGCGGATCCGCGGGTGGCGGCGCTGATCGCCCGCCAGGCGACCCAATATGCCGGCCGCGACCAGCTCGGCCTCGACCGCATTCGTGCGCTGCTGGACCGGCTCGGTCGCCCGCAGGACCGGCTTCCGCCGGTGTTCCACGTCGCTGGAACGAACGGCAAGGGTTCGACCTGCGCCTTCCTCCGCGCCGCGCTCGAGGCCGCCGGCCACCGCGTTCACGCCTTCACCAGCCCGCACCTCGTCCGCTACAACGAGCGCATCCGCATCGCCGGCACGCTCATCTCGGACGACGAGCTCGCCGCGCTGATGGTCCAAGCGCTCGACGCCAATGAGGATCTGAGCGCCAGCCTGTTCGAGGTGAACACCGCGGTCGCCTTCCTCGCCTTCGCCACAACCCCCGCCGACGCCTGCATCGTCGAGGTCGGGCTCGGCGGCCGGCTCGACGCGACCAACGTCATCGAGGCGCCACTGGTTTGCGGCATCGCCGGCCTCGGCATCGACCACGAGGCCTTTCTCCTCGCCGACGAACCCGGCACGCCGGCCGAGCCACTCGCCCGCATCGGCTTCGAGAAGGCCGGGATCGCCAAGCCGGGCGTGCCGCTCGTCGTCCAGCACTATCCCGCCGGCGCCACCGCGGCGGTCGCGGCGACGGCCGCCCGCGTCGGTGCGCCGTTGCTGGTCGAAGGTCACGACTGGCACCTCGACCCGACCCTGCATCCCTCGCTCCCCGGACCGCATCAGCAGCGCAACGCCAGTCTGGCGGCAGCGATGCTGCGCGCGCAGGCGCAGCTTGAGGTGTCAGACGCCGCGCTCCACCAAGGGGTCGCCACCGCCACCTGGCCCGCCCGGATGCAGAAACTCGACCCCCGCGGCCCGCTCGCGGCGGGGCGCGAGGTCTGGCTCGACGGCGCGCATAATGCGGCGGCGGCCCAAGCGCTGGCCGATGCCCTGCCCCAACCGATGCACCTCGTCCTCGGCATCCTCGCCAGCAAGCAGGCCGACGCGATCGTCCCGCTCCTCGCCCGCCACGCGCTGAACCTTACCTTCGTCCCGATCGAGGGACACGACTGCCACGATCCGCAGGCGCTCGCGGCGCGCTACGCCGGCCGGGCGACGTCAGGCCTCACTGAAGCGCTGGCGGACCTGCCCGGCCCGATCCTCATCGCCGGTTCGCTTTACCTCGCCGGCGAGGTCCTCGAGCGCAACGGCGAGCTGCCGACCTAGCGCGCCGGCTCCCCGCTTTCGCCCAGCGCCTCGGTCGCTTTGGCGCCCTCGTCGGCGGGTTGCAGCGCGCGCTCGCGGCGCTCGCGGGCGCTGACCCGGGCCCATTCGAGCAGCACGAAGGCGACCGCGATCAGCCCCGCCGTCGCGGTCCAGCGGAACACCAGAGCATAGCCATATTTGTCGAACGCCTCGCCCGCGACGCCACGCCCGAGCGAGCCGACCAGGAAGGTCAGCGACGACAGCAAAGAATATTGGACCGCGGTGAACTTCTTCGAGACGACCCCCGAGAGGTAGGCGACGAAAGCGGTCAGCGCGATGCCGGTGGCGATATTCTCGTAGCTGATCGCCATTAGCAGGCGGACGATCCGCTCGTCGGCGCCGAGCAGGCCGCCGAGCGCGGTCAGGCCGGTCACCCGCGCCACCGTGTCGATCACCGGGCCGCCATCGGCGAGGTCGGCATAGACGAGGTTGCCGAACGGGGTCACCGCCGCGCCGATTAGCACCGTCGGGAACTTGCCCAGCCGCCCGAATAGGTAGCCGCCCAGGCTGATCCCGATCATCGTCATGATGATGCCGAAGATCTTGGACGCGAACGCCACCTCGTCCTTCGTGTACTTCAGATAGTCGAGGTAGAAGGGGAAGGCGAAGCTCGACCAGATGTTGTAGCAAAGCGCGTAGGTCAGGATGAAGCCGATGATGATCAGCACGCCCCAGCCGAGCCGCCCCGACAGCTCGGCGAGCGGCGAGACCAGCGCCCCGTACATGTGATTGAGCGCGGTGCGGCCGGCGCCGGTCGCGCTGCCCGCTTCCACCTGGACCCCGCGCCCATGCGCGCGCAACCAGTTGGTCGTCGCGGCGACGATCAGCGGCACCAGCACCGTCGCGGCGATGATCCACGGCCCGATATTCTTGGTGAAGTCGGCGACCGATGGCGGCTTGGCGCCCGGCGCGACGGTCAGCATCGAGGTCATGAAATGGCCGATGGTGACGATCGCCCAGGCCCACGCCAGACTGACGATCGCCAGCGCGACCGCGCGCACCGTCGGGTTGAGCTCGCCCGCCTGTTCGAGCTGGGCGTTGAGCAGGCCCTTGGGCGGCCGCTCGGTGTCGGGCGCCTGGGTGGCGATGATCAGCACCACCAGCACCAGCGCGGCCATGATCGCATAGACCAGCCCCCAGCTCATCCGCGCCGCCAGGAACAGCGCCAGCGCGCCGCCGACGATCGAGGCGATGCGATAGCCGAACTGATAGATCGCCGAGAGCAGCTCGACCGGGACCTCCTCGTCGGCGACGTCGATCCGCCACGCGTCGACCGCAATGTCCTGCGTCGCTGAGGCGAAGCTGCCGATCACCGCGAAGATCGCGAACCAGCCGATGTTGGTCGCGGGATTGGTCAGCGCCAGTAGCGAGAAGCTCGCGATCAGCACCGCCTGGCAGAGCAGGATCCAGCTCTTGCGCCGGCCGAGCCTCGCCAGCAGCGGCAGCTCGACCCGGTCGACCAGCGGCGACCACAGGAATTTGAAGCTGTAGGTAAGGCCGATCCACGACAGCACGCCGATCGTCGCCAGGCTGATCTTGGCGTCGCCGAGCCAGGCGTTGAGCGTCCCAATCAGCAGCGCGAACGGCAGTCCCGAGGAGAAGCCGAAGGCGAGCATGATCGCCGACTTGCGCGTCGACAACGCCACCTTGAGCAGCCGCCAGCCCTTCGGCCGTGCCGGCTTGCCGTCCGCCGTCCCCGCGCTCGCCAATCCACCTCTCCCTTCGCCCAGGGTCCGACCCTAGCCGCTTGCATGGTCGGTGCAACAGGGGCACTGTCCGCTTCGATGGATGCACCGCTCCGTTCGTCGCGCCCCACCGCCGGTCAACGCGAACTGGTCGACCAGCTCGCGCGTGGCGAGGCGCTGCTCGGCTCGGGCGTGCAGCAGCTCGCCGCCGCGCTCTATACCGATCCCGACCGCTTCACCCGCGAGCAAGCCATCGTCTTCGCCCGCCAGCCGCTGCTGCTCGGCCCGTCGGCGCTGCTGCCGCGCCCGAACATGGCGGTCACCCACGACGATTATGGCGTCCCGCTGATCGTCAGCCGCGACGGCGACGGGCAGGTCCACGTCCTCGCCAACGTCTGCCGCCATCGAGGCACGCGCCTGCTCGAGACGACCGAGCCGGTCCCCGCCAGCCGGATCGTCTGCCCCTATCATGCCTGGGCCTATCGTGCCGACGGCCGCCTCGCCGCCGTGCCCCGTCCCGACTGCTTCCCCGGCCTCGACAAGGCGGAAATGCCGCTGGCGCGCTTCGCCGCGTGTGAAAGCGGCGGCCTCATCTGGTTCTCGCGCGACCCTGACGCGGACTTCGGCGGAGTCGAGGCCCTCACCCCCGACATGGAGGCGTTCGGCCTTGCCGGCTTGCACCTCTACCAGCGCCGCACCCATGAAGTCGCCGCCAACTGGAAGCTGGTGATCGACGCCTTCCTCGAAAGCTATCACGTCCAGCGGCTGCACGCGGCGACCATCGCGCCTTTCTTCGCCGACGGGATCACCGTCGCCGACCGCATCGGCCAGCACCAGCGGGCGGTGGTCGGCCGGACCGACTATCTGGCGCGGGTCGAGCGCGACGACTGGACGCAGATCCGCCGCGCGGCGACCTTCACTTACCACTTCTTCCCCAACAGCGTGATCATCGTCTCGCCCGACTACATCAACCTGCTGCTCTGCTATCCGCAGGGCGTCGGCTCGACCCGGGTCGAGGACGTCATGCTCATCCCCGAGGCGCCGCAGACCAACGAGGCCGAGGCGCACTGGCGCAAGAGCTGGGACCTGCTCGACGCCGGCACCTTCGGCGGCGAGGACTTCCGCGCCGCGGCGCTCTGTCACCAAGGGATTTCGGCGGGGCTAATCCAGCAGGTCACGCTCGGCACCCTCGAATCGGGCATCGCCGACTTCCACCGCCTGCTCGACGAGGCGGTCGACTAGGCGGGCTTCGCCGCCGCCTCGTATAGCACCATTCCGTCGATCTTCTTGGTGCGCTCGCCCGCCAGCCTTTTGTCGACCTCGCGCAGCGCGGCGCGCAGTGTCCGCTCCTGATAGGGCTTGAGCATGTAGCCGAGCGCGATTTCCTCGGCGCCTTCGGGCGGGGACGCGCTGACGAACAGTACCGGGATGCCCCGCTTGCTCGCTTCGCGCGCGACCGCATAACCGTCGCGCTTTCCCGCCAGGCTGATGTCGGTGAGAATGAGGTCGACCCCGCGCGGGTCCTCGTCCTCGTCGCCACTCGGCGGCAATTTCTCGGCTTCGGTATCGAGAACGCGGACCACGTCGGCATAAGCGTCGACCGTCGCGACCACCGTATAGCCGGCGTCGGCGACCATGGTTTCATTGTCGAACGCGACCAGCGGCTCGTCCTCGACGATGAGGATGCGCTTGACGATCCGCTTGCGCTTGCTGAACAGCACCCGGGCACCCCTAACTTCAAGGAACTTGGTCTTGCCCCCGGAACGAACGAGAGCCGCGCCTGTGCCGCAAAAGCGGGCACAGAAAAAGGGCGGCCCGTCACGGGGCGAGCCCAGCCGCAAGCCAGCCGCGCCCAGCGGCGGCCCGCAGCGCATCGCCAAGCTCCTTGCGCGGGCCGGAATCGCCTCCCGCCGCGAGATCGAGCGGATGATCGCCGAGGGCCGCATCGCGCTCGACGGACAGGTGCTGACCACCCCCGCGACCATCCTCGAAACGCTCACCGGGGTCACCGTCGACGGCAAGCCGGTCCGCCCGGCCGAAAGCGCGCGGCTGTGGCGCTTCTACAAGCCCGCCGGCTGCCTCACCGCCGCCAACGACCCCAAGGGCCGCCCGACCATCTACGACAAACTGCCGCGCGGCCTGCCCCGCGTGATGCCCGTCGGCCGCCTCGACTTCATGACCGAGGGGCTGCTGCTCCTCACCAACGACGGCGAATTGAAGCGCCAGCTCGAGCTGCCCAAGACCGGCGTCGTCCGCCGCTACCGCGCCCGCGCCTTCGGCGACGTCACCCAGGAACAGCTCGAATCCCTGAGCGAAGGGGTCGAGATCGAGGGCGTCCGCTACGGCAGCATCGACGCCAACATGGAGCGCCGCACCGGCGCCAACGTGTGGATCGAGCTCGCGCTGACCGAGGGCAAAAATCGCGAGGTCCGCCGCGTCCTCGCCTGGCTCGGGATGCAGGTCTCGCGCCTGATCCGCACCAGCTACGGCCCGCTCGCGCTCGACGAGCTCGAACCCGGCGAGGTCGCCGAGGTCCAGCGCGAAGACCTGTTCCGCTTCCGCGCCTCACTCAAATGAGGATCATCGCTGGCCGGTGGCGCGGGCGCCCATTGCTTGCACCGCCGGGCGAAATCACCCGGCCGACCGCCGACCGCATCCGCGAAACGTTGTTCAGCATGTTGACCAGCCGGCTCGGCAATTTCGCCGAGCTACGGGTCGCCGACCTCTACGCGGGCTCGGGGGCCCTAGGGCTCGAAGCACTGTCGCGCGGTGCGGCCTCGGCGCTGTTCGTCGAGACCGACGCCGCCGCCCGCAAGGTGATCGAACGCAACGCCGCGGCGCTGGGCGCAACGATCGAATTGCTCGCCACCTCCGCCGAACGACTCCCGCCGCGCCCCGCTTTCGATCTGATCCTCGCCGACCCGCCCTACGCCGATGGCGCCGGCGACAAGGTGGTGAGGGCAGTGGCGGCAGCCGGCTGGCTCGCGCCGGGCGGCTGGCTCGCGATCGAGACTGCACGCGGCCACGCGATCGCCGAAAACTCGTTTGAAACGATGGTCGAGCGCGACACCGGCCGCGCCCGTCTCACCTTGTTGCGGCGCGCGGCCTAGGCCTTTTTCGCGCCGCCGGTCACTTCCTTGAGCAGCCGGGTCCCGATCGCCGCCGCCGCCGCCTTGCCAGCAGCCTTGACCGCATTCTTGCTCTTGGCCTTGGCCGGATCGGCCTTGCCGCTCTCGGCGATCGCCGCCACCGCCGCCATCGCCCCGATCGCCAGCAGGTCGCTCACCAGCGGATGATCGAGCACCTTGGACGCCAGCGCCTCGAGGCCATGCTCGCCGCCCTTGTTCTTCTTCCCCTTGCGCTTGCCCTCACCGTCCACGCTCACGGCGACCCGGACGCCGCCCTTCGGCTCCTTGGCCTTTTTGCTCTTCTTGTCCTTGGCCATCGAAACCTCCGTCTTGCTGCCTACCGTTGGGCTCGCGCCTGGAGATAAGCGAAGAGTTGCTGCACTTCCACATCGCTGAAGTTGCTGAACGCCTTGCGGCTGGTTTCGCTCATCAGTTTGAGGTTGCGGCCATTGGGCGGCCGCCCGGTCTTCATCAGGCGGGCGAACTGCTGCCCGTCGTAGGCGCCGACGATGGTCAGGTCGGGCGACTGGATACCCGGCTCGACTTCGCGCCCGGTCAGCGCGGAGCCGTGACAGCCCGAGCAGGTCGTCATTGCCAGGTGCCGCCCCGCCGCGGTGGCCACGCCTAGGTCGGCGGCGGGATGCGCGCGATAATCGACGATCTCGGTCGGCGCCGACGGGAGCTTGCCGGTCGCCACGCCAATGCGGCCCAGCGGCCCCAGCGCCAGCGCGGGCGTTGCCGACCCGCCGCGCGGCGCCGAGCGAAGGGCAGCGATCACGTCCGACAATTCCTGGTCGGTCAGTGCCGCGGCTTCGCCCGAGGGCATGATGTAGAGCGGACGCCCGTCGTGCCCGATCCCCTGGCGCAGCGCCTGCGCCAGCTGCTGGTCGCTCGCCGTCGCCGCGAGCAAGGTCAGGTTGGGCGCATAAAGCGTAGCGACGCTCGGTTGGTCGATCATGTTGGCGCCGCGCAGGTCGCCGCCATGGCAACCGCCGCAGCCTCGCGTCCGAATGATGTGCCACCCGCGGCCCGCATCGGCACTCGCCATCAGCAACGGTTCGGGCTGCGCACTCAGCGTCTGGTGGATGGTGTGTTCGGAGACCGCATAGAGCGTCGCTGCCCCGACGATCCCCAGCCCGAGCAGGCCCGCCAGCGCGTAACCGACCCACCGCACTACCTTACGCATGACACCCCCCTGCCCCTGCCGTGAGGCAGGAATAGCGAAGTTCAGCGCTTCTTGCGACCCTGATGACGGATGTTGGCCGGCCGCCCGCGCCGTCCCATCGGCGGTCGGCGCACCCGGTCGCGGCGCGGCCCCGGTCCGCGGGCGTAGCTGCCTTCGGCAAGCTCGAAGCGCAGCGCGCCACTGACCGGATTTGCATCGGTCAGCCGGAGCTGGAGCCGCTGGCCGACCCGATAGGTCTCGCCGCTCTCTTCGCCGACCAATTGGCGGGCGTCCTCCTGGTAGCGGAAATATTCGGTCCCCAGCTCGGCCGCTGGCACCAGCCCGTCGCCGCCCAGCCCATCGACTGTGGCGAAGAAGCCGAACGGCTGCACCCCGGTGATCCGGCAGTCGATCAGCTGCCCGACATGGTCCGAAAGATAGGCCGCGACATAGCGGTCGACTGTCTCGCGCTCGGCCTCCATCGCGCGCCGCTCGAGCATCGAGATCTGCTCGCCGATCTCGGCGAAGCGCTCGACATCCTCGGCCGGCAGCGCGCCCTCGCCGAGGTTGTAGGCGCGGACCAGGCTGCGGTGGACGAGGAGGTCGGCGTAGCGACGGATCGGCGAGGTGAAGTGCGCGTAGCTGCCGAGCGAGAGCCCGAAGTGACCGAGGTTGTCGGGGGCATAGCGCGCCTGCATCTGGGTGCGGAGCAATTGCTCCATGATTTCGGGGCGAGCGTCGCTGTCGCCGATCCGCTCGATCACCCGGTTGAAGGTCGCCGGCCGCACCACCTGGCCGAGCGCGAATTCGACGTCGAGGGTCTTCAGATAGTCCTTGAGCGCGACCAGCTTTTCGCGGCTCGGGGTCTCGTGGACGCGATACATCACCGGCGCCTTCTTCGCCTCGAGCGCCTTGGCCGCCGCGACGTTGGCGGCGATCATGTAATCCTCGACCAGCCGGTGCGCGTCGAGCCGCTCGCGCGCCGCGACCGAGGCGATCCGCCCCTTCTCGTCGAGCACCACCTGCCGTTCGGGCAGATCGAGCTCCAACGGCTCGCGCCGTTCGCGTGCTGATCTCAGCGCACTCCAGCAGGCCCAGAGCGGCTTGAGGGCGCTCTCGACCAGCTCGGCGGGGACGGCGTCGCTCGCCCCGTCAATCGCCGCTTGGGCGTCTTCATAAGCGAGGTTGGCGGCGACGCGGATCAGGGCGCGGCTGAAGCGCCAGCTCTTGAGCGCGCCGTCGGCGCCGACGACCAGGTGGCAGGCGAGCGCGGCGCGGTCGGCGCCTTCCTTCAACGAGCAGATATCGCTCGACAATTCGTGGGGCAGCATCGGCACCACGCGGTCGGGGAAATAGACGCTGTTGCCGCGGCGGCGGGCCTCGCGGTCGAGGGCGCTGCCGGGGCGGACGTAATAGCTGACGTCGGCGATGGCGACGATCGCGTCCCACCCGCCATCCTCGCGCGCGCTCGCCCAGATGGCGTCGTCATGGTCGCGCGCATCGACCGGATCGATCGCCAAAATTGGCAAATGGCGGAGATCAGTCCGCCATTTGCCAAGTTCGAGCGTCGAGACCTGGCGCGCCTCGGCGACGGTCACTTCGCGAAACTCGCTCGGCAGGCCGTGCTTGTGAATCGCGATCAGACTGAAACTGCGCGGCGCGAAGGGATCGCCGAGGACGGCATCGACCCGCGCCGAGACCCGCGGCGGACGGCCCGAGGGTTCGGCGAGGACGAGGTCGCCGGTCTGGGCTTC
The DNA here is from genome assembly GCF_009363895.1 of Sphingomonas ginsengisoli An et al. 2013. Taxonomy (NCBI): domain Bacteria; kingdom Pseudomonadati; phylum Pseudomonadota; class Alphaproteobacteria; order Sphingomonadales; family Sphingomonadaceae; genus Sphingomonas; species Sphingomonas ginsengisoli (ex An et al. 2013). The sequence continues at coordinate 2,918,700 of NZ_CP045434.1, read as the reverse complement.
GCCCAAGTCGCTTAGCGGCAGTTCGCGCCGCTCGCGCTTGTCGACGGGTTTCAGCCAGCGCTTGCCGTCCTCGTCCTCGTGGACGACGCCGAGGATGAGGTCGGCCGAGCGCTGCAGTTTCTTCATCAGGTGCGCGACATGACCGCGGCCGCGCTCCTCGGTGCGGGCGAGGATACGGTCGTTGAGCGCGAGCGCCGAGCGGCGGCCTTGCTGGAGGACACGGAGGCGGGGCGGCGGGCCCTCGCCCTGCCAATTGTCGGGGACCGCGACGTCACCATCGTCGACCGCGACGATCCGCAGCACGGTGACCTTGGGCACTCCGCCCGCCTTGTGGAACGCGCGGCCCGGGGCTGAATCGATCAGCCCCTCGTCGGCCATGTCCTTGAGCAGGCTCTTGAGCATGATCTTGTCATGCCCGTGGAGGCCGAAGGCGCGCGCGATCTCGCGCTTGCCCGCGGGCTGGCCGGACGAGGTGATGAAATCGAGGATCTGCTGCCGGCTCGGCAGCCCGGCCGGGAGGGGTTTGCGGGGCATTGCGCAGAAGGTGGCGGTTCGCGGCCACCGCGGCAAGCCTCGGCCCCCACGCCGTCAGTCGATACCATGCCCCAGCGCCAGATAGTCGGCCGAGCGCATCTCCTCGAGGCGGCTGACGGTGCGCTGGAATTCGAAGGCGCCGGTGCCCGCCGGGTAAAGGCCCTCGGGCTCGGCGTCGGCGGCGGCGAGGAGCTTTACCTTATGCTCGTAGAGCTCGTCGATCAGCGTGACGAAGCGCGCCGCCTCGTTGCGCATCTCGGGGCCCATCACCGGGATGCCGACGAGGATCACGGTGTGGAAGCGCCGGGCGACGGCGAGATAGTCGGCGGCGCCGCGCGCTTCGCCGCACAGGCGCTTGAAGGAAAAGACGGCGACGCCCTTGAGGCTCTTGGGGACGTGGAGCGTGCGGCCGCCGCCGACGTCGAGCTCCTCGGCGGGGACCTTGGCACGATCCTCGACGGGATAGTCGGTGAGTTGGAAGAAGGCTTGGCTCAAAGCTGCGGTGGCGGCGGGGCCGTTGGGGACGTGCCAGGTCTCGACCCCGCCCAGTCGGTCGAGCCGATAGTCGGTCGGGCCGTCAATCTCGATCACTTGCATCCGGGCCTGGATAAGGTCGATGAAGGGCAGGAACAGCTCGCGGTTGAGGCCGTCCTTGTAGAGGTCGGTCGGGGGTCGGTTGGAGGTGGTCACGACCGCGACGCCTTCGCCAAGCAGCGCGGTGAACAGGCGCGAGAGGATCATCGCGTCGGCGGTGTTGTTGATCACCATCTCGTCGAAGCAGAGGAGCTTCGCTTCGGCGGCTAGGCTCTCGGCGACCGGCGGGATCGGGTCGCCCGGGGTCTCCTCGCGGGCGCGGCGGAGGCGCTGGTGGACGTCGAGCATGAAGGCGTGGAAGTGGACGCGGCGCTTGGGCGCGACCGGGACGTGGTCGAACGCCAGGTCCATCAGCATCGACTTGCCGCGCCCGACCCCACCCCAGAGGTAGACGCCGCAGACCGGCGCGTCGGCGCGGCCGAGCAGGCGCTTCAAGAGGCCGCCGCGCGGCGCCGCGAGATCGCGCGCCAGCCGGTCGAGCGCGGCGACCGCGCGCGCCTGGTCGGGATCGGCCTTAAGTTCATGCGCCTCGAGCAGGACCTGATACGCGGCCGCGACGGGTCCGCTCATGTGCGGTCGCGCAACTTCTTGAGCGTGCCGGTGAAGCTGTAGCAGGGCTGGCCGTCCTGGCGGACAACGCCCTGAAGGAAGGCGAGGCTGCGGGTCTGGCGGATCAGCTCGACATGCGCGTCGAGCGGCTTGCCGACCTCGCCGCGGGCGAGGAAGTGGGTGGTGAGGTCGAGCGTCACGTAATGCGCCCGGGCCATGCCGGCGCAGCGCCCGCCGCCGAACAGCGCCATGTCGATAAAGCTCATCACCATCCCGCCGTGGAGCGAGCCGCCGAGATTGAGGTGCTTCTCGGTGGGGAACATCCGCACCACCGCGCGCCCCTCGCCGTCGGGGCGGAAGATCATCTTGCCGACCTGCGCGGCAAAGCTGTCGGGCGGCAGGTCGACCCAGCTGTACCAGCCGGGATGCTCGGGGTCCTCACGCGCGCCCGAGGGGCGGTTGGGCAGATCTTCGGGGGCGTCCATGGAGTGGGGTTAATCGTCGTCGTGAGCAGGTGCAACATGCGCTGAGGAGAGTGTCCTCAGCCGGTCGCCAGCGGCTCGCACAGCCCGGTCAGCGCGAGCACGCGCGCCTCGATGACCGGATCGACGGGCCTGGGGCGAATGCCGATGCCCGCGGCCTCGCCGACAATCTGTTCGTAATTGCTTTGCAGTGCCTGATCGATCGAGCGCGCCGAGAGGATCAGCCCGCGCAGTTGATTGACCTCGGGCGGCGACAGTCGCTGGGCGCCGTCGAAGGCGAAGAACTGAAACCAGACCGCGTTTTCGCGCGTGCGCAGGCTGTCATAGGCGTCGAGTGCATCGTAGATATCGCCATAGGTCAGCCGTTGATCGAGCGGCATCTGCCCGGCGATGCCGGTCGCTCCGGTCCGCCAGACGCTGGTTCGGTTGTTGGGTGGACGTGGCCGCCCGATGGTTCCGCTGGCAGCCGGCCCCGCCCCGCCGCGCCACGCCTGTTGCCAGCGATCAAGCTGATCGAGCTTGCGGTTGAGACAGGGGCTCTCGCCGATGCGGCGCCGGTAACCTGCGAGATTTTCGGCGACTTCGGCGTCGACCGCGGTGCGCAGGTCGGCGACGTCGCGGCGGCCGTGCCAGTCGTCGACCAATTGCTGGGCGCCGAGTGCGATCAGCACGCCGAACACGACGATCGCCAGTTCGGTCAGGAATTCAGGCCAGCCATGAACCGGCCGGACGCGCCACCGCATGCCTCAGTCCCCCACCCGCGCGATCTTAGCGTGGCAGGGAAGCAGGGCAATCCGCCGTTTACGCCGCGCGTTCGGCGACCAGCTTCTTGGTCTCGGCGATCGCCTTGGCCGGGTTCAGCCCCTTCGGGCAGACGTTGGCGCAGTTCATGATCGTGTGGCAGCGATAGAGGCGGAACGGGTCCTCGAGCTGGTCGAGGCGCTCGCCCGTCATCTCGTCGCGGCTGTCGGCGAGCCAGCGATAGGCCTGGAGCAGGATCGCGGGGCCGAGGAAGCGGTCGCCGTTCCACCAGTAGCTCGGGCAGCTGGTCGAGCAGCAGAAGCACAGGATGCACTCGTAGAGGCCGTTCAGTTTCTCGCGGTCCTCGGGGCTCTGCAGCCGCTCCTTGCCGCTGGGGTCGGGCGAGGCCGACTTCAGCCACGGCTCGATCGAGGCATATTGGGCGTAAAGGTGGGTGAAGTCGGGGACGAGATCCTTGACCACGTCGCAATGCGGCAGCGGGGTGATGCGAACCTCGCCCTTCACATCCTCGATCGCGGTGGTGCAGGCGAGGCCGTTCGAGCCAGCAATGTTCATCGAGCAGCTGCCGCAAATGCCTTCGCGGCACGAGCGGCGGAAGGTCAGCGTCGGGTCGACCTCATTCTTGATCTTGAGGAGGGCGTCGAGGACCATTGGCCCGGTCTCGTCGAGGTCGAGCTCATAGGTGTCGTAGCGCGGGTTCTGGCCGCTGTCGGGATCGTAGCGATAGACCTTGAACGCCTTGGTGCGCTTGGCGCCGCTGGGTGCGGGATAGCGCTTGCCCTTCTTGGAAATGACGCTGTTCTTCGGAAGCGTGAACTCGGCCATGAAATCCTCTTGTGCTTGGGGCGCGGCTTAGGCCCGCGAGGCGCGGTTGAAAAGCCCGCCGCGGGGCCAGGGTTCAGCCGCGCGGTAAGGCCGCGAGCACCGCCGCGGCGTGGCCCGGCACCTTGACCTTGCGCCAGGCCTTGAGGACCTTGCCGTCGGCGCCGATCAGGAAGGTCGCGCGCTCCATCCCCATATATTTGCGGCCGTACATCGACTTCTCGACCCAGGTGCCGAACGCCTCGCTGAGCGCGCCATCGTCGGTCGCGAGGGGGACCTTGAGGTCGTATTTGCCGATGAACTTCTCGTGGCTCTTCTCGCTGTCGCGCGAGACGCCGATGACGCGGGCACCGGCGGCGGCAAAGTCCTCGGCGAGACCGGTGAAGTCCTGCGCTTCCCGGGTGCAGCCCGAGGTGTCGTCCTTGGGGTAGAAATAGAGCACGACCGGATGCCCCGGCGCGGCGAGGTCGATGGCGTGGCCGTCGGTTGTCGTCACCGTCAGCGCGGGCGCCTGCTGTCCTTCGTCGATCATGCTCCGTCCCTCACCCTGGTCCATAATGCCGCGATCCTCTGCCGTGCCGCGGTCATCGCCGCAACCAGCGCGTCCCAGTCGGCCTGCCCGCACAGCCGGGCGAGCAGCACTTCGGTCGGCGGGGTCAGCTTGACCTGGCCGGGGGCGAGCAGCCGCAGGCAGACGAGGATCCGCGACAGCAGGCGGAGGTCGGCGTCGACCGCTGCAGCGTCGAGCAGGCCGGCCTCACCCAGCGCGGCGATCGCCACCTCGAGCCGGGGGTCGAGGCCGAGCCCGCTCGAGAGCTGGAGCGTGTGGACCGCGAATTCGAGGTCGACCAGCCCGCCGTCGCCGAGCTTCACGTCGAGCGGTCCCCACGGCGGCTTGTGCCGCGCCATGTCGGCCCGCATCACCGCCGCGTCGGCACGCACCTTGGCGGGGTCGCGCGGCCCCGAGAGCACGGCGGTGATCGCCTGGCGGAGGCGCTGCTGGGCGGGCTCCGGGCCGGTCAGCGGGCGGGCGCGGCACAGCGCCATATGCTCCCACGTCCACGCTTCGCTGCGCTGATAGGAAGTGAAGCCGGCGAGACTGACCGCGAGCATCCCCTGCTCGCCCTGCGGACGCAGCCTGGTGTCGACCTCGTAGAGCGGGCCGGCGGCGGTCGGGACGCTCAACGCCGCCACCACTCGGCGGGCGAGGCGGTTGTAATAGTCGGCGGCGGTGAGCGGCTTGGCATGCTCGCTCTGCGCGCCGTCGGGGGCGTCGTAGACGAAGATGAGATCGAGGTCGGAGGCGTGGGTCAGCGCGCGGCCGCCGAGCCGCCCGAGCGCGAGGACGACCAGCTCACCGCCCGGCATGGAGCCGTGGCTCGCTTCGAAATCGGCCTGGGCGAGCGCGGCGAGCGCGATCACCGTCCCTTCGGCGACGTCGCTATAGCCTTCAGCAATGGCGATCGGGTCGCGGTGGCCGCTGACCAGTTGCACTCCGAGCCCGAAGCGGCGCTCGCCGACCACCGCGCGGGCGCGGTCGAGCGCGGCGTCGTACGGGAGGCCGGCGACCGCGGCCGCGAGCCGTTCTGCGAACTCGGCGGCCGAAGGGGGCACGCCAAAGCTCGAGGCGTCGAGCAGCCCGTCGAGCAATTCGGGGCGGCGGCCGAGCTGCGCGGCGAGCGCGGGGGCGTGGCTGAGAATGGTCGCGAGCAGGGCGCCGAGCTCGGGTTGGGCAGCGATCAGGCGGTAGAGATTGACCCCGCTCGACAGCCGCTCGACGAGGTCGGCGAGGCGGTTGAGCGCCGCCGCCGGGTCGGGCCCTTGCGCGATCGCTTCGAGCAGCGCGGGGAGCATCGCCTCGAATGCTTCGCGCGCGGTGGCCGAGCGCAGCGAGCGCGCCTTGCCCGAGCGCCAGTCGGCGACGTGCCGGGCGGGCAGATGCGGATCGGGAAAGCCCATCCGCGCCAGCTCGTCGGTGAGCATTTGCGGGTCGTTGCTGAGCCGCCCGCCGCGATCGTCGGCGAGCGCGCCGAACAGGCGCTCGGTGGCGGTGACGTGAGGGGCGAGCCAGGCGATCAGCGCGGCGCCGTCGGCAAGGCCGTGGAGCGCCGCTACGCGATCAAGCGCTTCTCCGGAAGCGGGCAGCAGGTGGGTCTGCGCGTCGGCGATCATCTGGACCCGGTGCTCGGCGGTGCGCAGCGCGCGATAGGCGGCGGCGAGCGCTTCGGCGTCGGCGGGGTCGAGCTTGCCCGCCGCGCTTAACGCCGCCAGCGCCTCGAGCGTCGCCGGGGTGCGCAGTGCGGGTTCGCGCCCGGCGTGGATCAATTGCTGGATCTGGGCGAAGAATTCGACCTCGCGGATGCCGCCGCGGCCGCGCTTCAGGTCATAGCCGGGGCCGAGCTGCTGGCCCTGGCTGTAATGGTCGCGGATGCGGGTCGAGATGGCGCGGATCTCGTCGACCACGCCGAAGTCGAGGCTGCGCCGCCAGACGAACGGCTGGATCGCGGCGAGGAAGCTCTCGCCGAGCGCGCGGTCGCCGGCGCAGGCGCGGGCGCGGATGAAGGCGGCGCGCTCCCACGGCAACGCCGAGCTTTCATAGTAAGAGATGGCGGCGCCGATCGACAGCGCGATCGGGGTGACTTCGGGCGAGGGCCGCAGGCGGAGGTCGACGCGGACGACATAGCCATGCTCGTCGCGGCGCTGGAGCAACTCGATCAGGCGGCGGCCGTAGCGGACCGCGGCCTCGCTCGGGTCGTCGCGCCCGCGGCGGGGCAAGGTCTCGGGGTCGAACAGCAGAATGAGGTCGACGTCCGAGCTGTAGTTGAGTTCGCGGCTGCCGAGCTTGCCGAGTGCGAGCACCGTCAATCCGACGAAGGGAATGTCGGCGCCCATCCGCTCGGCGACCGCCTGGCGAAGGGCGGCGTCGATCGCGCCGTCGGCGAAGTCGGACAGGGCCGCGGTGACCGCCTCGAGCGAGAATTCTTCCGACAGGTCGCCGAGCGCGGTGGCCAGCGCGAGCCGCAGCCGCTGGCGGCGCAGGCGCTCGCCCAACGGCGCGTCGCCGGCCACCGCGAGGGCGGTGTCGACCGCCGCGGCGGCACCATTGGCGCGGAAGCTTTCGACCACGTCGGGGCAGCGGACGATCGCCTCGCCGAGGAAGGGTGAATGGGTCCGCGCCCGCTCGAGCGCGGTGTCGCGGATGCGCAACGGCGCCGTGATCTCGCCGCTCATCGGTTCATCCAATAGCTCGCTTGACGCAACCTCGGGCGTCCTACGGCGTTGAATGGGCAAATGATTTCCGAGACAGCCAAGAAGGCGTCGGGCTTACGTGAGAGCAACATGGATCGTCGGATCATTCGTGTCGAGCTCCCGCCCGCACATGCCGGAGTGACCGCCGCTTTGCGGCGCGCGTTCGCTCAGGCGTCGAACGGCGACGAGCGCCAGTTCGAGGACCTCCTCGCACGCCTCGGCTAGGGGCGACGGGGTCGACACAGCGAAACCCGGACATTCCAGTGGCGATAGCGGTGCCCGGACGGGCCGCCAAGGCGAACTGACGCGCGGACCTATTCGCGGTCGCGCGCGAGCTCGTCGACTTCGCCCATGATCTGCGACAGCGCCGAGACGTTGGGGTCGGTCTTGTGCTGGCGCCGGCTGGGCAGCTTGCCCCCCGACAGCAATTGCTCGAGCGCGACGCGGCCGCGCGCGACCCGGCTCTTGATCGTGCCGACCGCGCAGCCGCAAATCTCAGCCGCTTCTTCGTAAGCGAAGCCGCCCGCACCGACCAGGATCAGCGCCTCGCGCTGCGGCTGGGGCAAGTGCATCAGCGCGCGCTGCATGTCACCCAGCTCGACGTGACGGTCCTGGCTGGCCGGCGCGGCGAGCAGCTTTGAGGCGGTCAATTCGTCCCACTCGCCCTTGAAGCGGGCGCGGCGCATCTGGCTCAGGAACAGGTTGCGCAGGATGATGAAGGTCCACGCGCGCATGTTGGTGCCGGCCTGGAAGCGCTTGCGCGCGGCCCACGCCTTAAGCAGCGTTTCCTGGACGAGGTCGTCGGCGAGATCGCGGCTGCCCGACAGCGACCGGCCGAACGCGCGCAGGTGCGGAATGACCTGCGCGAGCTGGTCCTTGAACTCGGGATCGGAAAGCGGAATCGGCTCCGGCTTGGGAGCTTCGTCCACCTCGTCCTCGTCGATATCGTCGTGAGCGCTCAAATTCCCCCACTCGCCGCCGGCGGCGTTGTACGCATCGGGCTTAGCCGAAAAAGTCGCGCGGCCCTAGCGGCCGTAGACCCACAAGATGATGATGAAGATCAGGATTACCAGACCCAGGCCGCCGAACAGCGCGACCCGCGCGACGTGCGGCGTGGTGCCGGCACGCGCCTCGGTTCCGGTGAGATGCTCCGGCCGCTCTTCTTCCATGACGAAACTTCCCCGACGATGCGTATTCGATAAGCCAACGCAACGGTGGGAACCGGAGTTCCCTCGCGGCGGGGATTAACCCGCCGGAACGGTCGCCGCGTCGAAGAACAACGCCTGGGCGATCGCCGCCTTCACCGTGGCGCGCTGGAACGGCTTGGTGATGAGGAAGGTCGGCTCGGGGCGGGTGCCGGTCAGCAGCCGCTCGGGGAAAGCGGTGATGAAGATCACCGGCACCGCGAATTCGGCGAGGATGTCGCGAACGGCGTCGATCCCGCTCGAATCGTCGGCGAGCTGGATGTCGGCGAGCACCAGGCCCGGCGGATGGGCACGGGCCTGCGCCACCGCCTCGTCGCGAGTGACCGCCACGCCGGTGACGTTGTGGCCGAGGTCGCGGACGATGGTCTCGATATCCATCGCGATGATCGGCTCATCCTCGATGATGAGGACGTCGGCGTGGGTCTGGCGCTCGATTTCCTCCATCGCCTCGGCGACGAGATTCTCGACCTCGTCCGGGCTGGCGTTGATGAGATAGCCGGCGTCGCTCGACGAGAAGCCCTCGAGCGCGGTCAGCAGCAGCGCCTGGCGCGACAGCGGAGTGACCCGCGACAGGCGGGCCTGGGCGATGCTCTCGGCATTGCCGAGGTCGCCGGCGAAGCCGTCCTCGCCTTCCTCGATGTTGGCGGTCGACCAGATGGCGTGGAAGGTCCGGTAGAGGCCGAGCCGCGGCTCGACGTCGCGCGGGAAACTCTCGGGCGCGGCAACGATCGCCTCCAGCGTGGCGCGCACGAAGGCGTCGCCATGGGTCTGGCTGCCGGTCAGCGCGCGGGCATACCGGCGCAGGAAAGGCAGATGCGGAGCGAGTTCCTGGCCCAGCGACATATGGTGTGATCTCTCCATGATCGAAATTTGGCCCCCTATTGGAAGCCGCAACCGCAAACTGCAACCCTACGGGCGCAGCGCAAAAATCTTGCAATAGCGCCGGAACAAACCGCATTCGATTTGGTTTCCGTGGCGGGGTTAGTCGCATCTCGTTGACGAGTCGGCTGCCAGACTTCTAGGGGGGCGGCCGAGCTTTCGCTGCGCTTTCCAGACGAGGCAGAAAGCAATGCGCGCCACACCAGTGACGGCGTTACGGGGGACGAAAGGTTGAGTGCGAACAACGATGCGGACAACCGCCGTCCAACCGAGGAGCGGAACGAGATGGCCAAGAAGCGTCGTCGCGCCGATCCGCCTGGGGCTGTCGGTCGTGCGCTCAAGACCGTCTACGACAACACGCTTCGCGAGGAAGTCCCCAACGACTTCATGGACCTGCTCGGCAAGCTCAGCTGATTTGCCCCATCGCCGCGGCCTAACGAAATGACCGCGCTCATTGGCTGGTTCCGCCGCTTGCCTACCCCGGGCAAGCTGCTCATCATCCTGTCCGCCGCCATCCTTCCGCTCGGGCTTGTCCTGGCGTGGGCGGCGACCACCAGCATCAACCGCGCCAACCAGGCGCTGATCGCCGCCACCGAGGCGCGCAGCCGCGGCGCGAGCCGGGCGGTCGAGAGCCTGCTCGCGCGTAACGTGCTCGCCTTGAGGATCGCCACCACCGCAGCGCTCAGGACCCCGGGCGAGGACGCCTGCGGGCTCGCGCAGCGGTCGCTGAGCGTGTCGCCCGGCGTCGCCCGCAGCTTCGCGCTGCAGGATTCGAGCGGGCAATTGCTGTGCACGGTGGGCACGATCCAGCCGCAGGACGACGGGGTGCTGATCGAACCGGGGCGGGTCCGGCTGTGGCTCTCGCCGACCGGCAACGTGCTTTATTATCGCGTCGGCGTGCCCGGCGGGATCGGCACCGGCGCCCTGTCGCGCGAGGAATTGCGCGACGCCGCGCTAAACGCCACCGACATCCTGCGCCGGCTGACGCTGACCGACGGGCGGGCCACCGCCACGCTGATCGACGATGCGGACGCCTCGACCGAGCCACCCTCGGCGCTGCCGGCGCGCGAGGCCGACCTCCAGCTAATCGACCGCGACTGGCCGCTCGCCGGCGACCAGCTGACCGTCCACACCGCGGCCTATGTCCGGCGGATCACCGCGGGCGAGCGCGGGGTGATCCTGCTGCCGCTGTTAATGTGGATCCTCGCCACCTTGCTTAGCTGGCTGATGGTCAGCCGCTTCCTGATCCGCCCGCTCAGCCGTATGCAGCGCGCGATTGCCCGCTACGAGCCGGGCAGCGGACCGCTGATCCTGCCGCGGCTGGGCTCGGCGACCGAAATCCGCGAGCTCGGCGCCAGCTTCAGCCGGGCGATGTCGCGGATCGAGGAGTCCGAAGGCCACACCGGCGCCGCGCTCGAGGGGCAGCGCCGGCTGGTCCGCGAGGTCCATCACCGGGTCAAGAACAACCTCCAGGTGATCGCCTCGCTGCTCAACATCCACAGCCGGATGACCGCCTCCCCCGACGCGCGCGAGGCCTATGCCTCGATCGGGCGGCGGGTCGATGCGCTCGCGGTGGTCCACCGCAACCATTATGCCGAGCTGGAGGAGAGCCGCGGGATTTCGCTGCGGCCGCTGATCAGCGAATTGGCGTCGAGCCTGCGCGGCAGTGCGCCCGACCACGCCCGCCGCTTCAACATCGACCTCGAACTCGACTCGCTCAATGCGACGCAGGATTCGGCGGTGGCGCTCGCCTTCTTCACCACCGAGGTGGTCGAGTGCGCGATGCTGACCAATCCCGACGATGCGGTGCGGCTGACGCTGACGCGGATCGACGACACCAGTGCGCGCTATTCGATCGCCGCGACCATGCTCGACCCGGCGCGGGTCGAGGAGCGGCCGCAGTTCGAGCGGATCATCACCGGGCTGGCCAAGCAGCTCCGCTCGCCGCTCGAGCGCGAGCCGGGCCGCTATACCGTCATCTGCCCCGTCTTCCCGCCGCGCGATTATCTGGCGGAAGAAAAAGATGAGGCCGCGCAAAAAAATTGAGAATGGGTGGGAACCCCATTCCAAAAGCGTCGTTTTACTCTTCGGATAGTGACCTTTTGCCCCCCCGCTCTCGCTATCCGCTTACATGGGCCCGGAACCGCTTACCCTCCCCCCCCGGTAGCGCTTCCGGGCCCACTTGCGTCTGGGCTCCGCGACATTCGAACTGACGGTTGGCAAGCAGCGATGCACGCGGCGATGGCGTAGCCACGGCGGCTCGTCCTCAGGCGGCGGCGTCCGGCGTGGCCGCGGCCTTGCGGGCGGCGCGCCAGTGAGTGACCCAGATCGCCAGCAGCGCGAACTCGAACAGCAGATAGAGCGGGACCAGCAGCAGCAGCATCGACACCGCGTCGGGCGGCGTCAGCACCGCGGCGACCGCCGCCGAGATCACCACCGCGTGGCGGCGCCGGGCGGCGAGTTGCTCGCGGGTGACGATGCCCGCCCGCTCGAGGATCATCAGCAGCACCGGGGTCAGGAAGGCGACACCGAAGCCGAACAGGAAGCGGGTCACGAAGTTCAGGTAATTGCCGACGCCCGGCAGCGCCTCCTGCTGGATGCCGCCGACATTGCCGTCGAAGCCGAGCAGGAATTTCAAGGCCCACGGCATCGCCACGAAATACGCAAAGCAGGCGCCGCCGATGAAGAAGAAGGGCGTCATCAGGAGGAACGGCAGGAACGCCTTCTTCTCCTTGACGTAGAGGCCCGGCGCCACGAACCGCCAGATCTGCGTCGCGAACACCGGGAAGCAGAGCATCAGCGCGGCGAAGACGGCGACCTTCACCTCTGTGAAGAAGGCCTCGAAAATGTCGGTGTAGATGAGCTTGCCCTGCCCGGCCCGCAGCAGCGGTTGGACCAGCACCGCGAAGATCGGCTTGGCGAAATACATGCAGATGAAGAAGGCGGCGACCAAAGTCGCGAAGCTGACCAGCAGCCGGCGGCGAAGCTCGATCAGATGCTCGAGCAGCGGCTGCTTGGTGTCGTCGATGTCGTTCACGGGAGCGGCTTGCCGCTATGGTCGGGTTCGCCGAGCGGCAGCCGCGGCTCATCGGCGGACGGCTCGGCGACTGGCGGCACGGGCGCAGCCGGCGCGGGGTCGGCGGGCGGCGGCAGCGAGGTCATCACCGGGGTCGGCTGATCGGGCGGGGTCGCGGTGAGGCCCAGCGGATCGACCGGGAATTGCTTCATGATCCGCTCGTTTTCCTCGCGCCAGCGCTTCTCCATCTCCTCGAGCTCGGCCTCGCGCATGATGTTCTCGATGCCCGCGGTGAAGTGGCGGGCGTGCGCGCGGACCTTCCCCACCAGGCGACCGACGGTGCGCATGGTCGAAGGCAGTTCCTTGGGGCCGATGAAGATCAGCGCCAGGACGGCGAGGATGAGAAGCTCGCTACTGTCGACGCCGAACATCGGCGTGGCCTTGGGCGCTTAAACGCGCGGGTCTTGCGCCGGGGGCGGCGGCGGCGGGGGCGCGACCGGATCGGCGCTGCGCGGATGGGCGGTGACGTCGATCGGATGCTCGGGGCTGCCCAATCGGCTGCGGTCGCGCTGCTGCTGCTCGTAGCGGGCGCGCTGGTCGTCCTCGTCGTCGGCCATGCCGGCCTTGAAGTTCTTGAGGCCCTTGGCGACGTCGCCCATCATCGCGGAGAAGCGGTTGCCGCCGAACAGCAGCAGCACCAGCAGCGCCAACAGGAGGATGTGCCAGAAACTGAAGCCGCCCATGATCTTCGAACTCCTAATATGGGCGCTATCTAGTCGTCTTCGTCGGCGCTTTCCAGTTGGAGTTGCGAAAGGCTGAGGTCGACCGGGTCGAGCAGCCCCGCCGCCTTGAGGTCATCGATGCCGGGGAGGTCGCGGCGCGAGCCCAGCCCGAAGTGGCTGAGGAAGTCGGGCGTGGTGGCGTAGAGCAGCGGGCGGCCGGGGGTTTCGCGCCGCCCGGCAGTGCGCACCCAGCCCGCTTCCATCAGCACGTCGAGCGTGCCCTTGGAGATCTGGACCCCGCGGATCGCCTCGATCTCGGCGCGGCTGACGGGCTCGTGATAGGCGACAATCGCCAGCGTCTCGGTCGCCGCGCGGCTCAGCCGGCGCGGCTCCTCGCGGGTGCGACGGAGGAGGTGGGCGAGGTCGGGGGCGGTCTGGAAATGCCAGCGGCCGCCGCGCTCGACCAGTTGCACTCCGCGTCCGGCATAGTGATCGGCGAGCTCGGCGAGCGCGGCGGCGAGGTCCCCCTCCCCGACCTGGACCGCGATCTCGTCGGGGGTGAGCGGGGTCTCGGCGGCGAACAGCGTCGCCTCGACGGCGCGGACGAATTCGTCGTGCATCAGGCGTTGGCCGCGCGGGCGCGGACCATCAGCGGGGCGAAGGGCGCGTCCTGCTGGAGCTCGATCCGGCCGTGCTTGGCGAGCTCGAGCGTCGCCGCGAAGGAGGAGGCGAGCGCGCTGCGGCGGAAGGCGGGGTCCTGGGTGACGGGAAGGAAGCTTTCGAGCCGGCTCCATTCGAGCCGGGCGCCGACCAGCGCCGAGACCCGCTCGATCGCTTCCTCGAGCGTCAGCACCGCGCGGCGGGCGATCAGGTGGACCACCGGGGCAGCGCGGGCGCGGACCATGCCATAAGCGGCGAACAGGTCGAAGGCGCTCGCTTGCCAGGCGGCCTTGCGGACCAGCCGCAGCCCCTCGGGCGCGCCGCGGCGGAAGACGTCGCGGCCGATCCGGTCGCCGCCGAGCAAGCGCGCCCCCGCCTCGCGCATCGCATCGAGCCGCTGGAGGCGGAGGTGAAGCCGCGCGGCCAGCTCCTCGGGGCTGGGATCCTGGGTCGGGTCCTTGGGGAGCAGCAGGCAGGATTTGAGATAGGCCAGCCACGCCGCCATCACGAGATAATCGGCGGCGATCTCGAGCTTGAGCGCGCGGACGCCGTGGAGGTAAGCGAGATATTGCTCGACCAGCGCGAGGATCGAGATTTGCGCGAGGTCGACCTTCTGGGTGCGGGCGAGCGTCAGCAGGAGGTCGAGCGGCCCTTCCCACGCGCCGAGGCTGAGGGTCAGCTCATCGTCGTCGTGGAGGGGCAGCTCGGCGGTCACACCAGCGCCAGCAACTCGTCGCGCTTGGCGGTAGCGGCGGCGAGGTCGGGGCCGTCGCCGTCGAGCATCACCGCGGCCATCGCGCGGGCGAGGCGGGCGTCGGCCTCGGGGGTGAGCGCACCGACGTGGGCGGCGATGTCGAGCATCTCGTGATACTTGCCCGAGCAGTGGAGCGTGGCGTCGCAGCCGGCGGCGAGCGCGGCGGCCGAACGCTCGCCGGGACTGCCCGACAGCGCTTCCATCCCGATGTCGTCGGTCATCAGGAAGCCGCCGAAGCCGATCCGCTGGCGGATGATGCGCTCGATCACCGTCGGCGACTGGCTCGATGGGCGCTCGGCGTCCCAGGCGGTGAAGACGATGTGCGCGACCATGCCCATCGGGGCCGAGGCCAGCCGCTCGAACGGCTCGAGGTCGCTCGCCAGCGCGTCGTCGGAAGCGGTCACCACCGGCAGCTCATGGTGGCTGTCGACCAAAGCACGGCCGTGGCCGGGCATGTGCTTGACGACGCCGATGACGCCCGCGGTGGCCATCCCGTCGAGCACCGCGCGGCCGAGGGCCGACACCTGCATCGGCTCACCGCCATAGGCGCGGTCGCCGACGATGTCGGTCGCGCCGGGCTGGCGGACGTCGAGCATCGGCAGGCAGTTCACGTTGACCCCGCATTCGGCGAGCACCAGCGCGATCGCGCGGGCGTTCATCCGCGCCGCCTCGATCGCCGAGGAGGGGGCGAGCTGGTAGAGCCGGTCGAACGCCTCGCCGCTGGGGAAGGACGGCCATTCGGGCGGGCGCATCCGGGCGACGCGGCCACCCTCCTGGTCGATCAGGATCGGCAGCTCGAGCCGGCCGTGGATGGCGCGCAGCTCGTCGGTCAGCGCCTTCAGCTGCGCGCGGGTCTCGCA
Organism: Sphingomonas ginsengisoli An et al. 2013; assembly: GCF_009363895.1. Taxonomy (NCBI): domain Bacteria; kingdom Pseudomonadati; phylum Pseudomonadota; class Alphaproteobacteria; order Sphingomonadales; family Sphingomonadaceae; genus Sphingomonas; species Sphingomonas ginsengisoli (ex An et al. 2013). Next base: position 2,903,612 of record NZ_CP045434.1, on the reverse strand, counting down.
ATTGCGGCGGAAGAGGATGTAGCCGGCCGGGTCGACGTCGGCGAAGAAGGCGCGCTCGTCGGCGGTCAGCGCCGGTCCGGCGAGCGAATAGATGGCGGCCTGCATCTAGCGAACGACGAAGCAGGCTTCGCCGGCGACCTTGAGCAGCTGGCAGGCATGGCCCGCCTCGCCCGCCGAGGGGAAGGTCGCGCGGAGCCGAAAGCCCTGCTGATAGGGGACCACCAGCTTGGTCGCGCCGGCGATCGCCGAGAAGCGGCCTGACAGCGACTTCCACGAACTCTCGGCCGCCGACCCGCTCGGATAGAAGCCGAGCTGGATGGTGCTCCCGGCCGGGCCCGAGGGCGCGGCGGGTTCGGCCTTGGCGGGCGCCTTGTCCGGTGTCTCGTCGGCCGGGGCCGGGGCCGGGGCCGCTGCCTTGGGCCGGGCGACCGGCTCCTCGGGAACGGCATTGAGGTCGAGTTGGGCGTCGGGCTGCTCGCCCGCGCTGGTGGCGTAGGCGGTGCCGCTCTCCCCGGTGATGTCGAGGCCGCCCGGATCGCTCGGCTTGACCTTGTAGGGCTTGGGATCGGCCTTGATCAGCTCTGCCGGGCCCGAGCCGTCGGCGTTGCGCCGGCCGAGCCAGAACATCGTCCCCGCAACCAGCAGCGCGGCGACCAGCACCAGCGTCAGCGCCATCAGCATCCGGCCCGCCGACAGCCGCGGCGCGTCATCCTCGTCCTCGACCGCTTCGAGCCAGGGGAAGTTCTGATCCTGCGTCGCCATTCCTAGTACACCACCACGCAACTCTGTTTCGCCGCCGTCAGGCGCTGGCATATGACAACCGACTGGGCTTGCGAAGCGGTCGCCAGCTGGACCCGGAACATCTGGGTCGAGCGGCCATCGGTCGAGCGCACCTCGAGCGGCGAGATGAGCCGCGGCTTGGTGCCGAGATAGGGCCATTTGGCGACCAGCTCCTGCCACGCGAGTTCGGCGGCCGCGCGGCTCGGATAAGCGCCGGTCTGGATAATCCGGCCGCGGACGACCGGCTGCAAGGAGACGGGGACCGGGGCGGCAGCGGCGGTGCGCTCGGTCCGGCGGCGCGGCGGGGCGCGGCGGGCGGCGATGGCGGCGCGGCGCGCGGCCTCGGCGAGCTGGCGGTCGTTGCTCGCGGCGGCGGCGCGGCGGGCGCCGGTGTCGGGGGCCTCAGTCGCGGCGCCCTCGGCCTCTTCGGCAAGTGCCTGGTTGGCGGTGTCGTCGGCGGGCTCGGCCCCGGCGCGGCGGGCCTGCGCCTCAGCCTCGGCCGACGTGTCGACCTGCGCGGTCATGCCGGGGCGCTCCTCCTGCTGCGCGACCGCATTGCCGCCGCTGCTTGGCCGCGAGCCGAGCCAGAAGGCGCCGATCGCGATCAGCGCGAACAGGGCGCCGAGCAGGAAGGCGAGCAACGGCAGGCGCAGCTTGCGCTTGGTCGCCGGTGGCGGCGGCGTGGTGCGGGGCACCTCCGTCAGCCACGGCAGCCGGTCGCCAGTCTGTCGCGCCGGCTCGGCCATCGCTACCGCAGTTCCTCCGCCGCTTCGACGCCCATCAGCTTGAGGCCCGAGCGGATGACCTGCTGGACGCCGCGCGCCAGCTCGAGCCGGGCGCGGCTCAATTCGGGCTGGTCGTCGAGGACGAACCGGCGGCCGGGATCGTCGTTGCCGCGATTCCACAGGGCGTGGAACTGCGCCGCCAGATCGTAGAGGAAAAAGGCGATCCGGTGCGGTTCGTGGGCAAGAGCGGCGGCTTCGATCACGCGCGGATATTGCGCCGCCTGACGCACCAGCGCCAGTTCTTCCGCATCGAGCAGGTCGAGATTGGCCGGACTGTCACCCGCGATCCCCGCTTCGGCTGCCTTGCGCCCGAGCGAGGCGATCCGCGCATGGGCATATTGGACGTAGAAGACGGGGTTGTCCTTGGACGCCTCGACCACCTTGGCGAAGTCGAAGTCGAGCGGGGTGTCCGCGCGCTTGGTCAGCATCATGAAGCGGACGACGTCCTTGCCGACCTCGCCCACCACGTCGGCCAACGTGACGAAATTGCCCGCCCGCTTGCTCATCTTGATGGGCTCGCCAGCGCGGAGCAGCTGGACCATCTGGACCAGCTTGACGTCGAGATCGACCTTGCCGTCGGTGAGCGCGGTGACAGCCGCCTTGATCCGCTTGACGGTGCCGGCGTGGTCGGCGCCCCAGATGTTGACGAGGTGGTCGGCGCTTTCGGCCTTCTGGAGGTGGTAGGCGGCGTCGGCGCCGAAATAGGTCCAGCTGCCGTCCGACTTCTTCATCGGGCGGTCCTGGTCGTCGCCGAACTGGGTCGAGCGGAACAGGGTCAGCTCGACCGGTTCCCACTCGTCATGCTCGTCGAGGCTCTTGGGCCGCTCGAGCTCGCCCTGGTAGACGAGGCCCTTGGCGCGGAGCATCTCCATCGCGCGTTCGGGCGCGCCGCTGGCCTGCAATTCGGCCTCGGAAGCGAATTTGGCGTGGTGGATGCCGAGCCGGGCGAGGTCGTGACGGATCAAATCCATCATCGCCGCGACGGTCTTCTGCTTGAACAGGCCCAGCCACTCGGCCTCGGGCGCATCGACATATTTGCTGCCGAACTCGGCGGCGAGCAGATGGCCGACGGGTTTCAGATAATCGCCCGGATAGAGGCCCTCGGGGATGTCGCCGATCTCGGCGCCAAGCGCCTCGCGGTAGCGCAGGTGCGCCGAGCGGGCGAGCGTGTCGACCTGGCTGCCGGCGTCGTTGACGTAATATTCGCGGGTGACCGCGAAGCCCGCCGCCTCGAGCAGGCTGGCGAGCGCGTCGCCGACCACCGCGCCGCGACAATGGCCCATGTGCATCGGTCCGGTCGGGTTGGCCGAGACATATTCGACGTTGACCCGCTCACCCTTGCCGAGGTCGCGGCGGCCGTAGGCGTCGCCCTCGCGGAGAATGGCACCCAGTTCGGCCCGCCACAGCGCGGGATCGAGGCGCAGGTTGATGAAGCCGGGGCCGGCAATCTCGACCCCGGTGACACCCGGGAGTTGCTCGAGGCGCGGCGACAGCAGCGCGGCGAGAGCGCGCGGATTGCTCCCGGCGGGCTTGGCGAGCACCATCGCGGCATTGGTGGCGAGGTCGCCGTGGCTGGCATCGCGCGGCGGTTCGACCGCCACCGCCTTGCGATTGAGGTCGACCGGCAGCTCCCCCGCGGCCGCCATGGCGTCGAGGATCTCGTTCATTTGGTCGGCGAAACGGGCAAACAAAGACATAGCCGCGGCGTCTAGCGCGCACGGCGCAGAACGTCACCTTTTTCGGTTCGTCGCGCTTGTTGCACGATGAACAGCGCGTTCCGGCACAATTCACCCTGCGAGTCGTAGGTCTTTCGTATCGCGGGGAATGTGAAGGAGATTATCATGCGTAAGTTGATCCTGCTCGGCCTGATGGCCGCTACCGCCATCCCGACCGCCGCCAGCGCCCAGTCGCGCCAGGAGATCCGTCGCGATCGCCAGGAGATCCGCCAGGATCGCCGCGAGCTGCGCCAGGACCGTCGTGAGTATAATCGCGACCGTCGCGTCGCCTACGTCGCGCCCTATGCGGGCTGGACCTATCGTCCGGTGACCGTCGGCTACCAGCTGCGTCCGGGCTTCTGGGGCAACCGTTATGTGATCAGCGACTATGGCCGCTGGAACCTCGGTCGCCCGGCCTACAACCAGCGCTGGGTGCGCTACGGCAACGACCTGGTACTGGTGAACATCCGCAACGGCCGCGTCCTGCGGGTGATCCACAACCGCTATTACTAAGAGCAGCGGAATGAAGAAGGGCCCGGGGCGAGCGATCGCCCCGGGCCCTTTCGTTTGTCCGAACGGCGAGTTTTAGCCGGCGCGGGTTTCCGCTTCGGTCTCGGTCACCACGGTGCGGCGACGGCTGCCGTCGAGGCTCCACGGGCCGGCTCCGGCGGCGGCGAGGTACAGGAAGATGAAGCAGTAGAGGATCGCCGCGTCGCCCATGTTATTGACCGGGAAGAAGTCCTTGGGCGCGTGGGCCATGAAATAAGCCACCGCCATGCAGCCCGAGGCGAGGAAGGCCGCCAGGCGGGTGAACAGGCCGAGCGCGATCAGCGCGCCGCAGATGAATTCGATCACCCCGGCGAAGGCGGCGGGATTGTTAAGCGCGAGGCCCATCCCCGCCATCTGGCCCGGCGGGAAGGAAAAGAATTTCTGCAGCCCGTGCTCGAAGAACAAGAGCCCCGCCATGATCCGCAGCAAGGCGTGCGCCGGCCCGGCAAAGCGCGACAATCCGTCCATATCCGTCTCCCCTGATGTGATACGCGGGGAGCTTGCCACCGGCGCCGGCAAAGTCCAGCGCGGCGGCCCCGGTCAGCTCAGCGCAAGCGTCTGGCGGAGCGGCGCCGAGCCGGTGTCGGGGAAGAGCACGCCCGCCATCCGCGCCGGATCCTGCCCGAAATGCTGGCCGAGCGCGGTCGCCACCAGCGCGTCGAGGTTGATCGTCGGCTTGAGGTCGCGCGCTTCGTAAAGCGCGGTGGGTGCGAGCCCCGGCCAGTCGGCGAGCACCTTGCCGCCGTTGACCGCGCCGCCGAGCAGGAAGGCGGTCGCGCCGGTGCCGTGGTCGGTCCCGCCGGTGCCATTCTCATGCGCGGTGCGGCCGAATTCGGTGGCGACCAGCACCAGCGTATTCTTCCAGTCCTCGCCGAGCCCGTCGCGGTAGGCGGCGAGCATCGCGTCGAGCCCGGTGAGCTGCGCGGTGAGGCGGCCCTTCTGCCCGGTGTGGGTGTCCCAGCCGTCGGTCTCGATCATCCCGATCCGCGCGCCGGCAGGCCCCTTCATCATCCGCGCGGCGAGCGCACCGGCGGCGGCCGCACCCTTGCCCGAGGCGAGGTCGCCGGCCTTGGTCCGCGCCTGCAGCGCCTCGTTCCACAAGGGGCCGAGCTGGGCGTCGCGGGCGTAGAGGTCGCCGACCCGGATCATCAGGTCGTCCCCTGCGGCGGGGAGGTTCGAGGGGGCGTAGGAGGCGACCCGCGCCGACCCACGCAGCGCCGGCGGGACGGTCGGCGCGAAGGCGATCGCCTGGGGATCGTCGGGCATGGTCCGCAGCAGGCGGTTCATCCACCCGTCCTGCAGCCGGTAGGGCAAGGCGCCGCCGGTCTCGAGCACGTTCTGGCCGTCGAAATGCGAGCGGTCGCGGTAGGGTGAGGCGACCGCATGGACCAGCAGCGCCTGCCGCGCCGCGGTCATCGCCGCCACCTGCTTCAGCGCCGGGTGAAGGGTGAACATGGCGTCGAGCTTGGTCCCGCCGGCGGCATCGGCGCCAAGCTCGGGCCGGAGGCTGGCGTAGCCGGGGTCGCCGGTCGGGGCGAGGATGGCGAGGCCGTCCGCCGCGCCACGCTGGATCACGAACAGGAAGCGGCGGTCGGTCGCCGCCTTGGCGAAGGCGAGGCGCGGTGCGAAGGTGGTGGCGGCGAGGCCGACCGCCCCGGTGGCGAGAAAGCTGCGGCGGTCCATGATTACCTCCTCAGGAATTCGGGCGAGACGAGCAGCAGGGCGAGGCCCGTCGCGGGGCTTTCGGCGCGGCTGATCGCGGTGGCGGTGGCGTCGGTCAGGCGCGCGCCGAGCACCTTGGGGGCGATGGCGCGGGCATCCGTGCCCTGCCCTGCCGCGCTGGCGAAGCGCTGCGCCGCCTCGACCCGGCGGACCAGTGCATCGGGACCGGCCCAGCTGGCGGCGAGATCGTCATACCCCGCCGGCGAAGTCGGCCGCCACACCGGCATGCCGAGTTCCTGGAGCAGCCCGACGGTGCGCTGTGCAGGCGGCGCCGGGACGTCGAGCGCGCGCAGGCTGGCGACCGTCCATTCCCACGGATTGCGGAATTTGGGGCGGTCGGGCTGCCACGCCTCGGGCGAGGCGATCAGCGCGCGATAGACGGTGGGGAGGTCGCCGCGGCTCTTGAGGAAGGCCTGCTCGACCCGTGCGACCACCGCCGGCGGCGGATCGTCGGCGACGAAATGGCGGGTGAGCTTGGTCGCGATGTGGCGCGCGGTGGCGGGGTGGACGGCGAGATCCATCAGCACCGCGCGGGCCTGCGCCTCGCCGTCCTCGGCGTAGCGCTTGCCGAGGATCGTCCGCGCGCCCGGCTCGTGCAGCACTTCAACGAAATTGAAATCGCCGGGCTGGCCGGTCATGAAACGCTGCACCGGGCCGCGGCCGATGCCGGCGACGTTCCAGCCGGTCAGCGCGCGCGCGAATTCGGTCACGTCGGCCTGGCTGTAGCCCGAACGGACGCCGAGCGTGTGCAACTCCATGATCTCGCGGGCGAGGTTCTCGTTGAGCCCAACATCGCGGCCGCGGCCTTGCGCGCGGAGCCCGGCCTGGCTGTGCGGCCCGACCGACTGCGCCTGATCGAGGTAGAAGAGCATTGCGGGATGCCGCTCGACCGCCAGCAACAGGTCGGCGAAACGGCCCGTCAGATTGGGGCGGATCGCGTCGAGTTCGAGCAGCCCGGCATAGCCGACCGTGTCCGCCTTGTTCGCCCCGACGGCAAAATGGTTGGCCCAGAAATGGGCCATCCGCTCGAGGAACGGCGTCGGCGTTACCAGCGACGCCTTGAGACGCGCGTCGACCGCGGACAGATAAAGCTGCCGCTGGGCCTTCTGGGCGTCCATCAGTTCGGGCGGTTTCGACGCCCGCCGGGGAGGGCGCGCGTCGGGGGTCATGCCGGTCATCGGCTCCGCCGTCATCGCGGGGCCGCTCCCCGGCGCGGTCATCGTGGCGCCCGTCATCGGGGCGGTCGTCGCCATCGCCATCGGCATGCCTTTCGGCACGCTCGCGGGCTGCAGCAGCCCCGCCTGCTTGGCGTTCCGGCGCTCGTCGCGATAGGCGATCAGCGCCTGCGCCGCCTCGGCCCCGGTCGGCGCATCGGAGAGCATGGCGAGCCTGGCGCCGAGCTGGGCTTCGACCCATCCGCGGCCATCGCCGCCGCCTTGTGACTGGTCACCGCGCGGGCCGAGCCCGAACCGGTTCTGGGCAAAGATCAGGTCGCTCATCAGCGAACGCTCCAGCAGCCAAATAACGGCGCCAAACTCCGCTTCCGAGCGTGAACCCCGACTGACTAGAAGCGGTCGGGAAGATTAACTTTGCCGCACAGTTCCTGATGGCGGCGGATGGCGAAGGGGTCGGTCATCCCGGCGACGTAATCGGCGACGTTGCGCGCCCGCGCGGTCAGATCGTCGGCCCCGCGATGCCATGCGTCGGGCAGCAGCCGCGGCTCGGCGAGGTAGGCCTGGGCGAGGTTGGCGACGACACGCTGGGCTTCGCGGCGCACCGGCTGCAGCGCGGGAGCGTTGTAGAGATTGGCGTAGAGGAATCGCTTGAGGGCGCGCTCCTCCGCAGCCAGTTCGGGCGAGAAGCCGACCAGCGCGTGGCCGGCTTGGCGGACGTCGGCGATGGTCCGAGGACCCGCCGCCGCGATCCGCCGGCGGGTCTCGTCGAGCAGGTCGCCGACCATGGTACCGATCTGGTCGCGGACCAGCGCCTTCAGCTTGCGGTCGATCGCGAGGTCGGGGTGGCGCCGCTCGATCGCTTCCCAGTGGCGGCGGACGAAGGGCTGCTCGAGCAACTGGTCGAGGCTCAGCAGCCCGGCGCGCAGCCCGTCGTCGATGTCGTGATTGTCATAGGCGATGTCGTCGCTCAGCGCGGCGACCTGCGCCTCAAGGCTCGGCCAGGAGGCGAGGTCGAGGCCGACCGTGCGGTCGACCTCAGCCAGCGCCCACTGCGGCGCGGCGACCGGGCCATTGTGCTTGGCGAGGCCTTCAAGCGCTTCCCAGCTGAGGTTGAGGCCGTCGAACTCGGGGTAAGGCGCCTCAAGGCAGGTCACCAGCCGCAGCGTGTGGCCGTTGTGGTCGAACCCGCCCCACTCCTTGAGCGCGGCGTCGAGCGCATCCTCGCCGGCATGGCCGAATGGCGGGTGGCCGAGGTCGTGGGCGAGGCAGAGAGTTTCGGTAAGGTCCTCGTTGAGGCCGAGCGCGCGGGCGATGGTGCGGCCGATCTGCGCGACCTCGATCGAGTGGGTCAGGCGGACGCGATAATGGTCACCGTCGGGGGCGACGAACACCTGGGTCTTGTGGCGGAGGCGGCGGAAGCTGACCGAGTGGACGATGCGGTCGCGGTCGCGCTGGAACAGGTCGCGGGGGCCGCGCGGGCCCTGGTCGGGTTCGGGATGGCAACGGCCGCGGGACTGGTCGGCGCGGGCGGCGAGCGCCGCGAAGGAGGTCATTGGGCGGGAAGCTTGCGGACCAATTGGCCGGGCGCGCTGGTCCAGCTGAAACTTTGGATCTGCACGCTGGAAAGGTCCTCGGCGAAGGTCTGGGCGTCCGCCGTGCTCTTGAACGGGCCGATGAGCAAGCGGGTGCGGCCGCCGTCCTCGGCGAGATAGGGGCTGATGTTCTCGAACAAGTCGCGGTTGCGGCTGGCGAGGCGGCGGAATTGCGCGGGCAGCGCGGCGGCGTCGGTGCCGCTGGCGAGCTGGAGCCAGATGCGCGGACGCGCGGTGGCGACGCCCACCGTCGGCACGGCGCTGGCGGCGACGCGCGCGGCAGGGAGCGTGGCGACGGGGATGCCGACCGGCGCGGCGGGGACCGGCGCGGGCGCTTGCGGCGTGCCGGCGCGGAGCAACTGGTCGATGTCGGCGAGGCGGTCGGCCGGGGGTCCGGCCACCACCGTGGCGATCGAGCCGCTCGGGGCCGGCGCGCCGGTGCCGGGCATCACGCCGAAGTGGACCGCGGCGATCTTGTCGGCCGGGCGGAGCGTCGACAGGCGGCGCAGGAACGGGTCCATCATGCTCCCCTGCCCCGGCAGCGCGGCGTTGACCGCGCTCACCGCCCCCGCGGTGTCGCCGGTCAACGCGAGCACGAAGGCGCGGGCGCGCAGCGCGCCGGGATCGCGGCGGGCGAGCAACGGGTCGAGCGTCGCCAACGCTTCCGAACGGCGGCCGCTGACCGCGAGGCTGAGCGCCAGCCGCCGGCGCGCTTCGTTGGGATCGGTGCCGGTGAGCGCAACGCGATAGTCCGACTGCGCCTTGGCCTGGTCGCCGAGCAGGTCGAAGGCGAGCCCGCGGTCGAGCGCGATCGCGGCCTGGCTGGCGCCCAGCCGCTGGGCGGCGGCGAAGGCCTGCATCGCGGCGGTGGGGTCCATCAGCTGGACCAGCGAGGCGCCCTGCCCGACCCGCGGCACCCAGCTCGACGTGTTGACGTCGCTGGCGCGGCCGAAGAAGCCGATCGCCGCCTCGGCGTCGCCGCTGGCAAGCGCGGCCTGGCCCGCGCCCAGGAGCGCCTGGTAGTTTCGCGGATCGCCGGCGAGGATGCGGATGTTGCGGGCGAGCGCGGCAGCCGGCGTCTCGATCTGCCCCGGCAGCGGCGCCGGGGGCGGCGGCGGCGCGTTGCCGCCGATATATTGCGCGGACGCCACTTGGGGCAGCGCCAACGCCGCCGCCCACGCCCCGAGCACGATGTTCCGGATCATTCCCACCCCGTGCCTGCGCCTAGCTTGCCCGCAGCTTGCCGATAGGGGGGCGAGCGACAGGGCGTGGTGGACGGCGGGTGAGTTGAAACGACGAACCCCGGCACAAGGCCGGGGTTCGGGTTCGATCAGCAAGGATCGCCAGCGCGGGCGTTACTGATTGTTCTGGCGGTTGAGGAAGCGCGGGATGTCGAGCGGCTCGCGGCGGATGGTCGGGGCCGGCTCTTCGTCGAGCTTGCCCGCGCCGCGCGCGATGTTGCTCATCCGCTCGAACAGCGTCCCGCTGTCGCGGACCGGCTTGGCCTTGGGGGCTTCCTCGGCCTCGGCGGTGGGCGGCGGCACCGGGGGCGCGCCGACCGGCGAGGTCAGGATGTCGTCGCTGTCGAGCAGCAGCTCGTCGGCGTCCTCGTCCTGGCCGAGCTCGAGCGGCTCGGCGGCGGCGGTCGGCGCGGGCGCCGGAGCGGCGGCTACTGGAGCGGCCGCGGTGGTGGTGGCATTGCGACCGGCACCGGGGAAGCTGAACACCTTGGTCGGGGCGGCGCTGCTGGCGGTCGTCGAGGTCGGCTTGGTCGCCTCCTCGGCCTCGATCCCGGTGGCGACCACCGAGACGCGGATCTTGCCGTCGAGGTCGTTGTTGAAGGCCGAGCCCCAGATGATGTTGGCGTCGGCGTCGACCAGTTCCTTGATGTGGCTGGCGGCCTCGTCCACCTCCATCAGGCGCATGTCCTCGCCGCCGACGATCGACACGATGACGCCCTTGGCGCCCTTCATGCTGACCCCGTCGAGCAGCGGATTGGAGATGGCCTTTTCTGCCGCTTCGATGGCGCGATTCTCGCCCGAGGCTTCGCCCGTGCCCATCATCGCCTTGCCCATCTCCCCCATCACCGCGCGGACGTCGGCGAAGTCGAGGTTGATGAGGCCAGGCATGACCATCAGGTCGGTGATCCCGCGGACGCCCTGCTGGAGCACCTCGTCGGCCATTTCGAACGCTTCCTTGAAGGTCGTGTCCGAGTTGGCGAGGCGGAACAGATTCTGGTTGGGGATGACGATCAGCGTGTCGACGTGAGTCTGCAGCTCCGCGATGCCGGCGTCGGCAGCGCGGGCGCGGCGGGCGCCCTCGAAGGCGAACGGCTTGGTCACCACGCCGACGGTCAGGATGCCCTTGTCGCGCGCGGCCTTGGCGATGACCGGCGCGGCGCCGGTGCCGGTGCCGCCGCCCATACCGGCGGCGATGAAGCACATGTGCGAACCGTCGAGCAGGCGGTCGAGTTCGTCGATGGTTTCCTCGGCAGCGGCGCGCCCGATCTCCGGCCGCGAGCCCGCCCCCAACCCTTGAGTGATCTTCGGTCCGAGCTGGACGCGGCGATCGGCCAGCGAATGGTTGAGCGCCTGCGCATCGGTGTTGGCGACGAGGAAGTCGACGCCCTGAACATCGCGGCGGATCATGTTGGCGATGGCGTTGCCGCCAGCGCCGCCGACGCCGATCACCGTGATCCGGGGACGAAGCTCATCGACGGCCGGACGGATGAAATCGATGCTCATGACGTGAAGTCCCCCAAAGGCGCTGCCTAGCGCGTTGAATGCTCGACACGAATCTATGAATCGCCCGAGTCCCGCGGGCAAGCGGAAAAGTTAACCAGTCCGACGAAAAGAAGGCGGGATGTGACCAAACGGACTCAAGCTGATTCAGAACGGCACAACCGGCCGTCTGGGTTCAGGCCGAATCGCCCTTCATCGCCGCGATCAGCCGGCTGAACATGCCCCCGCCCGCGGCCTTGCGGCGGTGCCCGGCCTGGCCGAGCGCGATGTCGCGAATGTCGCTGGGGCCGCCGTGGCCGATGAGGGCCAGCCCGACCAGGGTCGAGAAGCCCGGGCCCGAGTGGGCGTCGGGGAGGCCGGTCAATTGCTTGGGCCGGCCGACCCGCACCGCGCGGCCGAGCACGCCCTGCATGTAATCGGCGATGTTCTTGAGCTCTGCCCCGCCCCCGGTCAGCACGACCTGGCGGCCGACCGGGCCGGTGAAGCCCAGTTCCTTGAGGCTCTTCTCGATCTCGCCGGTGATCTCCTCGACCCGCTGGCGGATCACGGTCATCAGCTGCGCGCGGCTGATCCGCATCGGCTCGGCATGTTCGTCGGCACCGACGCCGCGCGCCTCGACCATCTCGTGATTGTCGCGGGGACTGGTCATCGCCGAGCCGTGGAAGCATTTCATCCGCTCGGCATCGCGGCGGCTGACTCCGAAGGCGCAGGCGATGTCGTCGGTGATATCGCGCGCGCCCAGGGGGATCGAGCGCAGCCCCACCAGCATCCCGCCGGCGTGGAGCGAGACGTTGGTGGTCTCGGCGCCCAATTCGACCAAGGCGACGCCGAGGTCGCGCTCCTCCTGGCTCAGCACCGCGAGGCCAGTCGCGACCGGCGCGGCGACGATCGCGCGGACGCCGAGGTGCGCCTGGCGGATGGTGAGGTCGACGTTGCGCAGGGGGCCGGCGTTGGCGGCGATGACGTTGATGTCGACGCCCAGTTTCTCGGCGTGGAGCCCGACCGGGTGCTTGACCCCCTGGACGTCGTCGAGCGTGTAGAGCGCGGGGTTGGCGTGGAGCACGACCTGGCCCTGGCGGTCGACCGCCTGACGCCCGGCGGCGAGCAGCTCCTCGACGTCGGATTGCTCGACCTGGTGGCCGCCGAGCAGCACCTCGACATTGGCGAGATCGCTGGTGAGGCCGCCGGCGCCGAAGCTCGCCCAGACGTCGTCGATCGACTGCGCGGCCATCCGCTCGGCCTGCTCGACCGCTTCGCGGACGGCGACCTCGCTCGCCTCCATGTCGGTGATGAAGCCGCGCTTGACCCCGCGGCTCTCGCGCTGGCCGGTGCCGAGCACGCGCAGCCGCCCGTCGGCATCGCTGGTGCAGATGAGCGCGGTGACCTTGGACGAACCGATGTCGAGCGCCCCGATCAGCGGGGTGGTCTGGGGAGCGGCCATTAGCTCGGCTGCTCGGTCGGCTTGGGGGGTGGCGGCAGGTCCTGCGGCAGGCGGACGATCATCTTGCCGGGCACGCGCAGGTCGAAGCGCTTGAACCCGCGGCCGAGGAGGCCCTGGGTGCGGTCGCGCTTGGCGAAGCGCTTAAGCGCGGTGGCGGCATCGTCGTCGCCTTCGGGGAGCGCGAGCGTCTCACCCGAGGTGAAGGCGAGGTCCCAGCGGCGGCCGCCGATCCAGGTCGCCGAGGCGAGTTGCGGTTTCAGGGTGGGCACGTCCTTCATCAATTCGCCCAGCTCGACCGAATGGCCGTTGGCGCCCTGGCCGATGATCAGCGGGAGGTCGGGCATCTTGTCGAGCGGGACCGGCGCGAGCACCACGCCCTCGGCGTCGACCAGGCTCAACTGCCCCTTGTTCTGCCACACTGCGGCGGGCTTGCGCTCGACGATGTCGATGACGAGCTGGTCGGGCAGCCGGCGCGAAACGCGGGCGTCCTTGACCCAGCCATATTGCATCAGCTGGTCGCGGATCGCGCTGGCGCTGACGAGGGCCTGCGCGGGCTTGTCGTCGCGCTCGGACAATTCGGCGGCGCGGTGGAGCTCGCCGGTAACGACCTCGTCAACGATGCGGCGGTCCATCCGTTTGAGGCCCACGATCTGGTAGCCGGCGACCGAGAAGCCGGCGGCGCCGGTCGCCTCGCCCGCGGCGTGGCCGATCTTGGCGGGGAGGTCGAGCGCGAAGCCGACCCCGACCAGCAGCGCGGTGACGAACAGGCCGAGGCCCCAGCCGGCCAATTTGCCGATCTCGCGCTTGGCCTTGGCCGAAACGGCGGCCTGGCGCGCGGGCTTGCGGCTGCCCTTGCGGGCGCCCGTCCCACCGCGCCGGACCGTTTGCGCGTTCATTGCAGCGCCTCGGCGATCAGCTGTTCGACCAGCTCGCCGTAGGAAATGCCGCGCTGGCGGGCCTGCTCGGGGACCAGGCTCAGCGGGGTCATGCCGGGCTGGGTGTTGACCTCGAGCAGGTAAACGCCGGCCTCGCCCTGCGTGTCGTCCCAGCGGAAATCCGATCGGCTGGCGCCCTTGCAGCCAAGCACCCTATGCGCGGTCAGCGCCATGTCGAGCATCGACTGGGCGATCTCGTCCGGAACCCGAGCCGGGCAGATGTGCTCGGTTAGGCCGTCGGTATATTTGCTGTCGAAATCGTAGAAGCCGACCTTGGGCTTGAGTTCGGTGACGCACAAAGCCTCGTCGCCAAGCACCGCGACGGTCAGCTCGTGGCCGGCGATGAAGGGCTCGGCGAGGAGTTCGTCGAATTCGGCCCACGGCCCCGCGACGTCGCGGCCGATCGGGCTGCCGTAATTGCCCTCGGCGGTGACGATCGCCACGCCGACCGACGAGCCTTCGTTGACGGGCTTCAGCACATAGGGCCGAGGCAACGGGTCGCCCGAGTGGAGGTCGGCGCTCTTGACCATCGTCCCCCTGGGCATCCGCACGCCGGCCGGGACGAGCAGCAGCTTGGTCAGTTCCTTGTCGATTGCGATCGCCGAGGTGGTGACGCCCGAATGGGTGTAGGGAATGCCCATCAGCTCGAGCATGCCCTGGACGGTGCCGTCCTCGCCCGGATGGCCGTGGAGCGCGTTGAAGACGACGTCGGGCTTCAATTCGTTCAGTCGCTCGGCGACGTCGCGGCCCATGTCGAGGGTGCTGACGTTCGACCAGCCGCGCTCGCGCAGGGCATCGGCGACGCCCTTGCCGCTCATCAGCGAGACTTCGCGCTCGGACGACCAGCCGCCCATCAGGACGACGACATGCTGATCGCGATTCACTCCGCCACTCCCACGCGCTCTTGTTTGGCGTCGTCGGCAAACATGCCGACCCGCTGAATTTCCCACTCTAGCTCGACCCCGCTGTGGGCTCGGACGCGGGTGCGCACGTCTTCGCCCAACTGCTCGATGTCGGCGCTGGTCGCGCTACCGAGGTTGAGGAGGAAGTTGCAATGCTTTTCCGAGACCTGCGCCCCGCCGCGGGTCAGCCCGCGGCAGCCGGCGGCGTCGATCACTTCCCACGCCTTCTTGGGCAGCGGGTTCTTGAAGGTCGAGCCGCCGGTCCGGCTGCGCAGCGGCTGCGAGGCTTCGCGGCTGGCGGCGATGCGGTCCATTTCGGCCTGGATCGCCTCGGGTTCGCCCGGCTCGCCGCGGAAGGTGGCGGAAACGACCACCGCGCCGGCCGGCAGCTCCGAATGGCGGTAGGTGTAGCCGAGGTCGGCGTTGGTCAGGGTAACAAGCTCGCCCGAGCGGAGGACGACCTCGGCTTCGATCAGCACGTCCTTTACCTCGCGGCCGTAGGCGCCGCCGTTCATCCGGACGAAGCCGCCGACGGTGCCGGGGATTGAGCGGAGGAATTCGACGCCCGTGATGCCGGCGTCGCGCGCGGTCGAGGAAACGAGGATGCCCGAGGCGCCGCCGCCGCAGCGGATGGTGACCTCGTCGAGCCGCTCGACCGTCGCGAAGGGCTTGCCGAGGCGGACGACCACGCCGGGCACGCCGCCGTCGCGGACGATCAGGTTGGAGCCGAGGCCGAGGGCCATGACGGGGACCTCTGGCGGGAGAGCGCGAAGGAAAGCCTGGAGATCGGCGACGTCGGCGGGTTCGAACAGGGTTTCGGCGGGGCCGCCGGACTTGAACCAGACGAGGGGCGCGAGGGGGGCATTGGGTTTGAGCTTGCCCCTAGCGCTTGGGATCCGCTCGTCCTGAGCGGAGCGAAGCGAAGTCGAAGGGCGCCCTTCGACTGCGGCCTGCGGCCTCCGCTCAGGACGAGCGACCTCGGTGGCCCGCTCGCTCACTTGTTGGCCCTTGCGGCGCACACCTCGTCGGCGAGCTTGGCCGCCCACTTGGTGATGTCGCCCGCGCCCATGCAGATCACCATGTCGCCCTCGGCAGCGAGGTCGCGCAATACGCCGCACAGGTCGTCGAGGTCGGCGACGGTGCGGACCATGCGGTGGCCGCGGGCGCGGATGTCGTCGGCGAGCGCGGCGGCGTCGACGCCCTCGATCGGCTGCTCGCCCGCGGCATAGACCGGCGCGACCAGCACCACGTCGGCGTCGTTGAAGGCGGCGGAGAATTCTTCCATCAGGTCGCGCAGGCGGGTGAAGCGGTGCGGCTGGACCACCGCGATCACGCGCCCTTCCGCGCTCTCGCGCGCGGCCGACAGCACCGCCCGGATCTCGACCGGGTGATGGGCGTAGTCGTCGATGATCAGCGCGCCGTCGACCTCACCGACGCGGGTGAAGCGGCGCTTGACCCCGCCGAACTGGGCGAAGCCTTTGCGGATGGCCTCGTCGCTCATCCCGAGTTCGAGCCCGACCGCGATCGCTGCCAGCGCATTCTGGACGTTGTGCCGCCCGGGCATCGGCAGACGCACCCCGTCGATCACCCGCCGCCCGCCGTCGCGCTCGAGCACCAGCGCGTCGAAGCGCGAGCCGCCGTCGGCCGCGACTACATTCTCCGCGCGCAGGTCGGCGCTGGCCGAGAAGCCGTAGGTGATGACGCGGCGGTCGCGGATGCGGCTCAAGATCGACTGCACCACCGGATGGTCGATGCACATCACGGCGAGGCCGTAGAAGGGCACGTTCTCGACGAACTCGACGAACTTGTCCTTGACCACGTCGAAGCTGCCGTAGTGGTCGAGATGCTCGGGATCGATGTTGGTGACCACCGCGATGGTCCCGTCGAGGCGGAGGAAGCTGCCGTCGCTCTCGTCGGCCTCGACCACCATCCAGTCGGACTTGCCGAGGCGGGCGTTCGAGCCATAGCTGTTGATGATGCCGCCGTTGATCACGGTCGGGTCGATTCCGCCGGCGTCGAGCATCGCCGCGATCATCGAGGTGGTGGTTGTCTTGCCGTGGGTGCCGGCGACCGCGATGGTCGACTGCATCCGCATCAGCTCGGCGAGCATCTCGGCGCGCTTGACCCGCGGCAGGCGGCGCTCGGCGGCGGCGGCGACCTCGGGATTGTCGGCCCGGATCGCGGTCGAGGTGACGACGACGGTCGCCTCGCCCAGATTGTCGGCGCTCTGCCCGATCATCACCGGGATGCCGGCCTTGCGCAGGCCTTCGGTGACGTAGCTGTCGGCGACGTCCGAGCCCTGCACCTTGTAGCCCAATTGGTGCATCACCTCGGCGATGCCCGACATGCCGATGCCGCCGATGCCGACGAAATGGATGGTGCCGATGTCGGTGCCGAACGCCTTCATGCCGCGGCTGCTCCCGCCGGCTTGAGCGAGGCCGCCGGCGCGGTCGCGGTGGCGGGGCCGACGAGCGTCGGGGCCTGCTTGTTGGCGACCCGCTCGACGAGGTCGGCGAGGTCCTGCGCGGCGCGGGGGCGGCCGACCGACAGCGCGCGGGCGGCGGCGTTGGCGAGCGCCTCGGGGTCGGCGGCGAGCGCTTCGATCTGCCGGGCGAGCATCTCGGGGGTGAAGTCGGGCTGCGGGATCATCCGCGCTCCGCCCGCCCGCGCCATCTCGCGCGCGTTGGCGGTCTGGTGGTCGTCGGTGGCGATCGGCAGCGGGATGAGGATCGCGGGGCGACCGGCGGCGGTCAGCTCGGCAATGGTCGAGGCGCCGGCGCGGCCGATGACGAGGTGCGCGTCGGACAGCTTGGCGGCCATGTCGTCGATGTAGGTGGTGAGCTCGGCCGGGATCTCGAGCACGCGATAGGCCTCGCGGACCAGCTCGATGTCGTCGGGGCGGCATTGCTGGACGATCTGCAGCCGGTGGCGGAGCGAGGTGTTGAGCGCCGCGAAGCCGCGCGGGACGACGCGGCCGAGGATGGTCGCGCCCTGGCTGCCGCCGGTGATCAATATCTTGAGCGGCGAATATTCGTCGAAGGCGGGAAACGGCTGCTCGCCCAGCCGGACGATCGCCTGGCGCACCGGATTGCCGACCAGCACGCACTTGGCCTTCTGCGAGGGCTTCAAACGCCCGATGCGCTCGTAGGCGGTGGCGATCGCTTGGGCGCCGCCGGCGAGCAGGCGGTTGACCCGGCCGAGCACCGCATTCTGTTCGTGCAGCACGGTCGGGATGCCGAGCGAGCGCGCGGCGAGCAGCGCCGGGAAAGCGGGATAGCCGCCGAAGCCGATCACCGCATCGGGCCGGCCGCGGCGATAGAGCGCCTTGGCCTCACGCCGCCCGGCGAGCACGCTCAACATGCCCCTGGCGAGCGCGATCGGGTTCCTGGTGATCCGCCCCGCCTGGAGCACCTCGACCGGCACGCCGGCGAACAGCCCCGGAATGCGACGCCCACGCTCATCGGTGATCAGCAGCACGCCATGCCCGCGCGCCTTCAACTCGGCGGCGAGCGCATGGGCCGGGATCATGTGGCCGCCGGTACCGCCGGCGGCGAGCACGAATTGCATTGGTCTTATCGGTCCCCGTTCCACGTCACCACATAGGGAGAGCGCTTCAGATACGGGTTTCGGCGCGTAAAGGCGAGCAGCAGACCCATGCCGATCGACAGCGCGAGCATCGAGCTGCCGCCGTAGCTGATGAACGGCAGGGTCATGCCCTTGGACGGCGCGAGGCGGACGTTGACCGCCATGTTGATCAGCGCCTGCAACCCGAACTGCGCGGCAAGGCCGGCGGCGGTCAGGACGGCGAAGCTGTCCTCCTCGTCGAGCAGCTTGACCAGCACGCGGGCGACGATGGCGAGGTAGATGGCGGCGATGGCGATGCAGGCGATCAGCCCGAACTCCTCGCCGATCACCGAGAAGATATAGTCGGTGTGCGGTTCGGGCAGGCCGAACTTGCGGGTGCCCCCGCCCGGCCCCATGCCGAACAGCCCGCCCGCGGTGAGCGTCCGCATCGCATTCTCGACCTGGAAATTGTCGCCCTCGCCGAACAGGAAGCCGTCGATGCGGACGGTGGCGACGGGATAGAAGAAGTAAGCGAGGACGACCCCGACCACCGCCGCCAGCCCGAGGATGCCGAGCGTGCGCAGGTTGATGCCGGCGAGCGCAAGCATCACGATCCACACCGAGCCGAAGATGATCGTCGAGCCGAAGTCGGGCTGTATCATCAGCAGCACCGCGACCATCCCGGTCAGCGCGCCCGACACCCAGAAGACGGGCAGCTTCTTGTCTTTGTCCTTGAGGCTGAGCAGCCAGGCGGTCAGCACGATGAAGAAGGGCTTGAGGAATTCCGACGGCTGGACCTGGGCGAAGCCGACACCGAGCCAGCGGCGGGCGCCGTTCACTTCCGGCCCGATCAGCGGCACGAACACCAAAGCGACGAGGCACGCGACCGCGCCGATCAGGCTCAGCCGCTTCGCTCGCTCGCGCGGCATCATCGAAATGGCGATCATCACCGGCAGCGACACCGCGATCCACACGATCTGGCGGTAGAAATAATGCAAGGGCGCGACCGAGACGGTGGCGCCCGAGTAGCGCTCGCCCGCGGCCGGGCTGGCGGCGGCGACCGCGATCAGGCCGATGCCGATCAGCACTGTGACGAGCAGGAGGAGGACGCGGTCGATCTCCCAGAACCAGCGGCCCACCGCCGAACGGTCGGCGCGACCGTAGCGATTGGGGTCAAGCAGCGGGCTCGCTTTGAGCTTCCCGGCCAGGATCGTGTTCATAGTGCCCCCACTAGCGCCTTGAAGGCGTCCCCGCGTGCTTCGAAGTCTTTAAACTGGTCAAACGACGCGCACGCCGGCGAGAGTAGAACAACCTCGCCCGCTTGTGAATCCGCCGCCGCACCTTTCACCGCATTTTCAAGCGTTTCCGACTCGGTCACCGCGACGCCACGCTCGCGCAGCAGACGGGCGAACAAAGGACCGGCCTCGCCGATGGTGTAAGCGTGGACGACATGGTCGAGATGGTTGGCGGTGTCGCCGAGGTCGTTGGTCTTGGCCTGCCCCCGACGATCCAGCGAATGTGGGGATAAGCCGCCAGCGCGGGCGCCGCCGCCTCGGCATTGGTCGCCTTGCTATCGTTGACGAAGAGGACGCCGTCGCGGTCACGGACGCGCTCACTTCGATGTGGCAAACCACGAAAGGTCTCTAGACCTGCATCGATGCGCTCTTGAGAGACGCCAAGATCGAAAGCCACGTTGCTTGCAGCAAGCGCATTGCTGGCGTTGTGTGGCCCTTTGAGGCAAGACCATTCCTTGCCACGAGATCGAATCTCGGCTGAGATTTCGGCGTTCTCATCGAAAGACCAAAGATCGTCGTAACGGTAGAATCCGACGGTTCGATAATTTCCGCGAGTCCTTCGCAAGGCTTCGCCGACGGCCGTGGCGGTCGCATTTGACGCGTCGAAGTAAGCGATGTGCTTGGACGACTGCATCTCGAACAACCGTGCCTTGCTCGCCGCATAAGCCTCAAAGCTCTCGTACCGATCGAGATGGTCGGGCGTGATGTTGAGGAGCACGGCGACGTCGCAGTCGAGGCTCTGGGTGAGGTCGATCTGGTAGCTCGACAGCTCGAGGACATAGACCCCGCCCGCCGATAGCGGCTCCTGCCCGAGGATCGGGAGACCGATGTTGCCGCCCATCGTGGTCGGCACGCCTGCGGTCTTCAGGATGTGATGGACCAGCGCGGTGGTCGTGCTCTTGCCGTTGGTGCCGGTGATCCCGACCACCTTGTGCGGCGGCAGCTCGGGGCGGGCGCGGGCGAACAGCTCGATGTCGCCGATGATCTCGATGCCGGCCTCACGGGCGCGGGCGGCGAGCGGGTGGGTGTTGAGGGGGACGCCGGGGGAGACTACGAGGGCGTCGAAGGGGGTGAGGTCGGCCTGGGTGAAGTCCGCCACGTCCAGCCCGCTCGTCCCGAGCGAAGTCGAGGGGCGTTCGTCCACCGCTCCGTCAGCGCCCCTCGACTGCGCTCGGGACCAGCGGAACTCTTGCGAGAGCGCTTCCCGCGCCTCTTCCTTCTCATCCCACGCCGTCACCCGCGCGCCGCTCGCCAGCAACGCGCGGACCGTCGCCTGCCCCGACCGCGCGAGGCCGTAGACGGCGTAGTGCTTCCCGGCCCAGGCCTGAGCCGTGATCACCGCAGCTTGAGGGTGGAAAGCCCGGCCAGCGCCAGGATGAAGGCGATGATCCAGAAGCGGATGACCACGGTCGGCTCGCTCCACCCCTTGTGCTCGAAATGGTGGTGGATGGGGGCCATCAGGAAGACGCGCTTGCCGGTCCGCTTGTAGACCGCGACCTGGATGATGACCGAGAGCGCCTCGACGACGAACAGGCCGCCGATCAGCGCCAGCACGAATTCGTGGTGGCACGCCACCGCCACCGCCCCAAGCGCGCCGCCGAGCGCGAGGCTGCCGGTGTCGCCCATGAACACCGCCGCCGGAGGCGCGTTGAACCAGAGGAAAGCGAGGCAGGCGCCGACCACCGACAGCAGCAGCACGGTCAGGTCGCCGGTCCCGAGCACATGCGGGATGCCGAGGTAGGTAGCGTATTTGGCGTTGCCGACGAGGTAGGCGATCAGCACGAAGGCGAGGCTCGCGATCACCACCGGCATCGTCGCTAGCCCGTCGAGGCCGTCTGTCAGGTTCACCGCATTGCCGAAGGCGACGATGACGAAGGCGCCGAAGGCGACGTAAAACCACGACAGGTCGGCGACCCACCCTTGCACGAACGGCAGATAGAGGTGGGTGCCCGAGTTGCGGACCATCAGCCACGTGGCAAAGCCGGCGATGATGAACTCGAGCGCGAGGCGGACCTTGCCCGGGATGCCGGCATGGTGCGCCTTCTTGACCTTGTCATAGTCGTCGAGGAACCCGATCGCGCCGAAGCCCAACGTCACCAGCAGGCACGCCCAGACATACGGGTTGGCGAGGTCCATCCACAGCAGCACCGAGGTGGTCACGCTGACCAGGATCAGCAGCCCGCCCATGGTGGGCGTGCCGCGCTTGGCGAGGTGGGTCTGCGGCCCGTCGGCGCGGATCGGCTGGCCCTTGCCCTGCCGGACGCGCAGCCAGTTGATGAACCACGGCCCGAGCACCAGCCCGATGAACAGAGCGGTGGCGGTCGCCGCGCCGGCGCGGAAGCTGATGTAGCGGATGAGGTTGAGGAGCCCGGGGAACCCCAGCGCCTCGGCGAAGACGTAAAGCATTAGGGCTTGAACCCCTTTCCGCTGGCGGTGCCTGCCACCCGCTCGACCAGCCCGGCAAGGCCGACCCCGTTGGAGGCTTTGACCAGCACCGCATCACCCGGACGGAGCCGTTCGAGCAGCGCCTCGGTCGCCGCCGCGGCGTCGGCGACGCGGGTCACCGGCAATTCGCCGACGAGCTCGCGCTCGAGCGGGGCGGTGGCCTCGCCGACGAGGATGAGTTCGTCGACCTTGTTGGTCAGCACCGGCTCAGCCAGCCCGGCGTGCTCGCGCTCGCTATGCTCGCCCAGCTCGAGCATCGTGCCGAGGACCGCCAGGCGGCGACCGGCGACCGGCTCGGCGGCGAGGTTCTTGAGCGTCGCCGCCATGCTGGCCGGATTGGCGTTGTAGCTTTCGTCGATCAGCAGCGCCTCGCCGCCGTCGAGCGCGATCTTGTGCCGCTCGCCGCGGCCCTTGATCCCGCCCATGTCGGCGAGCGCCAGGCCGCCCGCGGCGAGGTCGGCGCCGAGCGCTTCGACCGCCGCCAGCACGCCGAGGCTGTTCGATACCCAGTGATCGCCGGGCTGGGCGATGGTGTAGGTGAGTTCGGCGCCGAGCAGGCTGGCGGTGACGAGGCTGCCGCCATTGCTCGCGCGGACCGCATGGACCGCGGTGACGTCGGCGTCGCCCGAGCCGAACGTCACGACCTGACCGGCATGGCGGCGGACCGCCTTCACCAGCCGGTCGCGATAAGGCGTGTCCTCGGGCACAATGGCGATGCCGTCGGGCTCGAGCCCCTGCGCGATTTCGGCCTTGGCGTCGGCGATTGCCTCCATCGACCCCAGATTCTCGATGTGCGCGGGCGCGAGCGCGGTGATCAGGGTGACGTGGGGGCGGACGAGGCGGGTCAGCGCGGCGATCTCGCCCGAATGGTTCATCCCCATCTCGAACACGCCGAACACGCTGTCGCGCGGCATCCGGGCGAGGCTGAGCGGCACGCCGGTGTGGTTGTTATAGCTTTTGAGCGAGCGGTGGACGCGGCCCGGGTGACGGCGGGCGAGCGCGGCGGCGAGCGCTTCCTTGGTGCCGGTCTTGCCGACCGAGCCGGTGACCCCGACCACCTTGCCCTGCATCCGGGCGCGGCTGGCGACCGCCAGCGCGGTCAGCGCCGCGGCGACGTCGTCGACCAGCACGTGGGGGCCGTCGACCGGCCGGCTGACGAGCGCGCCCGCCGCGCCTTGCGCGAAGGCCTTGGCGACGAAGTCATGGCCGTCTGCGACCGTTCCCGGCATCGCCACGAACAGCCAGCCCGACTCGACCTCGCGGCTGTCGAAGGTGACGCCGGTCGCGTCGAACGGGGCGGACGCGCGTCCGCCGGTCGCGGCCTCGATCTCGGCCGAGGTCCAGAGGGGCAGTGCATCAGCCATGACGCTCGTCCTGAGCGGAGCGGAGCGAAGTCGAAGGGCGCTTCGCCACGCATACGCCCTTCGACTGCGGCCTGCGGCCTCCGCTCAGGACGAGCGGTGATGGCATCCGTTGCCTGCTCACGCCGCGCACTCGCGGGCGACGGCGGCGTCGTCGAACGGGAGCGTGCGCTCCCCGATGATCTGCACGGTTTCATGTCCCTTGCCGGCGAGCAGGATGATGTCGGCCTTGCCGGCGTCGGCGATCGCGGCGGCGATCGCTTCGCGGCGGCCACCAATCTCCCGCGCGCCCGGAGCGCCGGCAATCACCTCGGCGCGGATCTTGGCGGGGTCCTCGCTGCGCGGATTGTCGTCGGTGACAATCACCAGATCGCTGAGCCGTGCCGCAACCGCGCCCATCTCCGGCCGCTTGCCCTCGTCGCGGTCGCCGCCGGCGCCGAACACGGTGATCAGCCGGCCACCCTTCTCGGCCGCGACGTGGGGGCGCAGCGCAGCAATCGCCGCCTCAAGCGCGTCGGGAGTGTGGGCATAATCGACGTAGACCGGCGCCCCGGCGCGGGTGATGACCGCCCGCTCGAGCCGCCCGCGCACCGGACTCAATCGGCCCATGCCGGCGAAGGTGGTCGCCCAGTCGCCGCCGGTGACCAGCACCAACCCCGCCGCGGTCAACACGTTGGCCGCCTGGTAGGCGCCGATCAGCGGCAGCTTGAGCAGGTGCGGCTTGCCGGCATGGACGAGGTCGAGCTGCTGGCCGAGCGGGCTCGGGCTTTGGCGCTGGAGATCGATCAGCGTGCCGCCGGGGCCGACCGTCTCGACCTTGAGCCCGCGTCGCTTGGCGCGCAGGACGACTTCCTCGCTGCGGGGATCGCCGGTCCACACCACCGCGGCGCCGTCGGCGTCGACCACCCGCTCGAACAGCGCCATCTTGGCTTCGAAATAGGCGTCCATCGTCTGGTGGTAGTCGAGATGGTCGCGCGAGAAGTTGGTGAAGGCGGCGGCGCGGACCGGCAGCCCTTCAGTGCGATACTGGTCGAGCCCGTGGCTCGACGCCTCATAAGCGACGTGGCCGATGCCCATCGTCTTGAGGCCGCTCATATTGTGGAGGAAGGTAACGATGTCGGGGGTGGTGAGCCCGGTCTTAACCTGGTCGTCTGCGGTGGTGACGCCGAGCGTTCCGACCGAGGCCGAGCGGTGGCCGGCCATCCGCCACAACTGCCGCGCCATCTCGACGGTCGAGGTCTTGCCGTTGGTGCCGGTGACCGCGACCGTGACCTCGGGATAGGGCGCGAAGAAGCGGGCGGCGAGCAGAGCGAAGCGGCGGCGCGGTTCGGCGTCGGCGAGGTGGAGCGCGCCATCGACCCGCGCCTCGGGCCGGGCGATCACCGCGATCGCGCCGCGCTCGATCGCCGCGGGGATAAAGTCCTCGCCATTACGCACGCTGCCCTGGAAGGCGCCGAAGACGGTGCCCGGGACAACCTTGCGATGATCGATCGCGAAGCCGCTGACCTCCTGCTCGCCCGCCTCCGGCACGATGTCCGACAGCCGCATGGCGCGCTTACTTCTTCCCGTGAACGAAGGGCAGCACCTCGGCCATGTTGGCGTCGCGGTTCATGTCGGGCCGAATGCCGAGCATCGGGGCGATCCGCGCCACCGTCTTGCCGAAGGTCGGGGCCGAGTTCCAGCCGGCTGTGCGGAAGCCGAAGGTCTGCGCGGTCGCCTTGGGTTCGTCGAGCATCACCACCATTGCATAGCGCGGCTCGTCCATCGGGAACACGCCGGCGAAGCTGGTGACGTTGAGGCCGTTCTTCGAATAGCGGCCATTGACGATCTTTTCCGCGGTGCCGGTCTTGCCGCCGACGCGGTAGCCAGGCGCGTCGGCCTGCTTGCCGGTGCCCTTCATCACCACCAGCCGCAGAAGCGCGCGCATCTTGTAGCTGGTCTCTTCGGAGAAGACGCGGTGGCCGGGGGCGACGGGGTGGTTCGGCCCGACCTTGAGCAGAGTCGGCGCGTGGAAGACGCCGCCGTTGAAGAGCGTCGCATAGCCAGTGGCGAGGTGGAGCGGCGAGACCGCGATCGAGTGGCCGAAGCCGACCGTCATCACGTCGAGTGGGGTCCAGTCGCGCGGGTAGAGCGGACGCCCTTTTTCCTTGAGCTCGAACGGCATCGGATTGAGGAAGCCCATCGCTTTCAGGTAGCGCTTCTGGTCGGTTGCCCCCACCTGCGCGGCGATCTGGGCGGTACCGATGTTGGAGCTTTCCTCCATGATCTCGGCGACTGAGCAGTCGCGTCCGAACGGGTGAGTGTCGGTGATCGTGCGACCGTAGGCCTTGAGCGCCAGCGGACAGGGATAGATCTGCCCCATCGAGCGGACCTTGCCGGTCTCGAATGCCATGGCGACGGTGAACGGCTTGAAGGTCGAGCCAAGCTCCCACACGCCCTGGGTCGCGCGGTTGAAGCGCGCCTCGGGGTCGGCATTGCCGGCAACGTTGGGGTTCAATTGCGGGAGCGAGGCCATCGCCATCACTTCGCCGGTGTGGATGTCGATGATGACGCCCGCCGCGCCCAACGCCGAGAAGGTGGTCTTGGCGTCGAGCAGCTCGTGTTCGAGCGCCTGCTGAACCGAGCTATTGATCGACAGCACCAGCGGCTGGCCGCGGGTGTTGGGGTTGGTCAGCGTCTCGTCGAACGCGCGCTCCATCCCCGCCGCGCCATGGCCGTCGATATTGGTAAAGCCGAGCACGTGCGCGGCGAGGTCGGTCTGCGGGTAGAGCCGGTCGGGCTCGCGGCTCAATGCCAGGCCGGGCTCGCCGAGCGCGTTGATCTGCTCGACCAGCGCGGGCGATGCGCGGCGGCGGACGTAGATGAACGGCTTGTCCGAGCGCAGCAGCCCGAGCCAGCCGGCAGCGTCATGCTCGGGCATCAGCACCGCAAGCTTGCGGGCGAGGTCGAGCTTGTCGCCGATGACCTTGCCCGGCTGCACCGCGATGGTCCAGGCGTCGATGGTCCGCGCGAGCGGCTCGCCGTTGCGGTCGACGATGTCGCCGCGGGCCGGGACCAGCGCGGTCACCATGCCCTTGCGCCCGGCATGGTCGCCGAACGCCGCGAGGTACATCAGGCGAAGGACGATCAGCGCAACGATGCCGCCGTAGAGCAGCATCCCGAACATCAGCCGCTGGTGCATCACCGCGAGCGTCTGCCGCCGCTGGCCGACCAGGCGGAGCCGCTCGGGCCGGGCGACGAGAGCGGGGGTCGGCGCGTTCATCGGTCGGTTGCGGCTTCCTTGGACTTGGACTTGGGTGTCGACGGTCGGGCGGCGAGCGGATCGAGGCCCTTGGGCTTCGGTCGGGCCGCCGACTCCGCTACCTTGCTAGCAGCGGTTTTCGCAGGCGTCGCAGGCGCCGTGGCCCGAACCGCCGGCTTTTCCACAGTTTTCTGCGCCACGGTCGACGACCCGCCGAGGTCGCGGCGGAAGCTGGCGACGTGCATCATCTCCGACGGCGAGGCCGGCTTGGGCGCAGCGGCGACGGCGGGCGCCGCGACCGGCGCAGCGTTGCTGACCGGACCGTCATCATCCACCACTGGCGCCGACGGCTTGGGCGCCGGAGCCGAGGCCAGCACCACCGGCGCCGACGGGTCCATCGTCTTGTGCGGCGCGGCGAGGGTCGCGAGCTGGAAGCTGCCCTCGAGGAACTGGTTGGCCTTGGGCGCCGACAGCGCGAGCACCTTGACGTTCCACTGCTCGAGCTGGGCCAAACGCCCACGAGTGCCGATCTCGGTCTGAAGCAGGCGGATGTCGCGCTGCGCCAGAACGATGCGGTTCTCGGTTTCTTCGAGCGAGGCGCGCTCGGAGGCGACCTGGAGATTGACCATGTAGCAGCCGAGCGCGGTGGCGGCGATGCCGGCAACCCAGCCAACGGACTTGAAGCTCTTGAGGCTCATGCGGCGAGCTCCTCCCAGGCGGGGGCGTCGGTGCGGACGGCGCTGCGCAGCCGGGCAGACCGGGCGCGCGGATTGCGGACGAGTTCGGCCTCGCTCGGGCCGACCGGCTTGGCGACCGCGGCGAAGGTCGGCGCCGGGCCGGCGGCGACGGTCGGGCGATGGCGCGAGCCGGCCGGCGTCGCCCCGCTACGGTCACGCAGGAAGCGCTTCACGATCCGGTCCTCGAGCGAATGGAACGTCACCACCGCCAGCCGGCCGCCGGGACGCAGCACGCGCTCGGCGGCGCGCAGGCCCTGCTCGAGCTCCTCGAGCTCGGCGTTCAGGTGGATGCGGATCGCCTGGAAGGTCTTGGTCGCGGGATCGGTCTTCATCCCCGCATGGTGGCCGAGCGCCTTGTGGACCACCGCCCGCAGCTCCGACGTGCGGGTCAGCGGGCGGGCGGCGACGATCGCGCGGGCGACGGTGCGGGCGCGCGGCTCCTCGCCATAATCGCGGATAACGCGCGCGATCTCGGATTCATCGGCCTCGTTGAGGAAGTCGGCGGCGGTCTGGCCGGCCTGGCTCATCCGCATGTCGAGCGGGCCGTCCTTGGCGAAGGAGAAGCCGCGGTCGGCCTGGTCGAGCTGCATGGAGGAGACGCCGATATCGAGCGTGACGCCGTCGACCGGCGCGAGGTCACGCTCGGCCAGCGCCGCGTCCATCTGGGAAAAGCGGTCGTGGATTAGGGTCAGATTGCCGGCAGGGACGAGTGCCGGCCCGTTCGCGATCGCATCCGGATCGCGATCGAAGCCGATCACTCGTCCCGCCCCCGCCCCGAGCAAAGCGCGCGTATAGCCGCCAGCTCCGAACGTGCCGTCGACAAGCGTTTCGCCAGGAACCACGGCGAGCGCAGCGACGACTTCATCGACCAGTACCGGCACGTGGGCCTGAGCGGAGGTGGGGACAGCAATCACGCGCTGATCCCCCGCTCTTCGAGCCGGTAACGGCAGATGTCCTTCAAATCCTCCGGGATGTTGGGGTCGGCGAGGAAGGTCTGGGGGTTCCAGATCTGGAAGGTCTCACCGGTGCCGAGGAAGAGCGCGAGGTCGGCGATCCCGCCCTTGCGGCGCATCATCGGCGGCATGAGGATGCGGCCCGAACTGTCGTAGGGCACTTCCTCGCTCGCCGCGAACGCCATCAGGTTGCGCTGCTGATATTCGAGCTGCGCCTGGGGGTCGGTCTCCTGCTTCTCGAGCAGGCGTTCGAGCTTCTCGTGCTTGAGCGCCGCGTAGGCGGGATCGTAGGCGCTCAGGGCCTGGAACTGCTCGTGCTTGGCAAGGACGATGGTGCGCGAGTCGCCGCGGCGCTCGATCACGGTGCGCAGGAAGGCGGGTACGGAGACGCGCCCCTTGGCGTCTACCGCATTGAGCGCACTGCCCTGA
The DNA here is from genome assembly GCF_009363895.1 of Sphingomonas ginsengisoli An et al. 2013. Classification (NCBI taxonomy): domain Bacteria; kingdom Pseudomonadati; phylum Pseudomonadota; class Alphaproteobacteria; order Sphingomonadales; family Sphingomonadaceae; genus Sphingomonas; species Sphingomonas ginsengisoli (ex An et al. 2013). The sequence goes on along the minus strand of NZ_CP045434.1, from coordinate 2,875,250 downwards.
AACAGGTGCTCCAATGCCACCGCGCAACCACTCCCGCCGCGCCGGGCAAAGCTTCCCTGTTCGCCGGATGCACGGCCTCACCGTGCGCTCCGACGCCCTGTGACCGAATGTTGGTCAGCCCCGCGCTGGGGATGTGTGTAACGCGGGTTAGCATGGGTAGCAATGGGATTTGATGGGATTTCATGGGCAATGATGCGTTTTGGCGGAATTCTGCGGCTTCAGGGGCACAGTTTGCGCCGCCCCGAGACGCGCAATCGCTGTGCGGGAAGCTGTGGATAACCTTGTGCGAAAGGGACTCAGCGGCGGCTAGCGGTTGAGCGCCCCGAGCATCGCGACCACGCCCTCCGGTCCGCCCGCGAGCCGCAGGAAATCGGCGTCGGCGACGACCAGCGCCCTTCCCTGCCCGAGCCGGCAATCGGCAGAGCGTTCGTCCACAGCGAGCTGACAGGATCCGGCGGATCGGGTCAGCCGTCCGGGGCTGTCGCTCGCGAGCGTCTGGCCGGCGACGACGAAGCGGAGCGTCGCGGTCGCGCCCGGCAGCGGCGCCTCGCTGCGCAGCCCCCAGTGGGCAAGAAGGCCGGTGTCGGCGAAGCTGGTCGGCGGTCGCTGGCGGTCGCCGAGCCGGAGCGCACTCGGCCACGTCAGCCGCGGATCGGCGAGCAGCAGCAGCCGTCCCCCGCCCCGCACCCAGGCGTCGAGCGCGACCAGCCGCTCGGCCGTCAGCGCGCGCGGCTGCGCGGCGAGCAGCAGCCCGCGCGGCGGCAGCCCCTCGGGCCCGTCGATCAATTGGACGCGGTAGGCGCCTTCCAGCGCGGTCATCACCGGCGAGGGCGGCGCGGTGAGGGTGAAACTTTCACCAAAAGCGAGCGGCAGGCCGGTGAGGAGGAAGAGTTTCGGCGGCGGCGCGACGGGCGACGCAGCGCGCTGGCAAGCGGTCGAGCCGAGCAGGAGCGACCCCGCCGCGATGGCCTTAATCACTTGGCCTTGGTTACGTTGTGGACCTGGTTCTCGTCCGGGTTCTGCCCTGGCGCGACCCCCAATTCGCTCAGCGGATCGCTGGGCGCGCTGGCGTTGACGCTGTTGGTCTCGGGCTCGCCGCTGCTGCGCACGATGGCGGTTCCCAGCAGGACGATCAGGAAGACGAGGGCGAGCCCCGTCAGGCCGTACCGGATGCGCTGCATGCTATCCAACGCCAGCTCAAATCCTCCCCCACGACCGGCCCATGACTATGCCCGTTCCGGGGGCATTGCAAACAACCCTTCATCGATCGGCCATTGACGGTTCATGCTGCAGCCGCAAAAGGCCCGAGTCATGAACCGCAACCTCCTCCTGCTCCCGATCGCCGCGGCGTTTGCCGTCGCTGGCTGCCAACAGCACACCATCGTCGACAACGGTCCGCCCGATCCGATGGCCAACCAGCTCGCCAATGCCGCGCCGGTCGAGCTGCCGCCGGCGATCACCGCCAGCAAGGTCTATCGCTGCAAGGACAACAGCCTCGTCTACATCGACTGGCTGAGCAACGGCGCCGCGCGCGTGAAGAAGAACAAGACCGATCCGGCCGGGACCGACATCGCCAAGGATTCGCCTGACCTCAAGGGCAGCGCCGACGCCGCGACGATCACCTACAAGGGTCAGTCCTGCAAGGCCTGACCGGCTCGCGCAATTCGACACTTCCACCAACCCCGGCCCTCACCGGCCGGGGTTTTGTTTTGCGCGCCATCCGCTAAGGCGCGCGCATGTCGGAGATCACCCCCCAGATCGTCGCCGAGCACGGCCTGTCGGACGAGGAATATGAGCGGCTGCTGCACGCGCTCGGGCGCACGCCCAACCTCACCGAACTCGGCATCTTCTCGGTCATGTGGTCGGAGCATTGCTCCTACAAGAGCTCGCGCATCCACCTGAAGAAGCTGCCGACCGAGGCGCCGTGGGTGATCTGCGGGCCGGGCGAGAATGCCGGGGTGATCGACATCGGCGACGGCGACGCCGCCATCTTCAAGATGGAGAGCCATAACCACCCCTCCTACATCGAGCCCTATCAGGGCGCGGCGACCGGGGTCGGGGGGATCTTGCGCGACGTCTTCACTATGGGCGCGCGGCCGGTCGCCAATCTGAACGCGCTGCGCTTCGGGCGGCCCGACCATCCCAAGATGCGCCACCTCATCAGCGGCGTGGTCCACGGGATCGGCGGCTACGGCAATTGCGTCGGCGTCCCGACGGTCGGCGGCGAGGTCAATTTCGACCCGGCCTATGACGGCAACATCCTGGTCAACGCGATGACCGTCGGCGTCGCGAAAACCGACAAGATCTTTTACTCGGCCGCCGCGGGAATCGGCAATCCGGTGGTCTATGTCGGCTCCAAGACCGGCCGCGACGGCATCCACGGCGCGACCATGGCGAGCGCCGACTTCGGCGAGGATTCGGACGAGAAGCGGCCGACCGTGCAGGTCGGCGATCCCTTCACCGAGAAACTGCTGATCGAGGCCTGCCTAGAGCTGATGGCCTCGGACGCGATCGTCGCCATCCAGGACATGGGCGCCGCCGGCCTCACCTCGTCGAGCGTCGAGATGGCGTCGAAGGGCGGGGTCGGCATCCGCCTGGTGATGGACCAGGTGCCGTGCCGCGAAGAGGGCATGACGCCCTACGAGATGATGCTGTCCGAATCGCAGGAGCGGATGCTGATGGTGCTGAAGCCCGGCCGCGAGGCCGAGGCCGAGGCGATCTTCAAGAAGTGGGAGCTGGACTTCGCGGTGATCGGCACCGTCACCGACACCGGGCGGATGGAGCTTGAGTGGCAGGGCGAGGTCGTCGCCGACATTCCGCTGGGCCCGCTCGCGGACGAGGCGCCGCTCTACGATCGCCCGCACCTCAGCCAGGATGACTATTACGCGTGGGCCAAGGTCAAGCCGCTCGGCGAGCTGCCCGAGAGCAAGGACATCGCCGGCGACCTGTTGAAGCTGATGGGCTCGCCCGCGCTCGCCAGCCGGCGCTGGATCTGGGAGCAATATGACACGCAGGTCGGCGGCGACACTGTACAGCGTCCAGGCGGCGACGCCGCGGTGGTTCGCGTCCACGGCAGCGACAAGGCGCTGGCGATGACCACCGACTGCACCCCGCGCTACTGCTTCGCCGACCCCTATGAAGGCGGCAAGCAGGCGATCGCCGAGGCCTATCGCAACCTGTCGGCGGTCGGCGCGACCCCGCTGGCGGTGACCAACTGCCTCAACTTCGCCAACCCGCAGCGGCCCGAGATCATGGCCCAGATCGTCGGCTGCCTGCAGGGGATGAGCGAAGCGTGCATCGCGCTCGACTTCCCGATCGTGAGCGGCAACGTCAGCCTCTACAACGAGAGCAAGGCGACCGGCGGCGGCAGCGCGATCCTGCCCACCCCGGCGATCGGCGCGGTCGGACTGATGCCCGACTGGCGCAAGTCGGCGACGATTCCCTTCAAGGCCGAGGGCGACACCATCTGCCTGATCGGCGGCCGTCGCAACGACGGCAACGGCCACTTGGGCCAATCGCTCTGGCTGCGCGAGATCGAGGGCCGCCAGGACGGCCAGCCGCCCGAGGTCGACCTCGACCACGAGCTTGCCGCCGGCACCCTCGTCCGCCAACTCATCGCCGACGACATGGTCACCGCGGTCCACGATGTCGCCGACGGCGGCCCTGCGGTGGCGATCGCCGAGATGGCGCTGGCAAGCGGGCTCGGCGCCGAGCTGCTGCTGTGGGCGCCGTTCGCCGCCGATGCGTTCGGCGAGGACCAGGGCGTCTACGTCGTCACCGTCAGCGATGACGAGGAACTGACCGCGCTGAGCGCACTCGAGCAGGCGTGCGACGCAGCGGGCATCCAGTGCGCGATCGTCGGCACGGTGACCGGCGACAAATTGAAGTTCGTCGACGTCGCCGAGTGGGAAGCCGACCGCTTCGACGGCATGGCCGAGGTCAGCCTCGCCGACCTGCGCGCCGCGCACGAGGGCTTCTTCCCCCGCCTGATGGGCGCCGAGCTCTAGGCGGCGGCGCCGCCCCCTACCCCGCCCACGGTCGTCCTGTTAGGATGGCCGCGGGCAACGGGGGACTGGGATGCTGAGGCCGATTGCACTCGCCACCGCGCTTTGCGGGACGCTCGACATCCTTCTCGCGATTTTTCTGACCTTGAGCCGCGGCAAGGAGATCGGGGCGATGCTCCGCTACGTCGCCAGCGGGCCGTTTCCCGCCGCGAGCGGGATGGAGACCGGCGGCGCGCTGCTCGGCCTCGTCGTCCACTACGCGCTGATGGCGATCATGGTCGCGGTGTTCGTCTTCCTCGCCAGCCAGTGGCCGATCCTGCTCCGCCGCCCGCTGCTGAGCGGCCTTGGCTACGGCCTCCTCACCTACATCGTCATGAATCTGGTCGTGGTGCCGCTGCGCTTCCACCCGCCCTTCCCGCCGTCGGGGCTGGCGATCAGCACACAATTGTTCGCCCACCTCATCCTCGTCGGCATTCCGACTGCGCTGATCGCCGCGCGCTTCCTGCCGGCCACGCGGCCGCTCGCATGAGCAGCGTCGCCGCTCCCGCCGACCGCATCGCCACGCTCGACCTCATCCGCGGGGTCGCGGTGATGGGGATCTTCTCGGTCAACGTGGTCGCCTTCGCGATGATCGAGGGGGCGTATTTCAACCCCGGCGCATACGGCGGCCACACCGGCGCCGACCTGTGGCTGTGGGCGGTCAACCTCGTCCTGATCGACGGCAAGATGCGCAGCCTGTTCTCCATGCTGTTCGGGGCGTCGATGCTGCTGGTGATCGACCGCGCCGAAGCGTCGGGTCAGAACGCCGCCGCGGTGCACTTCCGCCGGATGCTGGTGCTGATGGGGTTCGGCCTCGTCCATTTCTACTTCATCTGGTTCGGCGACATCTTGTTCAGCTACGGCGCGATGGGCGTGATCGCCTTCTTCTTCCGCAACCGCAGCGCGCGCCAGCTCGGCTGGATCGGCGGCGGGCTGATTATCGCCAACATGATCCTGTTCGCCGCTTTCACCCTTCATCTGCGCGAGGCCGACCTGCTCGCCCATTCGGCGCGCGCGACCGCCGACCAGATCGCCGACTGGAACCAGATCGGCCGCCTCCTCTATCCGCTGCCGACCGACTTCGTGAAAGACCTCGCCGTCTATCGCGGCGGGTTCGTGGGCCGCCTGACCCAGATGGTCAGCGAGCGCGGCGGCGAGCCGTTCGGCAGCCTGCCCTTCATCGGCCCGGAGACGCTCGGGCTCATGCTGCTCGGCATGGCCTGCTTCAAGAGCGGGCTGTTCACCGGCGTCTGGAGCGACGCGGCCTATCGCAAGATCGCCTGGGTCGGGCTGGTTGTCGGGGCAATCGTCTTCACCGCACTCGCCTGGGCCGATGTGCAGACCCGTTTCTACGTGCCGGTGGTGTTCGGCGGCTTCCTTATGCTCGCGCCGTTCCGCGTACAGATGGCGCTCGGCTACGCCGCGCTGATCATCCTGCTCGGCCGCCGGATGGGTCCGCTCGCCCAGTGGATCGCCGCCGCCGGCCGCTGCGCTTTTTCGAACTATCTGGGTACCAGCATCGTCGCGAGCTTCGTCTTCTACGGCTGGGGGCTCGGTCTCTACGGCAGCGTCTCGCGCTTCGAGGCGTGGCTGTTGGCGCCCGTCCTCTGGCTAGTCATGCTGACCTGGTCGAAGCCATGGCTCGAGCGCTTCCACTACGGCCCGCTCGAGTGGCTGTGGCGGTCCTTGAGCCGCGGGTCGCTGCAGCCGATGCGCAAAGGTAAGCGCGCGCCGGCGGTGGCGGGAGCCTAGATCCGGCCGAAGCCCTGGCCGGCCGACTTCTTGCCGAAGCCGCCGGCGGGGCGGCGGCTCTGGAGGGGGTTGGTGACCCGGTCGAAGAGTTCGACGGTCTTGGCGAAGGTGCGGCGGAGCTCGACCACATGGGGAACGAGTTCGTCGGGGAAGCGGCGGGTCTCGACGCACAGCCGGGCGGTGGTTTCGATCAGCTCGGCGACCTTCGCCAGCGGCTCGGCCCCGAACTGGCGCGCTTCGCCCTTGATGGTGTGGGCCGGACGGACCAGCGCCACCGTGTCCTGGCGGTGCATCGCGTCCTCGATCTCGCGGACCGACTTGACCCCATCCTCACGGAAATAGCCGAGGATTCGGATGAAGCCCGGGCCGAGCTCGGCCCGGCTCTTCTCGAAGTGCACCCAGTCGACGACCTTGAGGTCCTCTTCGCGCAGTTCGTTCGCTTGCTCGTCCACGTCCCCGACCTAGGCCCCAAAGGGTAAAGAGGGCGTTAGCGGTCGAACGGATTCTTGGGGCTGCGAAGGCTCATCCGGAGCGGCACCGGCCCCAGTTTAAGGTCGCGGCGCATCGAGTTGAGCAGGTAGCGGCGATAGCTTTCGGGCAGATTGTCGACCCGGCTGCCGAATACCACGAAGGTCGGCGGGCGGCTCTTGATCTGGGTGATGTAGCGAAGCTTGATCCGCTTGCCGCCCGCGGCCGGCGGCGGATTGTCCTCGACCGCGCGCTCGAACCAGCGGTTGAGCTCGCCGGTGGTGACCCGCCGGTTCCAGTTGGCGCGCAGCTCGAACGCCGCCTTGACGATCTGGTCGATGCCCTTGCCGGTCTTGGCCGAAACGGTGAGGACGGGCACGCCCTTCAGCTGGCTAAGGCCCTCCTCGAGCGCGGCCTTGACCCCGTTGAACAGCGAGGACGCATGTTCGGCGACGTCCCACTTGTTGAGCGCGATCAGCAGGCAGCGACCCTCATCGACCACTTCGTCGGCGATGCGCAGGTCCTGCGCCTCGAGGCCGCGGGTGGCGTCGAGCAGGAGGACGACGACTTCGGCCATGTCGATCGAGCGGCGGGTGTCGGCGGCCGACAGCCGCTCGAGCTTGTCGTCGACCTTGGCGCGCTTGCGCAAGCCGGCGGTGTCGACCAGCCGGATTTCGCGGCCTTCCCACTGCCAGTCCATCGCGATGCTGTCGCGGGTGATGCCGGCCTCGGGTCCGGTGATCATCCGCTCCTCGCCGAGCATCTTGTTGACCAGCGTCGACTTGCCGGCGTTGGGGCGGCCGACGATCGCCATGTGGAGCGGGCGGTCGTTGCTCTCGAGGTCTTCCTCGGGCTCGGGCTCGACGTGCTCGCGCTCGAGGAAGGGGCGCAGGCTCTCGAACAGGTCGACCACCCCTTCGCCATGCTCGGCCGAGATAGCGATCGGCTCGCCCAGGCCGAGCGCATAGGCCTCCATCCGCCCGGCCTCGCCCTGCCGCCCTTCCGCCTTGTTGGCGGCGACGATCACCGGCGCGTCTTCGGCGCGCAGCCAGTTGGCGATTTCCTCGTCGAGCGGAGTGACCCCTTCGCGCGCGTCGATCAGAAACAGGGCGACGTCGGCCTCGCGCACTGCGGCCTCGGTCTGGCGCCGCATCCGGCCGGGCAGGCTGGCGGGATCTTCGTCCTCGAAGCCGGCGGTGTCGAACACCCTAAAGTCCATCCCGAGGAGCGTCGCGTCGCCCTCGCGCCGGTCGCGGGTGACCCCCGGCCGGTCGTCGACCAGCGCGATCCGCTTGCCCACCAGCCGGTTGAACAGGGTGGATTTGCCGACATTGGGTCGGCCGACGATGGCAACGGTGGGCAGGGGCATGGCCGCGGCCCTAGCGCATGGACGGCAATTCGACCACCGCCGCCGGTCGACGGACGCTTGACCGCTCCGCCGGCGCGCCTAGCGTGCGCCGCTTCTCCTTCTCCACGCGGGGTACCATGCGTCACCATCTTTTCTTGCTGTCGTTGCCGATCGCCGCTTTCTCGAGCATCGGAATTGCCGCCCCCATGACTGCCGCCTCGACCGCCGCGCCGAGCGCGCTCGCCTATCCGCAGACCCGCCGCGAGAATGTCAGCGACACCATTTTCGGCACCGTCGTCGCCGACCCGTATCGCTGGCTCGAGACCGACGCCCGCAACTCGCCCGAGGTGCGCAATTGGGTGAATGCCGAGAACGGCGTCACCAACGCCTTCCTCGCCACCCTCCCCGGCCGCGACACGCTCAAGGCGCGGATGACCGAGCTCTACAATTACGAGCGCACCGCGACCCCGGTGAAGAAGGGCGGCCGCTACTTCTACCAGCGCAATACCGGCCTGCAGAACCAGTCGCCGCTCTACGTCCGCGACAGCCTCAACGGGCGTGAGCGGCTGCTCGCCGACCCCAACACGTGGAGCAAGGATGGCGCCACCGCGCTCGCCGAATGGACACCGAGCGAGGACGGCAAATATCTGCTCTACTCGGTCCAGGACGGCGGCACCGACTGGCGCACGGTCAAGGTGATCGACGTCGCCACCGGCCAGCCGACCAGCGACGAGATCAAGTGGGTCAAGACGAGCGCCGGCGACTGGATGAAGGACGGCTCGGGCTTCTTCTACACCCGTTTCCCCGAGCCGCCGGCGGGCGCCACCTTCCAGGCGACCAACGAGAACAGCACCATCTACTTCCACAAGCTCGGGACGCCGCAGAGCGCCGACCGCAAGGTCTATGCGACCCCCGACCTGCCCAAGCGCGGGCATTATGGGATGGTCACCGAGGACGGGCGTTACCTGTTGATCCTCACCACCGAGGGCACCGACAACCGCAACGAAGTACGGGTGGTAGACCTGAAATCACCCAACTGGACCCCGCGCACGCTGATCGGCGGGCTGACCGACGAATGGAGCCCGATCGGAAGCCGCGGCACCACCTTCTATTTCCAGACCAACAAGGGTGCGCCGCGATTGAGCGTCGTCTCGCTCGACATCGCGCAGGCCAATCCGCAGCCGCGCACGGTGATCGCCGAGCAGGCGGCGACGCTCGACGGGGTCAATCTGGTCGGCGGGCGGCTGATCGCCTCCTATCTCGAGGACGCCAAGTCGGCGGTCCACGTCCATGATCTGAACGGCAAGCTGGTCCGCACCGTCGCGCTGCCCGGGCTAGGCACCGCCTCGGGCTTCGGCGGCGAGGACAAGGACAATGAGACCTTCTTCGCTTTCTCGAGCTTCAACCGCCCGACCACCATCTATCGCTATGACGTGGCGAGTGGGCAGGCGACGCCGTGGGCGAGCCCGAAGCTGACCTTCAACCCCGACGACATCACCGTCGAGCAGCGCTTCTACAATTCCAAGGACGGCACCCGCGTGCCGCTGTTCATCGTCCGCAAGAAGGGCACCACCGGCCCGGCGCCGACGCTGCTCTACGGCTATGGCGGGTTCAACATCTCGCTGACGCCGAGCTTCTCGCCGACCCGCCTCGCCTGGGTCGAGCAGGGCGGCGTGTGGGCGCAGGCCAACATCCGCGGCGGCGGCGAGTACGGCAAGGCGTGGCACGACGCCGGCCGCCTCAGCCACAAGCAGAACGTGTTCGACGACTTCATCGCGGCGGGCGAATATCTCAAGGCGCAGGGCATCACCGGGGCCAACCAGCTCGCGGTCGAGGGCGGCTCCAACGGCGGCCTGCTGATCGGCGCGGTGGTCAACCAGCGGCCAGACCTGTTCGCCGCCGCCCACCCCGCGGTCGGCGTCATGGACATGCTGCGGTTCGACCGCTTCACCGCCGGGCGCTACTGGGTCGACGACTATGGCTATCCCAACAAGGAAGCCGACTTCCGCACACTGCTGACCTATTCGCCCTATCACAACATCAAGACGGGGGTGCGCTATCCGGCGGTGCTGGTGACCACCGCCGACACCGACGACCGCGTCGTCCCGGGGCATAGCTTCAAGTACATCTCGGCGCTCCAACACGCCGACCCCAACGGCCAGCCGCACCTCATTCGGATCGAGACCCGCGCCGGCCACGGCTCGGGCAAGCCGACCGACAAGATCATCGAGGAAAGCAGCGACGTGCAGGCGTTCCTGGCGAAATACACCGGCCTCGCCATCCGCTAAGTTCGGGGCTTCGCTCGGGGCGGTTCGCATGACATGATGCGGCCGCCCCAATCGAGGAGTGAAGCCGATGTTTCGTGAATTCCGGGCTTTTATCGCCCGTGGCAATGTCATGGACCTGGCCGTCGCCGTGATCATCGGCGCCGCCTTTGCCGCCATCGTCAGCTCGCTGACCGACGACATCATCATGCCGCTCCTCGGCAAGGTCGCCGGCGGCCTCGACTTCTCGAGCTATTTCGTGCGGCTGGGCGACATTCCCGCCAACTACACCGGCTCGCCGACCGACTATGCCGCGCTCAAGAAAGCGGGCGTCGCGCTGCTCGGCTACGGCGCCTTCATCACCGCGGTGATCAAGTTCGTCATTCTGGCCTTCCTGATCTTCCTGCTGGTCAAGGCCGCCAACCGCGCGATGGGCCGCAAGGTCGAGGACGCCGCCCCGGCGGAAGAGATCCTGCTCCTCCGCGAGATCCGCGACTCGCTCAAGCGCTAGGCTAAAAGCGCCCGCACTGATTGGGTGCGGGCCGCCCCGCGAAGCGGTCGCGGATCCAGGCGATGGTCTGGGTCGCGCTCTGCTTGGCCGACGACGCATGGTCGCCGCCGGGGAGCCCGAGGTAGCTCACCCGCACCCTGCTGGCGCACATCTTCTGGGCGAAGGCGCGGGTGACCGCCGACGAGACGATCGGATCGGTCGCGGTCTGCGCGAACATCACCGGCACCCGGCTGCTCGGCGTCGGGCTGTTCGAGCGGATGTAGTTCGACCAGGGCGACAGGGTGGCGAGGTCGGTTCGCTTCAGATCTTGCCGCATCGCCAGCATCCCGAGGATGGCACCGAGCTTGGGCTTGCTGCCGATCACCACGCAATTGCCGGCAAAGCGCTGGATGATCCCCGGCGTGCGCCGCGCCCCCACTTGCAGCGGGATTCCGTAGACCTTGGACCAGCTGTCGAGGGCCAGGGCCATCAGGAAGGTGCGCGCATTGGCGTCGCTCGCCTGGCGGAGGTTGGCGCCGAGATCGGTCGGCGGCGCCGCCGCCGCCACCCCGACCAGTTCGAGCCCGGCGCCGGCCGAACTCGCCAGCTGGCCGGTCCACAGCGCCGCATGGCCGCCCTGGCTCTCGCCCCACACCGCGAAGCGCTTGCCCGCCGCCGCGCCCGGGATGCCGCCGGCGGCGCGGACCGAATCGAGCACCGCCCGCGCCGTCGCCGGGCCGACCAGGAACGGATGCGGTCCGGGACTGCCGAGCCCGATATAGTCGGGGGCCACCACCACATAGCCCTGGCGCACCGCCACCGTCGCCGCGGTGGCATTGAAGAAATTGGGGCTGAGCGAGGGCGCGCATTTCTCGGCCGAACCCCAGGCGCCGTGGGTCCACGCGATGACGTTGCGCTTTGCCGCCGGCACCGCTTCGCGCGGGGCCATGACGATCCCGGTCGCCTCGCGCGGCCGGCCACGGGTGTCGGTGGTCAGGTAGCGGATCTTCCACGCCTGCACGCCGGCGGGGGTCTCGGCCATCGGCTCGGCGGCGATCAGTTTGCCGGCCTGCGCCAGCGCAGGGCTGGCAGCGGCAATGGTAGCCAATGCGACGGCGACGCGAAACCGGTTACCCATAATGACCTCCGTGGCTGTTACGACCTCACAACAATCGGAACCGAAACGATGTTCGCGGGCTTAGGTGGGTGACCCAGGCTGCGCTGAGCCGGATCGTCGCACGCACCTGAACGGAGGGCAACCAGCCCTTCAGTCCGGGTGCAGAACGATTCGCCGACAAGGCCGACTGTCGGCGGGAGGGCCCGCCTGAGTGCATAAGGAGTGAGGCCATGAAGGCTCTTCGTTCGATTGTAATCGGTGGCGCGGTTGCCGCTGCCGCCACCGTCGGTCTCGCGGCCCCCGCCGCGGCGCAATATTATCCCGGTGGCGGCTATAATTACGGCTACGGCGGCGGCGCGGGCGACGTGATCGTCGGCTCGATCCTCAACAACATTCTGCGCGGCACATGGAACGGCGGCGCCTACCAGTACAACGGCTTCGATTATGGGCCGGAGCGCTATGCGGTGAACCAATGCTCGCGCGCGGCCGAGCAGCGCCTCAACGGCGGCTATGGCGGTTATAACCGCTACGGCAATTGGGGCGGCGGCGGCGCCCGCGTGACGCAGATCGAATCGGTCCAGCGCACCGGCAAGGGTAACATCCGCGTTCACGGCTGGGCCGGGGTTGCCGGCTTCCGCGGCAATTACGGCGGTTATGGCGGTGGCTACGCAGGCGCCTACAACGGCGGCACCCCCGACGTGTGGTTCAACTGCAAGGTCGACGTCCGCAGCGGCGGGATCAGCGACCTCCAGTTCCAGCGTCGCCGCTTCAACGCCTACGGCTATCGCTACTAAGCGCCGCCTCAGGTGACAAAGGAGTGCGCGGGCCCTAGGGGTCCGCGCACTTTTTCGTTGCACGAAAGGCGCCCCCTCACGTGACCCTGCAGCCGGCCGAAACCCTCCTCATCGTCGATTTCGGCAGCCAGGTGACCCAGCTCATCGCCCGCCGCGTGCGCGAGGCCGGGGTCTATTGCGAGATCGCCCCCTTCAAAGCCGCCGAAGAGGCGTTCCACCGGCTCAACCCCAAGGGCATCATCTTCTCGGGCGGCCCGTCCTCGGTCACCTGGGAGGACAGCCCGCGCGCCCCGCAGGTGCTGTTTGACAGCGGGCTGCCCCTGCTCGGCATCTGCTACGGCCAGCAGACGCTCCACCAGCAATTGGGCGGCACCGTCGTCACCTCCGACCAGAAGGAATTCGGCCGCGCCTTCATCGAGGTGGTCGCCCCGTCCGCCCTGTTCGACGGCCTGTGGCAGGTCGGCGAGAAGCACCAGGTGTGGATGAGCCACGGCGACCGGGTCGAGAGCCTCGCCGAGGGCTTCTCGGTGGTCGCTTCCTCCGAAGGCGCCCCCTTCGCCATCGCCACCGACGAGGCTCGCCGCCGTTACAGCCTGATGTTCCACCCCGAGGTGGTCCACACCCCCGACGGCGGCAAGCTGCTCGCCAACTTCGCGCGCCACATCTGCGGCTGCGGCGGCGAGTGGAGCATGGAGGCTTACCGCCAGGCCAAGATCCGCGACATCCGCGAGCAGGTCGGTTCGGGCAAGGTCATCTGCGGCCTGTCGGGCGGGGTCGACAGCGCGGTCGCCGCGGTCCTCATCCACGAGGCGATCGGCGAGCAGCTTACCTGCGTCTTCGTCGACCATGGGCTGATGCGTGCGGCCGAAGCCGAACAGGTCGTCTCGCTGTTCCGCAACAGCTACAATATCCCGCTGGTCCATGTGGAGGCCGAGGAGCTGTTCCTGGGCGGCCTCGCCGGAGTCAGCGATCCCGAGGCCAAGCGCAAGTTCATCGGCAAGACCTTCATCGACGTCTTCGAGCATGAAGCGAAGAAGATCGGCGGCGCCCAGTTCCTTGCGCAGGGCACGCTCTATCCCGACGTGATCGAGAGCGTCAGCTTCACCGGCGGGCCGTCGGTGACGATCAAGAGCCACCACAATGTCGGCGGCCTGCCCGAGCGGATGAACATGCAGCTGGTCGAGCCGCTGCGCGAGCTGTTCAAGGACGAAGTGCGCGAGCTTGGCCGCGAGCTCGGCCTTCCCGAAGCCTTCGTCGGCCGCCACCCCTTCCCCGGCCCCGGCCTCGCCATCCGCATCCCGGGCGAGGTCTCGAAGGAGAAGTGCGACATCCTCCGCCGCGCCGACACCATCTACCTCGAGGAAATTCGCAACGCCGGTCTCTACGACGCCATCTGGCAGGCGTTCGCGGTGCTGCTCCCCGTCCGCACCGTCGGCGTGATGGGCGACGCGCGCACCTACGACTATGTCTGCGCGCTGCGGGCGGTGACGAGCGTCGATGGGATGACCGCCGACGTCTACCCGTTCAGCAGCGAATTCCTCAGCCGCGCCGCCACCCGCATCGTCAACGAGGTCAAGGGCATCAACCGGGTGGTCTACGACTATACGTCGAAGCCCCCCGGCACGATTGAATGGGAGTGAGCCTGGACTCAGAACCGTCCGGGGGACGGTTCTGGCCAGCTCACTCGGCCGGCAGGCCGCCCCTCAGCGCGGCTTCACCACCTCGCCGTCTTCCTTGGTGAAGCCCTCGGGCTGCCGGTCGAGCAACTCGAGCACCTTCTCCGACGGCCGCGCCAGTGCGGTGCCCTTGGGCGTCACCACGATCGGCCGGTTGACCAGGATCGGGTGCGCCACCATCGAGTCGAGGATCGCATCGTCGCTGACGCCGTCGTCGAGCAGGCCAAGCTCCTCGGCGGGCGTGCCCTTGGCGCGCAGGATGTCGCGCGGCCCCGCACCCATGGCAGCCAGGATCTCCTCGATCTGCGGGCGGGTCCAGCCCACTTTCACATAGTCGACGACGGTGGGCTCATACCCCGCCGCCTCGATCATCGCGAGCGCGTTGCGCGAGGTGCCGCACTTGGGGTTGTGATAGATGGTGATGGGAAAGTCGCTCATGGCCGCGTCTCCTGCCCGAACAGCCAGCGACCGAGCAAGCCGCCGAGAACCGCGCCCACCAGCTGCCCGCCAATGAACAACGGCACCGATGCCGGGGCGATGCCGGCGAAGGTGTCGCTGAGACTGCGCGCAAGCGTCACCGCCGGGTTGGCGAAGCTGGTCGAGGCGGTGAACCAGTAGGCGCTGGTGATGGTGAGGCCGACGATCAGCGGGGTGGCGTCGGGCCGGAAGCGCAGCGAACCGAGGATCGCCAGCACCAACGTGAAGGTCGCGACGACCTCCGACCAGCCCTGCCCGCTCGCCGCGCGCAGCTTGGTCGAGACCTGCCAGACGGGCTCACCGAACATCAGATGCGCCGCCCAGACGCCGAGCACCGCGCCGAGGAGCTGCACCGCTGCATAGGCGAGCGCATGGCCGGCACCGATCTCGCGCCGCAGCCAGAAGACCAGGGTCAGCGCCGGGTTGAAGTGCGCGCCCGACAGCGGCCCGAAGATGGTGATCAGCACGACCAGCCCGGCGCCCGTCGCGAGCGTGTTGCCGAGGAGGGCGATCGCGTCGTTGCCGCCGCTCAGCCGCTGCCCCATGATGCCCGAGCCGATCACGATCGCCAGCAACAGCGCGGTGCCGAGCGCCTCGCCGGCCAGCCGCTTGCCCAGCGGAAAGGGTTCGAGCGGCGGCTCGAGGCTGGCGCGATCGGCGGTCTCGTTCGTCATGAGGCCGCGCTAGAGCGCGCTCGTTACGCTGCCAAGACGAACTCTTGCCCTGCCCGGGCATCTCCCTCACCTAAGACCTTCACCAGCCGGCGGAGCGCGAATACATGGAATCGATCGGCGACGACCTGACGGCGATGCGGCCGGTGCCGTTCCGCGAGGAGGAGCTGGCGGCAATGCGCGCGGTCGGGGCGGAGCGCACCTATGAGGCGGGCGAAACCGTCCTCGCGGCCGGCGCCCCGCAGGATCGCTTCGTGCTGGTGCTCGACGGCGAGATCGAGGTCGTCGACCCCGACACCAATTTGCGGATGATGGAATCGGTGCTGCGCGCCGGCCAGTTCATGGGCGAGCTCAGCTTCCTGAGCGGCGCGCCGATGACGATTCCGATGCGCGCCAGCATGGCCACCCGCACGCTCGAGGTGCCGCGTCCGGCAATGCTGACCCTGATGGGGCAGGTCCCCGAAATCTCCGACCATGTGCTGACCGTGTTCGCCGCCCGCCGCCGGATGATCGTCGCCGAGGGACGCAGCAGCGTGGTGCTGTTCGGGGTCGACGAGGACGTCGGGATCAACCGGATCGCGAGCTTCCTCTCGCGCAACCGCATCGCCTTCCGCACCGCCCCGCCCGCCGACGGTCCGGGCGGCCGCCCCGGCGTCACCTTCGCGGGTGAGCCGATCGTGCCCCCGACCACCCGCTGCCTCGCCGAGCGCCTCGGCCTCCACATCGAGCCGGGTCATGGCGAGCAGCTCGACCTGCTGATCGTCGGCGGCGGGCCGGCGGGGGTCGCCGCCGCGGTCTATGCCGGTTCGGAGGGGCTGAGCGCGCTGGTGGTCGAGGACAGCGCGATCGGCGGCCAGGCCGGGACCAGCAGCCGGATCGAGAATTACATGGGCTTCCCGACCGGCATCTCGGGCGCCGACCTCACCTTCCGCGGGCAGATCCAGGCGATGAAGTTCGGCACCCGTTTCGCCATGCCGCGGCGGGTCGAGGGGCTGGAAAAGACCGCCGACGGCTTCTGCGCCACGCTCGATGACCGCACCACTTTGTGCGCCCGCGCGATCCTGGTCGCGACCGGGGTCCAGTACCGCCGCCTGCCGATCGACCGGCTCGAGGAGTTCGAGGGCGCCGGCGTCTATTATGCCGCGACCGAGATGGAGGCGCGCTTCTGCCGCGAGACCGAGGCGGTGGTGATCGGGGGCGGCAACAGCGCGGGCCAGGCGGCGATGTACCTGTCGCGGACCGCGCGCCACGTCCATTTGCTGGTGCGCGGCTCTTCGCTCGCGGCGAGCATGAGCGCCTATCTGCGCGACCGGCTTGAGGCCGACCCGCGGATCACCATCCATTATCACAGCCAGCTCGCCGGGCTCGAGGGCGAGGCGCATCTGTCGGCGGTGCGGATCGACCGCGCGGGCGGCGAAGAGACGCTGCCCGCCTCGGCGCTATTCATCATGATCGGCGCCGCGCCCAACACCGACTGGCTGTCGGGACTGGTCGAACTCGACCCCAAGGGCTTCGTCCGCACCGGGCGCGAGGTCGGCGGCGGCAGCGGGTTCGAGACCTCGCACCCCGGCATCTTCGCGGTCGGCGATGTCCGCGCCGGGTCGGTCAAGCGGGTCGCTTCCTCGGTCGGCGAAGGCTCGGTGGTGGTGAGCAGCATCTGGAGCCACTTGAACCCGCCGCCGGCGCACACCGGCATCGGCGGGTGAGTTAACGGGTAATCGCCCGTTTACCAGTGACTTGACGGACGCTCCCGGCTCGGCTGGATCGGCGGATATGCGCGCTCTTTTCACGACCTCGCGGCTTGCCGCCCTGCTCGTCGCCAGCCTGCTCGCCGGCTGCGCCACCGCTCCGCGCCAGGTCGTCCAGGCCCCGCCGCCGGCGGTCGCCGAACTGCCATACAAATGGACCAACGGCTTCGCCCCCCAGGCGCGCAAGGATGCGCTGGCGACCTTCGGGCCGATGGCGATGCGGCCCGGCGACTATCGCTTCGCCGCGACCATCCCCGACGGCGATGCCCGCGTCGTCATCGACCTGCTCACCCAGACCTTATACGTCTACAAGGGCGAGGCGCTGGTCGGAGTGTCGACCATCTCGAGCGGAAAGAAGGGCCGCGAGACCCCGCTCGGTTTCTGGGCGGTGATGAACAAGAAGGTGAAGGGCTACAGCCGCAAGTACGACAATGCGCCGATGCCGTTCATGCAGATGTACGACAGCAAGGGCATCGCCTTCCACGCCGGCCCGCTGCCCGGCTATCCTGCCAGCCACGGCTGCGTGCGGTTGCCGTACAAGTTCGCCGAGAAGCTCTACGGGCTGACCAAGCTCGGCACCAAGGTCGTCATCGAGGGCTGAGCTCCTGCCCCCGCCATGAACAATGTTTCATGGCGATTCCACCTCGTAAACAAGCCGGTGCGACTACATCTTTGCCCTGACGAGATAGGTTCGTCCGGCGAAGACTCCCTTCGTTCTAAGCCGGTCGAGCCTCGCTGCATCCCGTCGGGCGGGTGTTGGGACACCCCCTGTTTCCAGCTTGCCTGGCGGGATGCAGCATGTTTCCAGTTTGGCCGGGCATTGTTACAGTCATGCACCAGGGTGCGGTTCGAGAGGTGGCAATGGGCCGCAAAATTCTGATCGTTGAGGACGACGCCGAGACGGCGGCCTACCTGACTCGCGGGTTGAGCGAGGAGGGGCATAGCGTCGAGCATGCCGCCAACGGCCAGGACGGCCTCTACCGCGCCACCGACGGCCAATTCGACCTCATCATCCTCGACCGCATGCTGCCGGGCCTCGACGGGATCGCGGTGTTGAAGGCGCTGCGGGCGGCGGGGCTGACGACGCCGGTGCTGGTGCTCTCCGCGCTGGCCTCGGTCGGCGACCGGATCGACGGGCTGGAAAGCGGCTCGGACGATTATCTGGTCAAGCCTTTCTCCTTCGCCGAGCTGCTGGCGCGCGCCAATGCGCTGCTCCGCCGCAGCGAGGCGCGGGTCAACGTCGACCCCAAGCTGACCGTCGCCGATCTCGAAATCGACCCGCTCGCGCGCAGCGTCCGCCGCGCCGGCAAGAAGCTCGACCTGAAGCCCCGTGAGTACCTCCTGCTCGAATATTTCGCCCGCAACGCCGGGCGCGTGGTGACCCGCACCATGCTGCTCGAAAAGGTGTGGGACTATCACTTCGACCCAGGGACGAACGTCATCGACGTTCACGTCAGCCGCTTGCGCCGCAAGCTCGACGACGGGTTCGAGAAGCCCCTGCTGCACACGGTGCGCGGCGCCGGCTACATGCTCGCGGCGTAAGCCAGGCACGTGCCGATCACGCTGCGCATCGCCCTGTTCGCGGGGCTGCTCGCGCTGGCGTCGAACCTGGCCGTCATCGGCTTCGTCAACTTCCGCACGCACGACGAAATGTCGTCGAGCCGCGTCCAGCAGGAACAGGAGCAGGGCGAGGCGCTGGCCGACGTCTACCGCAGTCGCGGCCTCGGCGGTTTGCGCAATGCGGTGGTCGACGCCGACCTGCAGAACGATCCGCAGGCGGTGGTCGCGATCCTCGACCGCGACGGCACGCCGCTGGTGGGGTCGCTGGGCGCCGAGCCCGAATGGAAAGACGGCCCCAAGGAAGGCTATCTCACGGTCAAGGTCCACCTGCGCGGCGACTCGGTTGCCCGTGAGGCATCGGTCCGGCTGGTCCCGATCGACGGCCAGCACTGGCTGCTGACCGGCCGCTTGACCGGCGAGGAGATTGCGGTCCGCGACATCCTTGAACGCTCGCTGCTGATCGGCCTCGCCATCGCGGTGCTGCTTGGGCTGCTGACCGGCGGGCTGCTCGCCCAGTTCGTCGAGCGACGGGTGCGCGACATCGTCGGGGTGACCAGCGCCTTCGGGGCCGGGGACTTCGCCCAGCGGCTGGCCGCGCCGACCACCGGCGGCGACGCCTTCGCCGGCCTGTCGCGTCAGATCAACCACATGCTCGACCGCATCGCCACGCTGATGGAGGAGCTCAGGATGCTCACCGACAGCCTCGCCCACGACCTGCGCTCACCGGTCAGCCGACTGCGCTCGGCCGCCGACGCAGCGGTCAATGCGAGCGACGAGCGCGAGCGCGACTTCCTCCTCGGCAACGTCATCGCCCAGGCCGATTCGCTGATGCGCGTGCTTACCACCGTGCTCGAGATCGGCCGCTCCGAATCGATGACCGCGCGCAGCCAGTTCACCCGCTTCGATCCCGACGAGCTCGGCCGCGAGCTGGTCGAGATGTACGAGCCGGTCGCCGAGGAACAGGGCGTCACCCTGATCTTCGACGGCGCCGCGCGGGTGCCGACCCTCGCCGGTCACCGCCAGTTGCTCGCTCAGGCGCTCAGCAATTTGATCGAGAATTCGCTCGCCTACGGCGCCGCCGGCGGCCAGATCCGCGTCTTCATCGCCGGCGACGGGGACGTGTTGCGGATGGGCGTCGCCGACCGCGGCCCCGGCATTCCGCCTGAGCGCCTTGAAGAAGCCCGTCGCCGGTTCGGCCGCCTCGACCCCAGCCGCTCACGGCAGGGCGCCGGCCTCGGCCTCGCGCTGGTGCAGGCGATCGCCCACCTCCACGACGGCAAATTGGTGCTGAGCGACAATCGCCCCGGGCTCAACGCCGAGCTCGAGCTGCCGCTTGCCCGCAAGAGCGACGCCGCCGCCTAAAGGACGAAGGGCGGCTCCGCGCGGACGGCGGCGTGCTGCGAGCGCAATTCGATCTCGCGCATCTTCTTGAAATGGAGCGAGCTCAGCTGGAGGTGGGCGCGGGCGACGCGGATCGCGCTGCTGGCAAGCCCGAGGTTGAGTTCGCGATTGGCGCGGCTGCGATGATAGTCGAGTTCCTCATCCATGAGCGTCTTATAGACGCGCCAGATGGCACCACGGTGGACCTGGCGTGACCACTCGAAGACTCCGCGCGACGGTTACGCTAGAGACCTTGCGCCATGAGCACCTTCACCCTCGACACCGCCACCAGCAGAGCCACTCCGTCACCGGTCCCCGGCAAAAGAATGACCGTGCCGGGCCTCAAGGGCCGCAAGACCGAAGGCGTCACCGCCGAGCCGATCGTCATGCTGACCGCCTACACGATGCGGATGGCGCAATTGCTCGATCCGCATTGCGACCTGCTGCTGGTCGGCGACAGCCTTGGCCAGGTGATCTACGGGTTGCCTTCGACGGTGCCGGTGACGCTCGAGATGATGTGCGCGCACGGCGCCGCGGTGGTGCGCGGCAGCTGGCACGCGCTGGTCGCGGTCGACATGCCGTTCGGCAGCTACGAGGCCTCACCCGAGCAGGCGTTCGAAAGCGCGGCGCGGGTGATGAAGGAGACCGGCTGCGCGGCGGTCAAGCTCGAGGGCGGCGAGGCGATGGCGCCGACCGTCCGCTTCCTCACCGAGCGCGGCATTCCGGTGATCGGCCATGTCGGCCTGACCCCGCAGGCGGTCAACGCGCTCGGCGGCTACGGCGCGCGCGGCCGCAACCAGGCCGAGGCCGCCAAGATCAAGGCCGACGCCAGCGCGATCGCCCAGGCCGGGGCCTTCACCATCGTGGTCGAAGGCGTGCTCGAGGACATCGCCACCGAGGTCGCGGGAGCGGTCGAGCCGCCGGTGATCGGCATTGGCGCTTCGGCTAGGTGCGACGGCCAGGTGCTGGTGACCGAGGACATGCTCGGCCTGTTCGAGCGCACCCCGCGGTTCGTCAAACGCTACGACGATCTCGCCACCCGTATCACCGAGGCGGTCGCGACCTATGCCGGCGAAGTGCGCGAGCGCCGCTTCCCCACCGCCGACCAGACCTATCGCCCCAAGGCGTGAGGCGGCCGCCGGCGCTCCCCTTTGCCTCGCGCGCAAAAGCCTCTAGACGCGCTTCGCTGCCAAGCTTCTGTTCATCCGCGCTCGGGTGAAGAGGGTGTGGCGACCGTTCTTCTGATCATCTGAAAGTCCGCATCCTTGGCTCTGGCTCCCGGCGAAACCAACGAAAGCTTCATCCGCGAAGTCGACGAGAATCTGCGCCGCGACCAGGCCGAGAATTTCGTCAAGCGCTACGGCAGCTGGCTGATCGGCGCACTCGTGCTGTTCATCATCGCCGCCGGCGCCTTCCTGTGGTGGCAGGAGCATCAGCGCCAGCAGGCGGCCGAGCAGAGCGAGAAATTGCTGGCCGTTCTCAACGACGTCTCGTCGGGGCGTAACGGCAAGCCGGTGCAGGACCAGCTCCAGGCGATCGCCGACAGCGGCAACGACGAATATAGCGGCCTGGCGCAGATGATCCAGGGCGCGCTGGCGCAGAGCAATGGCGACCGTGCCAAGGCGCTCGCCTCCTACAAGGCGGTCGCCGACGACAAGGACCAACCGCAGTCGGTCCGCGATGCCGCGCTCATCCGCCAGACCGCCATCGAATTCGACAGCCTCAAGCCCGACGACGTGATCGCCCGGCTCCAGCCGTTCGCGCAGCCCGGCAATCCGTGGTTCGGCACCGCCGGCGAGATGACCGGCGCCGCGCTGCTCAAGGCCAATCGCAAGGCCGAAGCGGGGCGGATGTTCGCCCGCGTCGCGCAAGACAATCAAGTTCCGGGCGGCATCCGCTCGCGGGCGCTGCAACTCGCCAGTTCGCTGGGCGTGGACGCCGCCAGCGGGCTCGTCGCCGGCCAGTAAGGATCAGCACGGACGTGACCCACATGAAGAAGAGCCTCGTCGGAGTGATGATCGCGGCCGCGCTCTTGAGCGGCTGCAACACCTTCAAGGGCCACCCCAAGAAGACACCGGTGGTCGGCAACCGGACCTCGGTCCTCACGCGCGACGCCGACATCGCGGTCGATCCGGCGACCGCTGCGGAGGCCTTTTCGCTGCCCGACGCGACCGTCAACACCGACTGGCCGCAGCCTGGCGGCACGCCGAGCAAGGCGATCGGCCACGTCGCGCTGCCCGCCAGCCTGCACCTCGCGTGGAGCGCCAGCGTCGGCGGCGGTGACCGCCCCAACGAGCGGCTCGCGGCGGCTCCGGTGGTCGACGGTGGCAAGGTCTTCACCATCGACACCAGCTCGACCGTGCGCGCGTTCGACGCCAACAGCGGCCGCCAGCTGTGGGCGACCCAGTTCGGCACCAGCAAGCGCAACAACGCCTCGCTGTTCGGCGGCGGCGTCGCCGTCTCGAACGGACGCGCCTTCGCCACCAACGGCCTCGGCTATGTCGCCGCGCTCGCCACCGACACCGGCGGGATCGCCTGGACCGTGCGGATGAGCGGCCCCTTGCGCGGCGCACCGTCGGTCGACGGCACCAACGTCTATGTGATGAGCCAGGACAACCAGATCACCTCTTTGAAAGCGGTCGACGGCACCACCAACTGGACCAACCCCGCCAGCCTCGAGATCGCCGGCGTGTTCGGTACCGGCGCCCCGGCGCTCGCCCAGTCGACCGTGGTCGCGGGCTTCAGCTCGGGCGAGCTCAACGCCTACCGCGCCGAGAACGGCCGCACCGTCTGGCAGGACGCGCTCGCGCGGACCTCGATCTCGACCTCGGTCGCGACGCTGTCGGACATCGACGCCTCGCCGGTGATCGACAACGGTCAGGTGTTCGCGGTCGGCCAGGGCGGCCGGATGGTCGCGATCGACCTGCTGTCGGGCCAGCGCATCTGGGAGCTCAACATCGCCGGCATCGCCACCCCCGCGGTGGTCGGCGACTGGGTGTTCGTCGTGACCGATGACGCGCGACTGGTCGCGATCGCCCGAAACACCGGCAAGATCCGCTGGATCACCCAGCTTCCCGGTTTCGTGAAGCCCAAGAACAAATCGGGCGTCATCACTTACGTCGGTCCGGTCGCCGCCGGCGGCCGCCTGCTGCTTGCCAGCTCGACCGGCGCGCTGGTCAGCGTCAATCCCGACAATGGCGCGGTCCAGGGCCAGACCAATGTCGGGGTCGGGGTCCACCTCGCCCCCGTGGTCGCCAACAACGCGCTCTACATCCTCGATGATCGCGCTCGGCTGCACGCCTTCCGCTAAGCGATGAGTGACTCGCCGGGCGAGCGATGGCCTCCGCTGGCGGCGATCGTCGGCGCGCCCCGCTGCGGGACGACCAGTCTCGCCAATTATCTGATGACCCACCCGGCGGTGACCTTCTCGTCGCCGAAGGAGCCGCATTACTTCACCATCTTCGATCTCGACGGGCTGGACGAGGCGACGCTGCGGGAGACCGTCGAGCAGGGCTATTGCGAGCGCTTCTTCGGGCCCGAATGGCGCACGGCCGAGCTGCTGATGGAAGGCTCGGTCTCCTACCTGTTCGGCGCCGATCGCCTCGCCCCGCTGCTCAAGCTGTGGCCCGAGGCCAAATTTATCATCGCGGTGCGCGATCCGATGAAGATGCTCCCCTCGCTTCACCAGCGCTATCTAGTCACCGGGGACGAGACCGCGCCAAGCTTCGCCGCGGCGTGGCGACTGGTGCCCGAGCGCGCCGCCGGCCGCCGCATCCCGTCGAGCACGCTCGACCCGCGGATGCTGCGCTACGACCTCGCCGGAAAGCTCGGCGACGCGGTGGAGCATTTTTTCGCCGTGGTCGGCCGCGAGCATTGCCACGTCGTCGTCCACGACGACCTCGTCGCCCGCCCGGCCGCGGTCTATGCCGACATGCTCGCCTTCCTCGGCCTGCCCGATGACGGCCGCCGCGAGTTTCCGGCGGTGCGCGCGGCGGAGGGCGTCCGCTGGCACTGGCTCCAGCGCCTCCTCCAGCGGCCGCCACTGGTGACGAGCCTGCTCGCCGGCCGCCGGTTCCGGGCGCGCCTCGCCAAGGGGTCGGGCAAGCCGCCCTCTCCCGCCGTCACTGCAGTGATGCGCGCGCGCAAGCGGTTGATCCAGTGGAACGAGGTCCCCGCCCCCAAGGTCGTGCTAGACCGCGCGCTGCGCCAGCAGATTCACGACGCCTTTGCCGCCGACACCGCCAAATTGGGCCGCCTGATCGGCCGCGACCTGTCGCACTGGCTGGCGGTCGACTGACAGGCTTGGCGGGTCGCCGACCCGTATCCCAGATGAACGGCCGCCTCAGTGGGGGTTCAGTGCCGCTCGGCCATTCTCTCCCTTCAGCTTCGGAAGGGAAAAGAAGATGAAGACGTTCAATCGCATGATCGCGGCCACCGCGCTGGCGGCCACCACTGCGACGACGATGGCCGCGCCGGTCGAGGCGCGGACCCATCACAGCCGCCACTACAGCCGCGGCTATCATGGCCGCACGGCCTACGGGTACGCCTACAAGACCTGCCGCCATTCGAATGGCACCGCGGGCCTCATCGCCGGCGGCGTCGGCGGCGCGCTGCTCGGGCGCGGACTGCTCGGCCACGGGCTGCTCGGCACCGCGGCCGGTGCGGTCGGCGGCGCCTTCGCGGGCCGCGCGATCGACCGCAGCATCACCGCCCCGCAGCGCTGCTATTACTACCGCTAAGGGATTGGCGGGCCGGGCGAACCGCCGCGTTCGCCCGGCCCCCGCCTCCCCTTGCCTCCGCGCCCTCTCTTCGCTAGAGGCGCCGCCTCCAGCACATCACTGGAAAACGCCTGCGGGAGGGTGACGCAAGTTGCCCGCCTGAACCGCTAAACTTCGCGTGCCTGGCTGCTATTCGCGGTCCGACACCACAACAACGAGAGTGACATGGCCAAGAAAATTACCGGCTATATCAAGCTGCAGGTGCCGGCCGGCGCCGCCAATCCGTCTCCGCCGATCGGCCCCGCGCTGGGTCAGCGCGGCGTCAACATCATGGAATTCTGCAAGGCGTTCAACGCGTCGACGCAGGAAATGGAAAAGGGCATGCCGATCCCGACGGTGATCACCGTCTATGCGGATCGCTCCTTCTCCTTCGCGACCAAGAGCCCGCCCGCCAGCTTCCTGATCAAGAAGGCCGCGGGTCTCAAGTCGGGCTCGAAGGAGCCGGGCAAGGTCAGCGCGGGCACCATCAAGCGCTCGGCCCTGTCGCAGATCGCCGAGACCAAGATGAAGGACCTCAATGCCAACGACATTGAGGCGGCGACTAAGATCATCGAAGGCTCGGCGCGCGCCATGGGCCTCCAGGTTGTGGAGGGCTAAGCGATGGCCAAGCAGACCAAGAAGCAGAAGAACGCCGTCGGTCAGGTCGACCGTGAGAAGCTCTACGGCGTCGACGAGGCGATCGCGCTGGCCAAGAGCCTCGCCACCTCGAAGTTCGACGAGACCCTCGAGGTCGCGCTGAATCTCGGCGTCGACCCGCGCCACGCCGACCAGATGGTCCGCGGCGTCGTCAACCTGCCCAAGGGCACCGGCAAGACCGTCCGCGTGGCGGTGTTCGCCAAGGGCGCCAAGGCGGAGGAAGCCCAGAAGGCCGGCGCCGACGTGGTCGGGGCCGAGGACCTGATGGAGAGCATCCAGGGCGGCCAGATCGATTTCGATCGCGTCATCGCGACTCCTGACATGATGGGCGTCGTCGGCCGCCTCGGTAAGGTGCTGGGTCCCAAGGGCCTGATGCCGAATCCGAAGCTCGGCACCGTCACCATGGACGTCACCAAGGCGGTCACCGACGCCAAGGCCGGCCAGATCGAGTTCCGCGTCGAGAAGGCGGGGATCATCCACGCCGGCATCGGCAAGTGCTCGTTCGACGCCGCTGACCTGCGCGCGAACTTCGACGCGTTCGTCGACGCGATCGTCAAGGCCAAGCCGGCGGGCGCCAAGGGCAAGTACCTCCAGAAGGCGGCGCTGAGCTCGACCATGGGTCCGGGCGTCAAGCTCGCGCTCGAAGAGATCGCCGGAGCCTAAGCGTCCACGACTGAGCAAGCGAAAGGCCGGGGCGGCGACGCTCCGGCCTTTTTCGTTCATGGGAACGCGTGATGACCGCCACCGACAGCTTTGAAGCGATCGTGCTCGGTGCCGGCGGCGCCGGGTTGATGTGCGCCGGCGTCGCCGGGCAGCGGGGCCGGCGGATCGCAGTCGTCGACCATAATGACGAGCCCGGCCGCAAAATCCTCATTTCGGGCGGCGGCCGCTGCAATTTCACCAACCTCGGCACCGCGCCCGAGCGCTACCTCTCGGCCAACCCGCATTTCGCGCGCTCGGCGCTCAGCCGCTACACCGCGCAGGACTTCCTCGCCCTCGTCGAGGCGCACGGCATCGCCTGGCACGAGAAGACGCTCGGCCAATTGTTCTGCGACGGCAGCGCCCGCCAGATCGTCGCCATGCTGATGGACGAATGCGCCAAAGGTGGCGTCGATTTCCGCTTCGGCCACGCCATCCGCGCGGTCGATCATGCCGACGGCCAGTTCCGCGTGACCATCGGCGAGCGCACTTTGGTCGCGCCCGCGCTGGTGATCGCGACCGGCGGCCCGTCGATCTCAAAGCTTGGCGCCACCGGCTTCGCCTACGATCTCGCCCGGCAGTTCGGGCTCAAGGTGGTCGAGCCGCGCCCGGCGCTGGTCCCGCTGACGCTCGGCGGCGGCGAGACGCTGTTCCGCACCCTCTCCGGCGTCGCCGCGCCGGTCGAGGCGCGCTGCGGCGGCGCCGCCTTCCGCGAGGCGGCGCTGTTCACCCACCGCGGCTTGAGCGGTCCCGCCATCCTCCAGGTGTCGAGCTACTGGCGTCGCGGCCAGGCGGTGGGGATCGACTTCCTCCCGCAGGCCGCCGACGGCTGGCTGCGCGCCGCCAAGCGCGAGCGCCCACGCAGCCGCCTCGGCGCTGTCCTCGCCCACCACCTCCCCGCCCGCCTCGCCGAGACGCTCGCCGAGCGGCTTGCGCTTGGCGGCGAGCTCGCCAACCTGCCCGACCAACGGCTGGCCGAGGCCGAGCAGCGCCTCGCCGACTGGCGGTTCATGCCCAACGGCTCTGAAGGCTATGCCAAGGCCGAGGTCACCGCCGGCGGAGTCAGCACCGCCACGCTCGACCAGAAGACGCTGGCGGCGCGCACGGTGCCGGGACTTCACGTCATCGGCGAGGCGGTCGACGTCACCGGCTGGCTCGGCGGCTATAATTTCCAGTGGGCCTGGGCGAGCGGGCACGCCGCCGCGCAGGCTCTTTAATCTCCCAAGCGCGTTATCTGTCGCGAAGGAGATTACCATGACCGACCGCGACCCGACGCAGGACGAGACCGCCGACCTCACCGACGACAAGGAATTCGGCGACGACCACCCGCTCAGCAGCCCGAGCGAGCTGGCGGGCACCGCCTTCGATTCGATCAATGCCGAACTCGCCGCGCACGAGGTCGAGGCACAGGGCGACGCGGCCGGCGCTGCCGCTGGGGCCGAGCTCGAGAGCGACGACATCGAGGAGCTCGACGCCGACGATCCCGGCCGCCGCGACTCGCTGCCCCTGACCGGACAATAAGGCGCGACCGGCGGAGGCGGCGGCTGTCGCCGCTAAGCCGTTCACCCGCCGCGATATTGCTCCCCCGCGGCCCAACCGCGGGGGAGTTTTCGCATCTTCCTGACCTCGTTCAGCCATCGGTGCGCCCCTCTTGGCCGTTCATCCGGCGGTTCGTCGCCCAACCGCCGCTGGTCGACGCCCTCCGGTCGTCGAGGGGCGCCGGCAGGCCCGTTCGTCGTCCTGCCGATCCCAGCGCGCATTCGCCGATGTCGACGGGAAGTTACATTTGTAGCGCTGTATTACTCCTCTACCCCACTCCTGCCGGGGTATGACAAAGGAGTGCAAGCCATGCTGAAGACCAAATTGCTGTTCGGGATCGCCGCCGCGCTCAGCGCCAGTGGCGCCATGCTGCTCGCCGCCGGCCCCGCCGCCGCCCGCGACGTGACGGTGACCGCATCGATCGAGAATGACGTGCCCGTCGCCCGGGTGAGCTATGCCGACCTCGATCTCGCTCACCGGCCGGGGCAGGTGACGCTGCGCCAGCGTGTCTCGGGCGCGATTCGCACCGTGTGCGAGCCGAGCTACGACAGCACCGAGCCGACCGGGAACACCCAGTGCGTCAACGCCGCCTGGGGCCAGGCCCAGCCGCAGATGGCCGCCGCCGTTGCCCGCGCCGGCCGCCTTGCCAGTGGCACCGCCACCGACGCCGATCGGGCGCTCGCGATGAACGGCACCATCAAGTTCGGGGTGCAGTGAACCTCGCAAAGCGGGAGCGACGCCGCCGTGGCGCCGCTCCCGCCACCGACTCAACCGCGACAGCAACGCCGCGCTTGACGGGTGCCGCGCGCCAGTTAAGAACGGCGGCGATGACGACCGCCCTTCTCCCGACCCGTCGCTGGTGGCGCTGGCAGCTCCTTTGCGGCGTGCCGGCCTAGACTCGTATTTCCACCAGACGAGTAACTCCGACCCGCCCCTCCGGCGGGTTTTTTGTTGACCTGCCGGGTGCCTTTCCCTCCCGTTCCGCAGGACCAGACCCCGCCATGATCATCGTTCTCAAGCCCGACGCCCCCGCCGACAGCGCCGAGCGGCTACTTGCCCGAATCGAAGGCGCCGGCCTCAAGCCGCTCCACATGCCGGGCAGCGAGCGTGTCGTGCTCGGCGCCCTGGGCGACGAGCGCGTACTCGCCGAACTGGCGCTCGACAGCGATCCCGCGGTCGAGAGTGTCAAGGCGATCCTCGCCCCCTACAAGTTGGTCAGCCGTGAACTCCACCCGCATGACACGGTGGTCGAGGTCGGCGGCGTCCCGGTCGGCGGCGACCGGCTGGTGGTGATCGCCGGCCCCTGCGCGGTCGAGGATCGCGACCAGCTTTACGAAAGCGCGCTCGCCGCCAAGAACGCCGGCGCGACCCTGCTCCGCGCCGGCGCCTACAAGCCGCGCACCAGCCCCTACGGCTTCTCGGGCCACGGCCCCGCCGGCCTGTCGATCCTGCGCGAGGTCGGCGACGAGCTTGGCCTGCCGGTGGTCACCGAGGTGATGGACACCGCCGACCTCGAGGTCGTCGCGGCGCAGGCCGACGCGCTCCAGGTCGGCGCGCGCAACATGCAGAATTTCGCCCTGCTCCGCGCGGTCGGCCAGACCCGCCGCCCCGTGGTCCTCAAGCGCGGCCTCTCCGCCACCATCCAGGAATGGTTGCTGGCTGCGGAATATCTGCTCAGCGCCGGCAACGATCAGGTCATCCTGTGCGAGCGCGGCATCCGCACCTTCGAGACTGCGACCCGCAACACGCTCGACCTCAACGCCGTGCCCTACGTCAAGGCGCGCACCCATCTGCCGGTGATCGTCGATCCCAGCCACGGCACCGGGATGCGCGAGCTGGTGCCGGCGATGGCGCTGGCGGGCGTCGCGGCCGGGGCCGACGGGCTGATGATCGAGGTTCACCGCGATCCGGCCAAGGCGCTGTCGGACGGCGCCCAATCGCTCTATCCCGAGCAATTCGCCGACCTGATGGGCCGGTTGCGGCCGCTCGCCGCCGCGGTCGGGCGAAGCTTGTGATCCGGCTCGTCCAGCGGCGGCTCGGCGGCCGGCTCGATCCCCTCGCCTTCTACGCCGCGGCGAGCGCCGGGGGCACGCGGCCCGACACCGGCCTGCTTGAGGCCAATGACGGCCGCACGCTGGTGATGACCGCCGCCGCCGTCCGCGCCTCGGCGCGCGATGGGCAGGTCACCCTCGAAGCGCTGACCGCGAATGGCGCAGCCCTGCTCGCCGAAGTGGCGCGCCGGCAGGGGCTCGCTCTGTCGGGCACACTCACCCTGGACTATCCGGTGCCGACGACCGACGACGCCGAGGAAAGGCTCGCCGCCCCCGCGCCGCTCCACGCGCTGCGGGCGTTGCTCGGGGCATGCGGCGCGCCGGCCGATCCGTTCGGCGCGCTCGTCCTCGGCGTCAGCAGCTTCGACCAGGCGGGATTCGGCGAAGCCATCCCCGCCGCCGCCGCCGACCCGCTCGGCTTCCCCGATTACCTGTTCTGGGTGCCCGAGAGCCTGGCGGTGATCGAGCCCGGCGGCGCGGCGCGGCTGCTGTGCGCGGCGTTCGGCGGCGACGAGCGCCAGGCCAACGATGCAGCGCAGCGGCTGGAGGAGATGCTGACCTTGAGCTCCTCCCTGTCGCGCAGCAATGGGGAGGTGGCCGTCGCGCCAGCGACTGGCGGAGGCGCCAGCGGCGTTCGAGCCGGAACAACCACCGATCTCGATGACTCCGCCTACGCCGCCACCGTCGCCAAGGCGAAGGAAGCGATCGCCGCCGGCGAGGTCTATCAGATCGTCCCATCGCGGACCTTTTCGGCCCCCTGCCCCGACCCGCTCGACGCCTACCGCCGCCTTCGCTCCATCGAGCCGTCGAGCTACCGCTTCTACCTCCGCGGCGCCGATTTCACCCTGCTCGGCGCCAGCCCCGAAACCAGTGTCCGCCTCGCCCGCGATGCCGCCGCCGGCGGCGCGCTCACCGTCGAGGTCAAGCCGATCGCCGGTACTCGCCCGCGCGGAGCGAGCCCCGACGAGGACGACCGGCTCGAGGCCGAGATGCGGCTCGACACCAAGGAACTGGCCGAGCACATGATGCTGGTCGACCTCGCCCGCAACGACGTCGCGCGGGTGTCGCTGCCGGGCACGCGGCGGGTCGCCAGGCTGCTCACCGTCGAACGCTTCTCGCGCGTCATGCACCTCGTCTCCTCGGTCACCGGCAAGCTCAGGATCGGGCTCGACGCCTTCGACGCGCTCGCTGCCTGCCTCAACGTCGGGACCCTGACCGGCGCGCCCAAGATCCGCGCCATGCAATTGCTGCGCGAACTCGAGCTCACCCGCCGCGGACCTTACGGCGGCGCGGTCGGGTGGGTGAACGGCGACGGGGTCATGGACACCGCGGTAGTGATCCGCTCGACACTCGTCATCGACGGCACCGCTCACGTCCGCGCCGGCGCCGGCGTGGTCCACGACAGCGATCCGCAGTCCGAAGCGGCCGAGACCCGCGCCAAGGCCTCGGCCTTGCTCGGGGTGCTGGGACAAGCGGCATGACCCCCGTCCTCCTGATCGACAATCTCGACAGCTTCACCTTCAACCTCGTCGAGAGCCTGCAGCGGTTGGGGTCGAGGGTCCGCGTCCTTCGCAACACCATCGCCGCCGACGAGGCGCTCGCCCAGGCCGAAGACAGCGGCGCGGCGCTCATGCTCTCGCCCGGACCCGGCGCGCCGCCGGACGCCGGCTGCTGCCTCGAGCTCATCGCGCTGGCGAAGGGACGCGTGCCGCTGATCGGCATCTGCCTCGGCCATCAGGCGATCGTCGAGGAAGCCGGCGGCCGGGTCGAGCGTGCCGCCGACCCGGTCCACGGCAAGGCGACCCTGCTGCCGCACGACGGCGCCGGCCCATTCGCCGGCCTGCCCAATCCGCTACGGATCGGGCGCTACCATTCGCTCTGCACCCGCCACCTTCCCGAACGCTTCACCGTCCATGGAAGCATCGACGGGATGGCGATGGCGTTCAGCGATCCTGCGGCGCGTCAGTGGGGGCTGCAGTTCCACCCCGAGTCGATCCTGACGACCCACGGCGACGCGATGCTGGCGAATTTGCTGCGGGCGGCTGCTCCGCAGTGACGGGCGTGCCGGGCGCGGTGGCGTGCACCGCGTCGCTGAGCTCGAGCGCAGGCATTTCGTCCGCCTGGCCCTGCTGGCGTTGCGCGCGCCAGCCGTCGAATTCGCGGTGGAAGTCGTGCTGTCGGTCCTGCCGCCACGCGTCATAGTCGCGATCCATCTCGGCAATGTGGCGTTGGCGGAAACGGCGGTAGGGCTCGTCGTGGTCGTCGGCGTGACCTTCGAACCAGTCGCGCACCCGGTGCTCGGCATTGCCCATCAGATTGCCGTGCACCGCGCCATGCTCGGCCCGGTCGTCGCGGAAAAAGGCGCGGTCGCGCTCGTCAAATCGGTCGTCTCGCTCGCTGCCCATGTGGTCTCCTCCTGTCATCGGGTGGCTACTGGGGCTCAACGCATGAGGCGGGCAGGCGAGCCAGATTTTCACCTTGGCGCGACCACCGGTCGGCGGCATCGCTAGCCGCCATGACCGGGCCTTCGACCGCGCGCATCCGCCCCGCCCGCCTGGCCGACGCGGCGGCGGTGGCCGCCATCTACGCGCACCACGTCCGTCACGGCACCGCCAGCTACGAGCTCGAGCCGCCCGACGCGGCGGCGATGGCCGGGCGGATGCAGGCCGTGCTCGAGCCCGGCTGGCCGTGGCTGGTGATCGAGGATGACGAGCGGCTGCTTGGCTGGGCCAATGCCAGCCAGTTCCGACCCCGCCCGGCTTACGCTCATGCCTGCGAGGACAGCATCTACGTTGCCGCCGATGCCGCCGGGCGCGGGCTCGGCACAGCGCTCCTGGAGGCGCTCATCGCTGCCGCCGAGCAGCGCGGCTTTCGCCAGATGGTCGCGGTGATCGGCGGTGCCGAGCCTGCCTCGATCGCGCTCCACGCCCGCTGCGGCTTCCGCGAGGTCGGGCGGCTGACCGGCCTCGGCTGGAAGCACGAGCGCTGGCTCGACAATGTCTACATGCAGCGCGCGCTCGGGCCCGGCACCGCCACACCCCCTTGAACCCGCGGCACTTTCGCGTATAGGCGCCCCCACGTTCCGGCTTGCCGGAGCGCCGTCCGAGACAGCTGCTGTCCCGAGGTCACTCGAGGGGCTTAATTCGCAGCCGAGACGGGGAAGAGAGATCATCCGGGCACCGGTACGCCGCCTGCCCGCTCGTGCGTTGAAGCGCACCGATCGCCCAACCCCACGGACAGTCGTCGCCCGAGTTCCGGTTCTGCCGGCACGCGGGCCATTGAAGCCGGCCGTGGTGGCGACACCTCGGCCAATGTTTGGAGTTGGCATGGATCGCAATGAAAAAGCGGATCTGGTTGCCGAGCTGAAGCAGGTCTTCGCCGAGACCAGCGTGGTGGTTGTCACCCGCAATCTCGGCCTGTCGGTGGCCCAGTCCACCGATCTGCGCCTGCGGATGCGCGACGCCGGAGCGCAGTTCAAGGTTGCGAAGAACCGCCTGGCTCTCATCGCGCTGGACGGAACGCAGTACCAGCCCATCGGCGACTTGCTGAAGGGCCCCACTGCGATCGCCACTTCGCTCGATCCCGTCGCGGCCGCCAAGGTCGCCGTGGATTTCGCCAAGACCACCGACAAGTTCGAGGTTCTGGGCGGGGCGATGGGCGAGACCGTCCTCGACGTGAATGGGATCAAGGCGCTCGCCGAGCTGCCCTCGCTCGATCAGCTGCGTGCAACCCTCGTGGGCCTCATCCAGGCGCCCGCGAGCAAGATTGCCCGCACGATCAACGAGCCTGGCGCAATGCTCGCCCGGGTCTTTGGAGCTTACGCCGCCGAAGCGGCCTGACCTTTCGTTTTCAACGCATGAACAAGTCGGGCGCTGCCCGCACAGGAGTATCAAATGGCTGACATCAACAACATCGTCGACCAGCTGTCGGCGCTCACCGTCCTCGAGGCCGCCGAGCTGGCCAAGGCCCTCGAAGAGAAGTGGGGCGTTTCGGCCGCCGCTGCCGTCGCCGTTGCCGGCCCCGCCGCTGGCGGCGCCGCTGCCCCGGCCGCCGAAGAGAAGACCGAGTTCGACGTGATCCTCACCGGTGACGGTGGCAAGAAGATCAACGTCATCAAGGAAGTCCGCGCGATCACCGGCCTCGGCCTGGGTGAGGCGAAGGCTCTCGTCGAGGGTGCGCCGAAGGCCGTCAAGGAAGGCGTCAACAAGGACGAGGCCGAGAAGATCAAGAAGCAGATCGAGGAAGCCGGCGGCACCGTCGAGCTCAAGTAAGCTTCTTACCAAGCTTTTGCGGGTGTCTTGAAGCGCCCGTGATCGGGAAGGGCGGCTCCGCAAGGGGTCGCCCTTTTCCGTGTCAGCGCGTCCGCACGTGCACCACGGCATTGGCGTCCCACGCCAGCCGCCGCCAGCCCGGCTCATGGTCGAGCTTCTTCGCCAGCGGCGAGTCGCGGGTGAGGATGGTCCAGCCGACGTTCCAGCGCTGCACGAAGGCGCGGAACTTCGCCATGTCGCCGCGCTGCATGGCGAGGTGGGCGAAGGTGAAGTCGTCGCCGTACATGTCGGCGCGCCCGTCTATCGCCGGCGCGATCCCGCGCATGATCAGTGGGCCACCCATGCTATAGTCGTTGAGTACCGGCTGGGCCTTGAGCGACGCGGGCAGGCGGTCGATCAGCGCCAGCGGAAAGACCGGCGAGTTGGGCAGGCTCCACGGCACCATCATCCGGACGAGCGCGAGCAGGCCAAGCACCGGGACAATCGTCCGCCAAGGCAGGCGCGCGTCATGCTGCCCGGATCCCGCCAGCGGCGCAGCGATCAG
The DNA here is from genome assembly GCF_009363895.1 of Sphingomonas ginsengisoli An et al. 2013. Classification (NCBI taxonomy): domain Bacteria; kingdom Pseudomonadati; phylum Pseudomonadota; class Alphaproteobacteria; order Sphingomonadales; family Sphingomonadaceae; genus Sphingomonas; species Sphingomonas ginsengisoli (ex An et al. 2013). The sequence continues at coordinate 2,840,944 of NZ_CP045434.1, read as the reverse complement.
CGCGCCGGCGATGGCGAACAAGATCTGGTCGCGGACGTGGAGCAACGTCATCACAAACAGCCCGCCGAGCAGCAGCAGCCGCAGCGGCGACACCTGCCGCCAGCGAGTGGCGAGAAACAGCCAGAACAGCGCGGCGTAGAGCAGGAAGGGCGTGTCGCGCAGGTCGGCGGGCCGCCACTCGTCGATGATAGCCAGCACCTTCATGTCGCGAACCTGGAACGGGTAGAGGAAGCCCTGCAGCCCGTGCGGCGTCAGCGCGGTCGCGGCGATCGCCAGCAGCCCCCAGAGTGCCCAGCGCAACGCCAGCCGCGGCTCGTGCCGATGGTCGATCAGCGCTTCGACCGTGAAGATGCCGGCCACTCCGATCCCGAGGATGTAGCTGGCGTGGAGGTTGGCCCACAGCGTCATCAGCGCGAGCGCAATCCACGGTGGCGCCCGGCGCTGCTCGCGCGCCCGCAGGAGGATGATCAACCAGCCCGCGAACAGCGCCCAGGCGAACAGGTGTGGGCGGGCAACCGTCAGCGGCACGCCGACGAATCCCACCACCAGCACCCCCACCGCCGCCCAGCGCGGGGGCAGCCAGCGCAGCAGCTCGCGCCCGATCAGCAGCAGCGTGCCCGCGGCGGCCAGCGCGAACAGGACCGTGAGCCCGTTCCAGCCGCCCACCCTGAAAGCGCCGCTCATCAGCAGTTCGGACAGCCATTCGTGCGCGGTCCACGGCTGGCCGCGGAAGGTGAAGGAGAAGGGGTCGACCGCCGGAATGGTGCGGGTGCGCCAGATGAAGTCGCCCGCGCCTAGGTGCCAGCCGGTATCCCCGTCGCGCAGCAGCACCGCCGGCCAGATGAGCAGGATCGCCATCGCCGCCAGCGCCAGCACGACCACCGGCCATGCCCGTCCGCCGGGTGCGGTCGCCGCGGCAACCGCGGGTTCGGTCGGATCAATGGGCGCGCTCGCCATGGCTGCTCCTCTAGGCTCCAGCTCTTAAAGAGTGGTTGGCCAGCTTGCCCAGCCACGCGGCGCCATTTTGGTCGGCTTGCCCCTTGCAATCGGCGCGCCGATGCGTAGATGGGGTCAATCCAACAAACATAACGGCTCCGCCGCACCTTGCCGTGCGCCCGGGGCCTTTCCTGTCCCCGCCGGGACACGGGCCGCACCGCGCATCGGTCCGAACGTATGGCGGGGAATTCACGGGAACCGCGCCGGAACCACGAACAGGGCCGCGGCGATGCCGCGCGTCCCGAGCGCAGGAAGAACCATGGCGACCAAGGCGATCGACGCTCCCCTCAACACTTCGGCCAGCCGCAACAGCAAGCAGCGCCGCATCCGCAAGATCTTCGGGAACATCCACGAGATCAGCGAGATGCCGAACCTCATCGAGGTTCAGCGCGAGAGCTATGAGCAGTTCCTCCGCTCGGACCCGGCGACCGGCTATGTCTCGGGGCTCGAGAAGACCCTGCGCTCGGTATTCCCGATCCAGGATTTCGCCGGCACCGCGCACCTCGACTTCGATCATTATGTCCTCGAGGACCCCAAGTTCGACACCGACGAGTGCCGCCAGCGCGGGCTGACCTATGCCGCGCCGATGCGCGTCACCCTGCGCCTGACCTCGTTCGAGATCGATCCGGACACCGAGGCCAAGTCGGTCATCGATATCAAGGAGCAGGACGTCTACATGGGCGACATGCCCCTGATGACGGGCAACGGCACCTTCATCGTCAACGGCACCGAGCGCGTCATCGTCAGCCAGATGCACCGGTCGCCGGGCGTGCTGTTCGACCATGACCGCGGCAAGACCCACGCCTCGGGCAAGTACCTCTTCGCCGCGCGGGTCATCCCCTATCGCGGCTCGTGGCTCGACTTCGAGTTCGACGCCAAGGACATCGTCAACGTCCGCATCGACCGCAAGCGCAAGCTGCCGGTCACCGCGCTGCTCCACGCGCTCGGCCTGACCAGCGAGGAAATCCTCAACGAATTCTACGGCCGCGTGGTCTACGTCCGCGGGCCGAACGGCTGGCAGATCCCCTATGCCGCCGAGCAGTGGCGCGGGCAGAAGCCGCTCTACGACGTGGTCAACGCCGACACCGGCGAAGTCACCTTCAAGGCCGGTGAGAAGATCACCCCGCGCCGCGCCAACCAGGCCGGCAAGGACGGGCTCGCCAACCTGATCATCCCGACCGAGCAGATCTTCGGCCGCTTCTCGGCCTATGACCTCATCAACGAGCAGACCGGCGAGATCTACATCGAGGCAGGCGACGAGGTCACCGCCGAGAATCTCGAGAAGCTCGACAAGGCCGGCGTCGACCGGCTCGAGCTGCTCGACATTGACTACGTCAACACCGGCCCGTGGATCCGCAACACCCTCAAGGCCGACAAGGCCGAGGACGGCGACCATGCGCTCAGCGACATCTATCGCGTCATGCGCCCCGGCGAGCCGCCGACGCGCGAGACCGCCGATGCGCTCTTCTACGGCCTGTTCTTCGATCCGGAGCGCTACGACCTCTCGGCCGTCGGCCGGGTGAAGCTCAACATGCGCCTCGGCTTGGACGCGGAAGACACGGTCACCACGCTGCGCCGCGAGGACATCCTGGCGGTGGTCAAGGAGCTGGTGAACCTCAAGGACGGCAAGGGCGACATCGACGACATCGACAACCTTGCCAACCGCCGCGTGCGCTCGGTCGGTGAGCTGCTCGAGAACCAGTATCGCGTCGGCCTGCTCCGCATGGAGCGCGCGGTGAAGGAGCGGATGAGCTCGGTCGACGTGTCGACGGTGATGCCGAACGACCTCATCAACGCCAAGCCGGCGGTCGCCGCGGTGCGCGAGTTCTTCGGTTCCTCGCAGCTGTCGCAGTTCATGGACCAGACCAACCCGCTGTCCGAAGTGACCCACAAGCGGCGCGTCTCGGCCCTCGGGCCGGGCGGTCTCACCCGTGAGCGCGCGGGCTTCGAGGTCCGCGACGTCCACCCGACGCACTATGGCCGTATCTGCCCGATCGAGACTCCGGAAGGCCCGAACATCGGCCTGATCAACAGTCTCGCCTCGTTCAGCCGCGTCAACAAGTACGGCTTCATCGAGACTCCGTACCGCAAGGTCATCGACGGCAAGGTCACCGACGACGTCGTCTATTTGTCGGCGATGGAAGAGGCCAAGCACACGATCGCGCAGGCCAATGCCGAATTGAACGAGGACGGCAGCTTCGCCGAGGAGATCATCTCCTCGCGGCGCAACGGCGACTTCCTGATCGCCCCGCGCGAGCAGATCACGCTGATGGACGTCAGCCCCAAGCAGCTCGTTTCGGTCGCGGCCTCGCTGATCCCGTTCCTCGAGAACGACGACGCCAACCGCGCGCTGATGGGCTCGAACATGCAGCGCCAGGCGGTGCCGCTGTTGCAGGCCGACGCCCCGCTGGTCGGCACCGGCATGGAAGAGACGGTTGCGCGCGACTCGGGGGCGGCGATCGCTGCCCGCCGCGCCGGCATCATCGACCAGGTCGACGCCACCCGCATCGTCATCCGCGCGACCGGCGAGCTTCGTCCGGGCGAGAGCGGCGTCGACATCTACACGCTGATGAAGTTCCAGCGCTCGAACCAGTCGACCTGCATCAACCAGCGTCCGCTGGTGAAGGTCGGTGACACGGTCGCCGCCGGCGAGATCATCGCCGACGGTCCCTCGACCCAGTTCGGTGAGCTGGCGCTCGGCCGCAACGTCCTCGTCGCGTTCATGCCGTGGAACGGCTACAACTATGAGGACTCGATCCTGATCTCCGAGCGGATTGTGAAGGACGACGTCTTCACCTCGATCCACATCGAGGAGTTCGAGGTCATGGCCCGCGACACCAAGCTCGGGCCGGAGGATATCACCCGCGACATCCCCAACGTCGGCGAGGAAGCCTTACGCAACCTCGACGAGGCGGGCATCGTCTACATCGGTGCCGAGGTCGAGCCGGGCGACATCCTGTGCGGCAAGATCACGCCGAAGGGCGAAAGCCCGATGACGCCGGAAGAGAAGCTGCTCCGCGCCATCTTCGGTGAAAAGGCCAGCGACGTGCGCGACACCTCGCTCCGCCTGCCGCCGGGCGTTGCCGGCACGATCGTCGACGTCCGCGTCTTCAACCGCCACGGCATCGACATCGACGACCGGACCCGCGCCATTCAGGCCGAGGAGAAGGACCGTCTCAAGAAGGACGCCGACGACGAGCGCGCGATCCTCAACCGCGCCACCTTCGCGCGGTTGAAGGAGATGCTGCTCGGCCAGACCGCGACCGCCGCGCCCAAGGGCCTCAAGAAGGGCGCCACGCTCGACGACGAGACTCTCGAGAGCGTCGATCGCTACGACTGGTGGAAGATCGCCGTGAAGGACGACAGCCGCCAGGCCGACCTGGAGGCGCTCAAGGGCCAGTATGACGAGGCGGTCACCGTCATCGTCAAGCGCTACGAGGATCGCGTCCAGAAGATCGAGGCCGGTGACGAGCTCGCTCCGGGCGTGCTCAAGATGGTCAAGGTGTTCGTCGCGGTGAAGCGCAAGCTGCAGCCGGGCGACAAGATGGCCGGCCGTCACGGCAACAAGGGCGTCATCAGCCGCATCCTGCCCAATGAGGACATGCCGTTCCTCGAGGACGGGACCCCGGTCGACATCGTCCTCAATCCGCTGGGCGTGCCGTCGCGCATGAACGTGGGGCAGATCTTCGAGACCCACCTGGGCTGGGCCGCGCGCGGCCTTGGCCAGCAGGTCTCGGCGATGCTCGAGGACATGCACCACCGCGGCAAGGACCTCGCCGGCAAGGACGTCGGCAAGGTCCGCGCAAAGCTCAAGGACATGTACGGTCCGCAGTACGACACCGCGATCGACGATCGCGATGACGATGCGGTGATGGAGTTGGCGCAGATCCTGACCGGCGGCCTGCCGATGGGCACCCCGGTGTTCGACGGCGCCCGCGAGGCCGACGTCGCGGCGATGCTGGAGAAGGCGGGTCTCGACCCGTCGGGCCAGGTCACCCTGTTCGACGGCCGCACCGGCGATCCGTTCGACCGCAAGGTGACCGTGGGCTACATCTACATGCTCAAGCTGCACCACCTGGTGGACGACAAGATCCACGCGCGCTCGATCGGGCCGTACAGCCTGGTCACCCAGCAGCCGCTGGGCGGCAAGGCGCAGTTCGGCGGACAGCGCTTCGGCGAGATGGAGGTCTGGGCGCTCCAGGCCTACGGCGCGGCCTACACGCTGCAGGAAATGCTGACGGTGAAGTCGGACGACGTGATCGGCCGTACCAAGGTCTACGAGGCGATCGTCAAGGGCGACGACACGTTCGAGGCCGGCATTCCCGAGAGCTTCAACGTGCTGGTCAAGGAAATGCGGTCGCTCGGCCTCAACGTCGAGCTGACCAGCATCGACGAGGCCGACGAGCCGCCGGCGCTGGCGGCGGAGTGAGGGGCGCCAAGCCCCTCACCTTCGCCCCTTCAGGAATAGAAACTCGAAGCCCTGACGCAGGGCAGGAGTAAGTGATGAACGAACTGACGAACTTCGCGAACCCGGTGGCCAAGCCGGAGACCTTCGACGAGATCAAGATCGGGATCGCGAGCCCGGAGAAGATCCGCAGCTGGTCGTTCGGCGAAATCAAGAAGCCGGAGACGATCAACTACCGCACGTTCAAGCCCGAGCGTGACGGCCTGTTCTGCGCGCGCATCTTCGGTCCGATCAAGGACTACGAGTGCCTGTGCGGCAAGTACAAGCGGATGAAGTATAAGGGCATCGTCTGCGAAAAGTGCGGCGTCGAGGTGACCGTCTCCAAGGTCCGCCGCGAGCGCATGGGCCACATCGAGCTGGCCGCGCCCGTCGCCCACATCTGGTTCCTGAAGTCGCTGCCGAGCCGCATCGGCCTGCTACTCGACATGCAATTGAAGCAGCTCGAGCGCATCCTCTACTTCGAGAGCTACGTCGTGATCGAGCCGGGCCTGACCCCGCTCGAGAAGTATCAGTTGCTGACCGAGGACGAGCTCCTCAACGCGCAGGACGAGTATGGCGAGGACGCTTTCTCGGCCGGGATCGGCGCCGAAGCGGTCAAGATCATGCTGATGGACCTCGACCTCGAGGGTGAGAAGGAAGCGCTGCTCAAGGAGCTGGCCGAGACCAAGTCGGAGCTTAAGCCCAAGAAGATCATCAAGCGCCTCAAGGTCGTCGAGAGCTTCCTCGAGTCGGGCAACCGTCCCGAATGGATGATCCTCGACGTCGTTCCGGTCATCCCGCCCGAGCTGCGTCCGCTGGTGCCGCTCGACGGCGGCCGCTTCGCGACCTCGGATCTGAACGATCTGTACCGCCGCGTGATCAATCGTAACAACCGCCTCAAGCGGCTGATGGAGCTGCGTGCGCCGGACATCATCGTCCGCAACGAGAAGCGCATGCTGCAGGAGGCCGTCGACGCGCTGTTCGACAACGGCCGCCGTGGCCGCACAATCACCGGTGCCAACAAGCGTCCGCTCAAGTCGCTGTCCGACATGCTCAAGGGCAAGCAGGGCCGCTTCCGCCAGAATCTGCTCGGCAAGCGCGTCGACTATTCGGGCCGTTCGGTCATCGTCACCGGTCCGGAGCTCAAGCTCCACCAGTGCGGTCTGCCCAAGAAGATGGCGCTCGAGCTGTTCAAGCCGTTCATCTACTCGCGCCTCGACGCCAAGGGTCTGTCGATGACCCTGAAGCAGGCGAAGAAGTGGGTCGAGAAGGAGCGCAAGGAAGTCTGGGACATCCTCGACGAGGTGATCCGCGAGCATCCGGTGCTGCTGAACCGCGCCCCGACGCTTCACCGCTTGGGCATCCAGGCGTTCGAGCCAGTGCTGATCGAGGGCAAGGCGATCCAGCTTCACCCGCTGGTCTGCGCCGCGTTCAACGCCGACTTCGACGGCGACCAGATGGCCGTGCACGTTCCGCTGAGCCTCGAGGCCCAGCTCGAAGCGCGCGTCCTGATGATGAGCACCAACAACATCCTGTCGCCGGCCAACGGCAAGCCGATCATCGTGCCCTCGCAGGACATGGTGCTCGGGCTCTACTACCTCTCGATGGAGAAGGACGGTGAGCCGGGCCAGGGCATGATGATCTCGGACATGGCGGAGGTCCACTCGGCGATCGCCGCAGGGGCGGTCACGCTCCACACCAAGATCATCAGCCGCGTTCCGCAGACGGACGAGGCCGGCAACCAGTATATGAAGCGCTTCGAGACGACGCCGGGCCGCATGCTGCTCGGCGAGACGCTCCCGAAGAGCCACAAGGTGCCGTTCGAGACCGTCAACCGCCTGCTGACCAAGAAAGACATCGGCGACGTCATCGACGAGGTCTATCGTCACACCGGCCAGAAGGACACGGTGCTGTTCGCCGACGCCATCATGGCGCTGGGCTTCCGCAACGCGTTCAAGGCCGGCATCAGCTTCGGCAAGGACGACATGGTCATCCCGCAGGCCAAGGATCCCCTCGTCGAGGAGACCCGCGCGCTCGTGAAGGACTATGAGCAGCAGTATCAGGACGGCCTGATCACCCAGCAGGAAAAGTACAACAAGGTGATCGACGCCTGGTCGCGTTGCGGTGACCGCGTCGCGCAGGAGATGATGAAGGAAATCTCGGCCACGCCCAAGGGCGAGGACGGCCGCGAGAAGCCGATCAACTCGATCTACATGATGGCGCACTCGGGCGCTCGTGGTAGCCAGGCGCAGATCAAGCAGCTGGCCGGCATGCGCGGCCTGATGGCCAAGCCGTCGGGCGAGATCATCGAGACCCCGATCATCTCGAACTTCAAGGAAGGCCTGACCGTCCTTGAATACTTCAACTCGACCCACGGCGCCCGCAAGGGCCTGGCCGATACGGCGCTCAAGACGGCGAATTCGGGTTACCTGACCCGCCGTCTGGTCGACGTCAGCCAGGACGCCGTCATCGTCGAGGAAGATTGCGGCACTGACCAGGCGCTCGAGATGCGCGCCATCGTCCAGGGCGGCGCGGTGATCGCCTCGCTCGGCGACCGCGTGCTGGGTCGCACCACGGCCGAGGACGTCGTCGATCCCAAGTCGGGCGAGACGATCGTCGCCGAGGGCATCCTGCTCGACGAGCCGATGGTGGCGAAGCTCGAGGCCGCCGGCCTGCAGGGCATCAAGATCCGCTCGCCGCTGGTCTGCGCCAGCCGCCAGGGCGTCTGCGGCAAGTGCTACGGGCGTGATCTCGCCCGCGGTACGCCGGTCAACATCGGCGAAGCGGTCGGCGTGATCGCCGCCCAGTCGATCGGTGAGCCGGGCACCCAGCTGACGATGCGGACCTTCCACATCGGCGGCGCCGCCCAGCTCAACGAGACGTCGAACCTCGAGGCGCCGGTCGACGGCACCATCGAGCTCAGGGACATGCCGACGATCGCCGATCCGCGCGGCCGCCACGTCTCGCTGTCGCGCTCGGGCGAGATCGCGATCCTCGACATGGACGGGCGCGAGCTCTCGACGCACCGCGTGCCGTACGGCGCGCACCTGCTGTGCGAGAGTGGGCACATCGTCTCGAAGGGCGACCGCATCGCCGAGTGGGATCCGAGCTTCGCGCCGGTGATCACCGAGCGGGCGGGCACGATCAAGTATCAGGACCTGATCGAGCAGCGCACCATGACCGAGGTGACCGACGAGTCGACCGGTATCGCCCAGCGCGTGGTGACCGAGGACATGGGCCGCTCCAAGAAGGACGACCTGCGCCCCCGCCTCACCCTGCTTGGCGCGGACGCCACGGAATCGGGCGTCTACCGCCTGGCGACCAACGCGATCGTCGCGGTCGAGGACGGCCAGAGCGTGGAAGCCGGCGAAGTGCTCGCCCGACTGCCGCGTGAAGCCGCCCGGACCCGCGACATCACCGGCGGTCTGCCGCGCGTCGCCGAGCTGTTCGAGGCGCGCAAGCCCAAGGAGAATGCGATCATCGCCAAGGTGTCCGGCAAGGTCACCTTCATGAAGGACTATAAGGCCAAGCGTAAGATCGCGATCGTGCCCGACGACGGCTCGGATCCGGTCGAATATCTGGTGCCCAAGTCCAAGGTGATCGACGTCCAGGAAGGCGACTTCGTCAAGCGCGGCGACAACCTCGTCGGCGGCTCGCCGGATCCGCATGACATCCTGGAAGTGCTCGGCGTCGTGGCGCTGGCCGAATATCTCGTCGCCGAGATCCAGGAGGTGTATCGACTCCAGGGCGTGAAGATCAACGACAAGCACATCGAGGTGATCGTTCGCCAGATGCTGCAGAAGGTCGAGATCACCGACGGCGGGGACACCACCCTGCTGGCGGGCGAGCAGGTCGATCGCGAGGAAATGGACGAGATCAACGCCAAGCTCGCCAAGAAGGAGCGGCCGGCCGTCGGCAAGCCGGTCCTGCTCGGCATCACCAAGGCGTCGCTCCAGACCCGCAGCTTCATCTCGGCGGCCTCCTTCCAGGAGACCACCCGGGTGCTCACCGAAGCCTCGGTCCAGGGCAAGATCGACACGCTCAACGGCCTCAAGGAGAATGTCATCGTCGGCCGCCTCATCCCGGCGGGTACCGGCGCGGGCATGAACCGCCTGCGCGTGGCGGCCACCAGCCGCGACGCGGCGCTGCGGGCGACCCAGCGCAAGCTGGCCGAGGCTCTCATCGCGCCGAACAGCGCCGAGGAGCTGCGCGCGGCCGAGTTGGCGCAGTCGCCGCGCGACGCCTCGGCATCGGGTCATGATCCGCTCGGCGACGTCGTCCCGAGCGGTCACGGCACCGACGCCGACGCCGGCGACTACCTGCAGGACTAAGCGTGAGGCTCCTCCCCTGCCGGCACCCGCCGGCGGGGGAGGCTCCTGCCCTTCTCGCGACAAAGAAAAACCCCGCCGGAGCTACTGCTCCAGCGGGGTTTTCCTTTAACGCCTGTCTAGGTTTGCGACGCTGACTTAGCAGCGACCGCCGTTGATCGTGTTCTGGGTGCACGTCGCCGCCGAATTGAGATCGGCTGCTGCGCCCCGGACGGTGTTGCAGGCGGCAAGCGCCAGCGAACCCACGATCAAACCCAGTGCAACGACAGTCTTCACCATGATCATCCCCTTACTCAAAAAGCGGAATGACCATGGCCCGGATCACATCGCGTTGTCGACCGCATTCGCTGCCGAATTCACGTCCTTGGCGGCACCGCGAACGGTGTTGCAAGCCGCGATCGCCAGCGAGCTACCGATCAGGGCCAAAGTCACTACCTTGCGAAGCATGGTCAATTCTCCTGTCTGACCGCTGAACAACCGTTGCGCAGCCGGTTAGTTGCAGCCGCAATTTTCACTATCCGGCAACTCGGCGTTCAGAAGTCACGCTTCGCTTGGTTATACCGCCACCGGCGCCGCGATATGCGGGTGCGGATCATAGCCCTCGACCACGAAATCCTCGAGCTCGTAGCCGAACAGGTCCTGCCCACGGTCCTTGATTCTGAGCTGGGGCAGCGCCCGCTGCTCGCGCGACAATTGCAGCCGCGCCTGGTCGAGATGGTTCGAATAAAGATGCACGTCGCCCCCGGTCCACACGAAGGTGCCCGGCTCGAGCCCGCACTCCCGCGCCAGCAAATGGGTAAGCAGCGCATAAGAGGCGATGTTGAACGGCACGCCGAGGAACAGGTCGGCGCTGCGCTGGTAGAGCTGGAGGTTCAATTTGCCCGCCGCCACCTGCGTCTGGAACAGGCAATGGCAGGGTGCCAGCGCCATCTGTCCCAGCTCGCCAGGGTTCCAGGCGGTGACGATCTGGCGCCGGCTGGCGGGATCGCGCCGGATGAGGTCGACCAATTCCTTGATCTGGTCGATGTGGCGGCCGTCCGCCGTCTCCCAGTCGCGCCACTGCTTGCCGTAGACGGGGCCGAGCTCGCCCTCGGCGTCGGCCCATTCGTCCCAGATGCTGACCTTGCGCTCCTGCAGCCAACGGACGTTGGTGTCGCCGTTCAGGAACCATAGCAATTCGACGATGATCGAGCGCAGGTGCAGCTTCTTGGTCGTCACCAGCGGGAAGCCGTCGGCGAGGTTGAAGCGCATCTGCGCGCCGAACAGCGACAGCGTCCCCGTGCCGGTACGGTCCGCCTGCGGCACGCCCTCATCGAGCACCCGCTGCATCAGTTCGTGATAAGCCTGCATGGCCACCATGCTAGCCGCCGCGCCCAAGCAAGGCGAGAGGCGGCGGTTCCCTCCATAACGGATTCGACTTCGCTTCGGGCCGGCGGGGCGCGGGCCTATGACTTGAGTCGTGCTTCAGCGTGCCGAAACGCCAGCCACCCTCGCCGGGGTCGATGCCGCCCGCGCCTTTTTCGCCGGCAGCATCGATCCCTCCGCCCGGGCCGACACCGTTGGGTGGCGCATCTGGATGAGGACGCGCACTGCCTTCATCTCAGCGCCTACTCCGATGGCGCGGGCGCTCACGTCCTTCCCGCCCGTGCCATCCTCACCGACGCCGTCCGGATCGGCAGTACCGGCCTGGTCCTCGCCCACCGCCAGGCCCGCGGCGAACTCGCCCCGCGCACCATCGACCGCACCGCCACCCGCGACCTCGCCCGCGCCGCCGAAGCCTGCGACATCACCCTCCTCGACCACCTCATCCTCGCGGGCGAGGAATGCGCGAGCATGCGGCGGATGGGGTTGCTGTAGAGCGGGAAACTAAGGTCTGCTTTCGACCCATTGCGGACATTAGCTCAAGCGTGGCCAGTCACCGTCCGGAAACTGCTTGATCAGCAGCGTGTGCCCTTTCGCAAGACGCCGCAGCAGGGGCGAGCAGTCCAGATACTTGCTGTTGCAGGTGACCACCTCGACTGCGCTTTCAACCCGTCCAGTGGGATAGATTGGTGATTGCGTGTGACGAGGCTCGAGGGCGTCATAGACGAAGGCAAGCGTGTGGCCGTCGATCCAGCCCGCGTGTACGTTGAGCATGTGCCCAAACGTGAGTTGCGGATCGTTCTTGTCGCCTGGTTCGGCGATCGTAATCGTCAGATAGCCCCCGATGGTGCCTCTCGGCTGGTAGCCAACCAGAGTGGCCACCATCGCCCCTGAGGGCGCGGTCAGCTCGGCCGTAAAATCAGGGGAACGTGGCGCACAGCTAACCAGCGCGAGGGACGTCAGAACGACTTCAAGCCGACCTATCATGCCACAAGCTATCGTAAAGCGGAGCAACTCGGAATGGCCGCTCTCCACCCAAAGCGGACATCCGGTCAACGAGCCCTGCCGACTTCCACTCGCACTTCGTTCGAACGCGCATATGCGCCAGTCATCGCGCCGCCCGCCAAGCTGACGCAGAGGTTCAACCGTTCCCTACCCAAATCGTAATCGGACATATGCTTATTGACGTCCGCTCTAAGGATAAAAGTCCCGGTCTCAGGCACGTAGAGATCATACGTCGTGTCGCCCGCAGTTGATCTGAGGGCATTGAACCCCCGGCCGTAGTACGACACCTTCGTTATACCTTGGTAAGGGCCGGATGCGAACAGTTCGATGTCTGGAGCATCGCAGGGAACCACGACGGCGTAACCGTTCAACTCGTGCCGGCGGATTTGATTTATCCAGTCCGAGCTGCCGGCGAGTGTGACCTTCCAAACCGCCTCACCTCTTTGGACAAGGGTTTCCCGAAGGTCATCTTGGGCCGGCAATGCCGCTGCGGATAACCGTTGAACGTGGACCGCACGAAGATTGGCAAGCGGAACTGGCACGCACGCGTAGAGATAGAGAGATATTCCCGTGAGCAGGCTCAATGGAAGGATTGCCCGTCTGAGCCGGTCAGGCGCCATCGTGCGAACCTAACGATAAAGGTGGCTATGTCGACTTTCCACCAAAAGTGAAAATTTAGAAGATGAGCTCAGCCCGATCGCCCGTCCGAACAGGGCTTGATCGCACTCGGCGCCGGCCGGGCGCTCGTCTGTTTGAAGCTCATCAGATAGCTGTCGCCGCCGTGCAGCGGGGCGAAGCGGACGGCGCTCAAGCCAAGCGCGGCGAACTCGCACTTGAGCTCGGGCGGCGGCATCCCGTGGCGCTTCACCGGGCGCAGCGCGTCGACCACCACCACCTCGCCTCCCTGCTTCAGGCCGCCGACCAGATGCCAAAGAAAGGCGTAGGGGTCGGTCACTTCGTGATACATGTGGACGAGGAAGATGCGGTCGAAGCTGGCCGGCGGCAGCATCGGGTCGGCGGGCTGGCCGAGCCGCACCGCGACATTGTCGAGCTTCTCGCGCTGGACGCGCTGCGCCAGCGAATCGCGGGTGGCGGCGACCACGTCCTGCGCCAGCACGCGGCCGCTCGGTCCGACCAGAGGTGACAGCCGCACCGTATAATAGCCCTCGCCCGCGCCGACGTCGGCGACCGACATGCCCGCGGTGACCCCGCTCTGCGCCATGACCTGGTCAAACTCGCCGATCCGGTCGCGCGCATCCTCGGTCGAATAGGCCCCCGAGACGATCGGCGCGACGTCGCGGCCGGCGGGCGGAAACACCGCCTCGCCCCCCGCCTGCGCCCGGCAGGCGGTCAGCAGCAGGACGAGCGGCAGCGCCTGCCTCAATCAACATCCTCCACGTCGACCTTCTCACCCGTCACCCGCTGGCTCAGCGCCGCCGCCATGAAGCGGTCGAGGTCGCCGTCGAGCACGTCGCCCGGCGCGGTCGAGGTGACGCCCGTGCGCAGGTCCTTCACCAGCTGATAGGGCTGGAGCACGTAGGAGCGGATCTGGTGGCCCCAGCCGATGTCGGTCTTACTGGCAGCACTGGCGTTGGCCTCGGCCTCGCGCTTCTGCAGCTCGAGCTCGTAAAGCCGCGCCTTCAGCTGCTTGAACGCCTCGGCGCGGTTCTTGTGCTGGCTGCGCTGGTTCTGGCACTGGACGACGATGTTGGTCGGCAGGTGGGTGATCCGCACCGCGCTGTCGGTCGTGTTGACGTGCTGCCCGCCCGCGCCCGACGCGCGATAGGTGTCGATCCGAAGCTCGCTCTCGTTGATCTCGATGTCGATGTCGTCGTCGACTTCCGGGTAGACCCATACGCTGGCGAAGCTGGTGTGGCGCCGCGCCGAGCTGTCGTAAGGGCTGATGCGCACCAGCCGGTGGACCCCGCTCTCGACCTTCAAGTTACCGTAGGCGTTCTCGCCCTTGATCAGCAGGGTCGCCGACTTGATCCCGGCCTGCTCGCCGGCGTGGAAGTCGACCAGCTCGACCTTCATCCCGTGCCGCTCGGCCCAGCGCGAATACATCCGCTGGAGCATCCCGGCCCAGTCCTGGCTCTCGGTCCCGCCGGCGCCCGAATTGACCTCGACATAGCTGTTGTTGGCGTCGGCCTCGCCCGCCAGCAGCGCCGCGACCTTGTCCTTTTCGGCCCGCTCGGCGAGCTCGGCGAGGCTCTTGACCCCGTCGTCGACCAGCCCGTCGTCGCCCTCGGCTTCGGCCATCTCGATCAGCTCGACGGTGTCGGTCAGCTCGGTCTCGAGCTTGCGGGTCGCACCGATCGCTTCCTCGAGCCGGCGCCGCTCGCGCATCACCTCCTGCGCCGCCTTGGGATCGTCCCACAGCGTCGGATCCTCGACCTTGCCGTTGAGTTCCTCGAGCCGGCGCTGCGCGCGGTCCCAGTCGAGGAAGCGGCGCAGCAACTGGGTGGCGGCGTTGATCTGGTCGATATGAGCCTGCGCTTCGGCGCGCATGGGAAGTCCTTGGATTCGAGTGCCCGTCACCCTGAGTAGGACGGTGGGTTTGGTCCCGCCGTCCTAGTAGATGGCGCCCCGCCTCTGCAAGAAGTCGTCCTGCGCCGGTTGCGCGGTCGCGGCGGCGTGCGCCGACGGGCGAGGTCGGACTGCCGCCACCCGGCGCGGCGCGGCGGTCGCGCCGTCGGCGGAGGAATCCCCCTGCTCGTCGGTGGCGTCGCCGCGGCGGAACGAGCGCCGCGGCTCGGTCTCGGGCTTGAACGCCTCCCAGATCACCGCCGCCTTGGGATCTTCCTGCGTCGGGAAGGTGCCGAACACCTTGCGCCCGGTCACCCGGTCGATCCGCACCATGCGAATTCCCGGCGGGGCGATGAACGGCACCGGCGGGACGTCCTTGAAGGCCACCTGCGCGAATTGCTTGAAGATCGGCGCCGCGATCCGCCCGCCCTGCGCCCCGCCGCCGAGCGAGCGCGGCTGGTCGTAGCCGAGGTAGGTTCCGGCGACGACGTCGGGCGTCCCGCCGACGAACCACACGTTGGTCGGTCCCGAGGTGGTCCCGGTCTTGCCGAACAGCGGACGATTGAGGTCACGCAGTACCACCGCGGTGCCGCGCTGGATCACGCCGGTCATGATGTGGACCATCTGGAACGCCGCCTGCGCATCGAGGATCTGGCGCGAGCGAACCGGCGGGCGCGGCATGATCCCGCCGTTCCACTCGTCGCAATTGCCCATGACCTCGCAGCGATTGTCGGTCCGGTAGATGACCTTGCCGTTGCGGTCCTGGACATAGTCGATCAGCGTCGGGCTGACCGCGCGACCATGGTTGGCGAGGATTGCGTAGGCGTTGGTGAGCTTGAGCACCGTGGTGTCGCCCGCGCCCAAGGCGATCGAGAGGTAGGGCGACTTGCGATAGTCGCCGACGCCGAGCCTCAGCGCGGTGTCGATGATCTTGGGCATCCCGATCTGGCTGGCGGTGCGCACCGTCATCAGGTTGCGCGACTGCTCGACGCCCCAGCGCATCGTCTTGGGCCCGGCATAGCCGCCGTCGAAGTTGCGGAAGCATTTATTGCCCAGCCCCGCCCCCTGCCACACGCAGAAGGGCGCATCGGGGATGATGCTGGCGGGCGTCATGCCGTTGTTGAGTGCGGTGTAATAGACGATCGGCTTGAAGGTCGAGCCGGGCTGGCGGTTCGCCTGGAGCACCCGGTTATAGGACGAGCCGCGCGAATCGAACCCGCCCTGCATCGCCAGCACCCGCCCGGTGCGCACTTCCTCGGCCATGAACCCGCCGCCGATCTCGGGCACCGAGCGGAGGAAGTAGGCGCCGTTGCCGCCGTCCTTGACCACGATCACCATGCCCGGCTCGAGGAAGCCGAACGCGGTCCCGCCAACCCCGCGTTTGGGCTGGCTCGCGTTGGCTGCGGGGAGGCGCCCGGTGGTGCCGTTCTCGAAGCCGATGTCGGCGGAGTCGCTGCTCTTGCGAATGACGACGGCCTTGCGCCAATCCTTGAACCCCGGACCGAGCGGCGCGGCGGTGAGCGCCCCGCGCCAGTCGCCGCTGACGTCGATCTTGAGGCCGCTGTCGCGCCAGCCGCGACCGCCGTCAAAGTTGGCCATCCCCTCCTGTAGCGCCGCCGCCGCGGCATCCTGCATCTTGGGATCCATCGAGCTGCGCACCCACAGCCCGCCGGCGTAGACGCTGTTCGGCCCGTCGGCGGCATTCTCGCCGAACTTGTCCATCAGTTCGCGCCGCACCGCCTCGGTGAAATAGCCGCCCTGCTCCTGGAATTTCTGGTTCGAGCCATAATCGATCGTGCCGAGCGGGGTCGCCGCCGCCTCGCGCCACTGCGCCTCGGTGATGTAGCCGTTGCGCGACATCTCACGCAGCACATAGTTGCGCCGGTCGAGCGCCTTCTGGGTCGCGCGGACGGGATCGTAATTGCTCGGCGCCTTGGGCAGCACCGCCAGATAGGCCGCCTCGGGCAAGGTCAGCTCATCGACGTCCTTGTCGAAATAGGCCCGCGCCGCCGCCTGCACGCCATAAGCGTTCCGGCCGAGGAAGATCTGGTTGAGGTAAAGCTGCAGGATCTGCGGCTTCGACAGCGTCGACTCGAGCCGGAAGGCGAGGATCGCTTCCTTGATCTTGCGCCCGACATTGTAGCTGTTGTCCTGCAGCAAATTCTTGGCGACCTGCTGGGTGATGGTCGAGCCGCCGCGCGCGCGGCCGCCGCCGGTGACCTTCTTGGTGCCATAGTCGAATACCGCGCCGATCAGGCCGGTGTAGTCGATCCCGCCATGGGAGAAGAAGTTCTTGTCCTCGGCCGAGGTGAAGGCCTCGACCACCAGCTTGGGCATCTCGTCATAATTGAGTTCGACCCGGCGCTCGCGGGCGAAGGTCTGGATCGGCTGCCCGTCATAACCGCGGACGTTGGTCGGCAACGGGTTCTGGTAGGCGAGCAAACTCTCCGAGCTCGGGATCTCGCGCGCGAACACCGCCCACACCAGCAGGAAGCCGAAATAGAAGACCACCACCGCATAGGTCAGCCAGCGCACCCAGCGATGGCCCCACCAGCCGCGAACGCGGTCGGCCGCACGGTGGTGACGCTCGAGCCAGGGATGGGCGGAACGTGTCGCGATGGCGTCCATGGGACGCTGCTCTAGCCACTTGAAAGAGGCGGGGAAAGCGGCTCGTCAGCGGCCCGTCGCCCGGACCGCCAGCTCCGTCTCGATCGCGCGCGCCAGGGTGGCGACGATCCGCGCTCGCTGGGCGGGATCACGCAGCATCGCTTCGTCCGCGCCGTTCGACAGATAGCCGACCTCGACCAGCACCGCCGGCGCCTCGGCCCGGCGCAGCACGCGGAAGGCGGCGAAGCGGTGCGGCTCGGGGCGCAGCGTCAGCGTGCCCTTGGCCTGCCCGACCAGCCGCATCGCGAAATCGGCCGACGCGCTCATCGTGTCGCGCATGGCGAGGTCGGCGAGCAGTGCCCGCGCCCCGCCGCTGGCCGGGCCGATCGCGCCGGCCGCGCCGTCCTGCTGCGCCGCCAGCCGCTCGGCGTCGGCATCCGAGGCGACTTCCGACAGCGAATAGACGGTCGCGCCGCGCGCATTGGGCTCGCTCGAGCTGTCGGCGTGGAGCGAGACGAACAGTGCCGCCCCCAGCCGCCGCGCGATGTCCGAGCGCTGGTCGAGCGCGAGCGTGCGGTCGTCGGCGCGGGTTAGCGCGATCCGGACTCGCCCGTCCTTCGCCAGCCGGTCGCGCAGCTCGCGCGCCACCGCCAGCGTCATTTCCTTTTCCTTGATCCCGCTGGTCACGCCCGACGCCCCGGGATCGCGCCCGCCATGCCCGGCGTCGATCACCACCAGCGGCCGCCCCGGGACCCGCGCCTCGGTCACCGTGACGTCGGTCAGTGGGTCGGGCAGGCTTAGCGTCAGGCTGCCCCCGGCGTCCCCGCCAACGACGTCGCCGCCCGCGTCGTGCCGCGTGCAGCCCGCCAGCAGCGCCAGCGCGATCGTTCCAGCTCTGCGCCCCCACATGGGCCGGGGCTTAACCCGTTATTGACCGATCTTAAAGCGGCGGCGGCCCCCGCCATTGCGGCAGGGGTGCGAGGATGCTAGGCCGATGGTCGGTCCCGCCGGTCCTCGAGTGAGGCAGGCGAGCGGACCAGCGCCGGGGCGGCTTCCCATCCAGGAAACCCAGTCGCCGCGGTATCGTACAGGTTGACGCTGCAATGACCCAATCCAACGCCCGTCGGGAGCTCTTTTCAGAGCTCGACGGCGCGTCTTCGCGGATGGTCGACGCAGCAGCAGCACAATTCATCATCCTTCCCAGCGCTCGCGGCCTCGCCGCGCCGGCGCTGGATTCATCACGCGCGCGCCGGCCTCTCGGTAGCCAGGCGCGCCAGCGGAGACTTTTTCATGACAATGCGCATGCTGATCGACGCGCGCCACCCGGAAGAAACCCGGGTCGCGGTCGCCAAGGGTAACCGGATCGAGGAATTCGACTTCGAATCCGCCGAGCACAAGCAGCTCAAGGGCAATATCTATCTCGCCAAGGTAACCAGGGTCGAACCGTCGCTGCAGGCGGCGTTCGTCGATTACGGCGGCAATCGCCACGGCTTCCTCGCCTTCAGCGAAATTCACCCCGACTATTACCAGATCCCGCGCGAGGACCGCGAGGCGCTGCTCCGCGAGGAGGCCGAACACGCCGCCGAGGAAGAGCGGCTGCGCGCCCAGGCGGACGAGGATTATCCGCACGACGACGACCATCACGACGATGACGGCTTCGAGGCTCGTCCCGACGAGGCCGACGAAGCCGACGACCATCACGACGACGAGGACGGCGAAGAGCCGGCCCCGCGCTCGGAGGAAACCGGTGGCGGTGGCCGCCGCGCCGCGGTCGATGAGGCCGACGACCTGCGTCGCCGCCGCCAGAATCTGCGCCGCCGCTACAAGATCCAGGACGTCATCCATCGCCGCCAGGTGCTGCTGGTCCAGGTCGTCAAGGAAGAGCGTGGCAACAAGGGCGCCGCGCTGACCACCTATTTGAGCCTCGCCGGCCGCTATTGCGTGCTGATGCCCAACACCTCGCACGGTGGCGGGATCAGCCGGAAGATCTCCAACGGCGCCGACCGCAAGCGGTTGAAGTCGATCATGGCCGACCTGGCGCTGCCCAAGACGATGGGCCTCATCGTCCGCACCGCCGGGCTCCAGCGCACCAAGACCGAGATCAAGCGCGACTTCGACTATCTCGCCCGCCTGTGGGACGAGATCCGCGAGGTGACGCTCAAGTCGAGCGCGCCCGCGCTCATCTATCGCGACAGTGACTTGATCAAGCGCGCGATCCGCGACCTCTATCATCGTGAGATCGAGGAAGTGATCGTCGAGGGCGAGGACGGCTATCGCGCCGCCCGCGGCTTCATGAAGCTGCTGATGCCGAGCCACGTCCGCCGCGTCACCGCCCACTCCGAAGCGACCCCCTTGTTCCAGCGCTACGGCGTCGAGGAGCAGTTGGGCGCGATGTACCAGCCACTCGTCCAGCTGAAGAGCGGCGGCTACCTCGTGATCAATCCGACCGAGGCGCTGGTGTCGATCGACATCAACTCGGGCCGCTCGACCCGCGAGCATAATATCGAGCAGACCGCCTTCCAGACCAATCTGGAAGCGGCGAACGAGATCGCTCGCCAGCTGCGCCTGCGCGACATGGCTGGCCTCGTCGTCATCGACTTCATCGACATGGAACAGAACGGCCATGTTCGGAAGGTCGAGAAGGCGATGAAGGAGGCGCTCAAGAACGATCGCGCCCGCATCCAGGTCGGCCGTATCTCGAGCTTCGGCTTGATGGAGATGAGCCGCCAGCGGCTGCGCACCGGCGTGCTCGAAGCCTCGACCAAGCCCTGCCCGCATTGCGACGGCACCGGCCTGATGCGCACCGCTTCCTCGTCGGGTCTCCAAGCGCTCCGCCTGATCGAGGACGAGGCCGCGCGCGGCCGCGGCGAAAAGGTCTGCCTGCGCGCCGGCGCCGAGGCCGCCATCTACGTGCTCAACAAGAAGCGCGCCGAACTGGCCGACATCGAGGCCCGCTACGGCGTCTCGATCGAGGTGCTGGTTGATCCCAGCCTCGAAGGTGCGCGGATGAGCGTCGACAGCTCGGGCCCGCGCCCGGTCGCCCGTCCCGTCTCCCAGCCGCTGCCGACCCCGGTCGACGCGGTCGAGGAGGACGAGTTCGAGGACGAGGAGTTTGAGGAAGAGGCCGAGGACGAGCCCGCGGAGCGGCGCGGCGAGCGCGGCCCGCGCGAGGAGCGTGGCCAGGACGACGAGGGCGGCGACGGCAAGCGTCGGCGTCGGCGTCGGCGCCGCGGCGGACGCAATCGCCGCCGTGACGGCGAGCCGATGGAAGCCGGTGAAATGCTCGCCAACGAGGCCGAGGGCGAAGGTGACGGCGAGACTGCCGCGCCGGCGCTCGACGCCGGCGACACGCCCGCGCACATCGTCGAGGAAGCCGAGGCCGGTGACGGGGAAGCGCCCTCGCGCGGCCGTCGTCGTCGCGGTCGCGGCGGTCGTGGTGGACGGGGCGAGGCGCAGGTCGCCGACGCCGCCGGCACCGACCTCCCCGCGCCCGACGAAGCGCCGATGAAGGAGCCGGTGCCGTCGGAAGACCCCTCGCCCGACGCGGTCGAGGCCTTTGCCGAGGAGAAGCCTGTCTCGAGCGAAGACGAGAGGCCGAAGGCCCGCCGCCGTCCCCGCGCCCGCAAGGCCGAGGCCGCTGCGCCCGAGCCGACGCTCGACGCTCCGGTCGTCGACGCGGCGCCCGAAACGCCGGCCGCGGTCGTCGCCGAGGAAGCCGCCGCGGAAGCCCCGGCCAAGCCCAAGCGCCGCAGCCGCGCCAAGAAGGCGGACGCCCCAGTGGCCGAAGCCGTCGCCGCGCCGGAGACCGTCAGTGCCGAACCCGCGCCCGAGCCGGTGACCGACGAGCCCGCTCCCGCGCCGAGCAACGACGAGGCGGCCGCCGCCGACTCCACCGACACCGGCCCGCGCCGGCAAGGCTGGTGGCAGCGCACCTTCGGCTGATTTCGTGGCCCCTCCCCGTTGCCCGGCAGCGGGGAGGGCGCCCGCTTTCACGCCCCGTTCAGTCCCCCACGCCCAAGCCCGCGCCATGCGACGCGTGACCCTGTTCGCCCGCTGGCTGATGCTGGCGCTCGTCCTGTCGATGGCGGCGGCCCAGCCCGCCGCGGCGCAGGCGATCCTGCGCGACAGCGAAACCGAGCAGCTGTTCGCCGACATGTCGAAGCCGCTGATCCAGGCCGCCGGGCTCGACCCGCGCGCGGTCAAGGTCGTCCTCATCAATGACCCCGAGATCAACGCCTTCGTCGCGACCGGCCAGACGGTCTATATCCAGTCGGGCCTGCTCACCGCCGCCGACAATGCCAACCAGGTCCAGGGCGTCATCGCCCACGAGCTCGGCCACGTCGCCGGCGGCCACTCGATCCGGATCTACCAAGGGGTCAAGAAAGCCACCGCCATCCAGATCCTCAGCCTGGTGCTCGGCGGCCTCGCGATGGCGGCGGGCGCGGGCGACGCGGCGATGGGCGCGCTGGCGCTCGGCCAGCAGGCCGCCCAGGGCAGCTTCCTATCCTTCTCGCGCACCCAGGAAACCAGCGCCGACCTCGCCGGCGCCTCTTACCTCAGCAAAGCCGGGATCAGCGGGCGCGGCAGCCTCGAATTCTTCAAGAAGCTGCAGAACCAGGAGTATCGCCTCGCCCAATATCAGACCGACAGCTACGGCCAGACCCACCCGCTCTCGTCCGAGCGCATCCAGACGCTGCAGAACCTCTACCAGAAGGACGCCGCCTGGAATGTGAAGACCGATCCCAAGCTCGAGGAACGCTTCCAGCGGGTGCGCGCCAAGCTCATCGGCTTCATCTCCGAGCCGCAGGCGGTCCTCGCCACCTACCCGGTCAGCGACCAGTCGATCCCGGCCCACTACGCCCGCGCCTACGCCTACCATCGCCAGGCCTATAAGGATCAGGCGCTGGCCGAGAGCGATGCGCTGCTCAAGCTGCGCCCGGGCGACCCCTATTTCCTCGAGTTGAAGGGCCAGGTGCTGCTCGAATCGGGCAAGCCCAAGGAAGCGCTCGAGCCGCTCCGCCAATCGGTCGCCGCCGCCCCCGACAAGCCGATGATCGCCGCCATGCTCGGCCACGCGCTGATCGCGACCGAGCAGGACAGCAACTATCCCGAAGCCGAGCGGGTGCTCAAATCCGCGGTCAACCGCGACAACGACAATCCCTTCGCCTGGTACCAGCTCGGCATGGTCTACGAGCATAAGGGCGACATCGCCCGCGCCGCGCTCGCCACCGCCGAGCGTTTCAACCTCGAGGGCGACGCCAAGCTCGCGCTCGCCAGCGCCGAGACCGCGATGCGCGGAATCCCGCCCGGCACCCCCGACTATCTTCGCGCGCAGGATATCGCCATGGTGTCGCGCGCCGAGGTCGACAAGAAGGGCAAGCACAACAAGTGAGCGAACCGACCCGGGCCCCCTCGCCCCTCCCCGCCGCGCTACTGGGCGCGGTCGGCGGCACGTTGCTGACCCTGCTGGTCCTGGTGCTCGGCGCCAACGCCGGCTGGTTCGACCGCTACGTCCGCCAGTCGATGGTTCGCGATCCTGACATGCTGATCGCCGCCTCCGAGAGCCTCAAGGAGCGCCAATATGCGCCGACGCTCGCCGCCAACCGCGCCGCGCTTGAAACCCCGTTCGGCTCGTCCTGGCAGGGCGCCGCCAAGCCCGAAGTGACGCTGGTCGAATTCTACGATTACGCCTGCGGCTTCTGCAAAGCCTCGCTGCCGGTGCTCGACCGCCTGCTCAAGGAAGACCCCGGCCTCAGGATCGTCTATCGCGACTTCCCGATCCTCGGCGAAGGCAGCATCGCCGCCGCGCGGATGGCGCTGGGGGCAAGCAAGGCGGGCAAGTTCACCGTGTTCCACGACGCGCTCTACGCCGCCGGCCGCCCCGACCAGCAGACGCTAGCGCAGGCCGCGCAGGCCGCCGGCATTCCGGCCGCCATCCCGCAGAGCCCGGAATATGAGAGCGAGCTCAAGCGTAACTACCAGCTCGCGACCGAGCTGGGCGCGACCGGCACGCCCCTGTTCGTGGTCGGCGACCGGGTGCTCAACGGCGCGGTCGGCTATGACACGCTCAAGGCCGCCATCGCCGCCGCCCGCGCCCGCAAGGGCTAGCTCGTCAGCCCCAGCTTGGCCGCCCGCTCGGCGGCCAGCGGGGCGATACGCAGCGCCGCTGTGCGGTCGGCATCGGCCCCTGCGGCGTCGCCCATCCGCCGCTTGACCACGCTCCGCATCAGCAGGCTCCAGCCATTCTGCGGATTGAGCCGGATCGCCGCATCATAATCCGCCAGCGCCAGCGGCAGCTCGCCGCGCCGCAGCCGCACCAGCCCTCGGCTGTCGAGATAGGCCGCCACATTGGGCCGCGCCTTCAGCGCCGCGTTGCAGTCGCTCAGCGCCCGGTCGAGGTCGCGGCCGAGCTGCCCGAGCGCCCAGCAGCGCCCGTTGAGCGCGGTCGGCCGGTTGGCATCGGCCGTATGCGCCTTGAGCCAGGCGTCGTAATTGGCGAGCGCCAGCTCGGGCAGCCCGGCGGCATCGGCCATCCCGCCAATCCTCATCCGCTCGCTTGCCGCCGGCGGGAGCAACCGGTCGAGCGCGCGGAGATCCTCGGCGGCCCCCGCCGGGTCGCGCGCCGACAGCTTGAGTTGCGCCCTCAGCCCATGCGCCTCAATGTCATTCGGGTTGAGCGTCACCGCTTTGTCGAGATCGGCGGCGGCGAGCAGCGGCTGGCGATTGGCCAGCCGCGCCACCGCGCGCTGCCGCAGGTAATCGCCATTGGTCGGGGCCAGCGTGACCGCCTGGTCGAACGCCGCCAAAGCGTCGCTCACCTGATGCGTGCTGAGCAGCGCCGCTCCCCGCCGGGCGAAACCGTCGGCATCGGTCGGCGCCGCGCTCCGATCGGTCAGATCGAGCCGTTGGCCACTGGTCAGCCGCGCGCCGCTCGGCTTGATCCCGAACAGCGGCCCGCCGTCGTAGGTCATCACCATCCGCTTGGCGCTGTTGGCGACGTAGATGTGATGGGTGAGGAAAAAGTCGGCGCCGATCAACATGTCCGCGTCGGCGAACTCGGCCTCGCTGAAGCGGATCTGCGGGTGCGGGATCATCTCGCCCCCGATCTCGAGCTTGTCGAACTGACCGAGCCAGGTGCGCAACGTCCGCGTCCCCAGCCCCGAGGTGAAGCCGGCCGCCTTCACCCCCGGGCTGGTCGGCGTGACCCCCGCCCGCCGCGCCGCCGCCATGGTGATGGCGGACAGCGGCGCCCCGGTATCGAACACCGCCTTCAGCCGCACCCCGTTGAGCGTCACCGTGGCGACAATGTGAGGCTGGGTCGCCGTCCGCTCCTCGATCGGTAGGATCGTCAGCGGCTGCTCGCTCGGCCAATAGCCAAGCTCCTCAACCTTGCACCCGCTCGGCTTGATCACCCGCACCACCCCGTGGCCGAGGTCGTATTCGGCATCGGCCAACCCGAGTAGGTTCTGGCCGAGAAAACCTACCTGGCCGAAGTCGGTCCCGCCAACGAGGAACTTGACGTCGGGAATGTCGACCCCGCCGACCGAGAACCGCCGCACCGTGGTCAGCGACGCGCTGGTCGCGCCATTGATCCCGCGCATGTAGAACTCGGGCGGCAGGTTGGAGAGCTTGAGGTTGTAGGTTTGCGCAGTTGCCGGCGAGAGCGTGCTGAAAAAGGCTCCGCTGTCGAGGATGAAGCGCGCTTCGCGTCCGTCGATCTTGGCGCTGACCAATGCGCGCGATCCGGACATGGTCACCGGCAGCTCGAAATATTGGGTAAGGTGGCAGGCCGCACTGGCGCCCGATGCCCAGCCCAGCGCAACCGCGCCGATCGACCAGAGACGTGACGAACGCATGGCAACTCCCGCACTTAGACGCAGCCACGCCAGCTTAAGCGCAAAGCCGGAAGCAGCAACAGTTACAACGTCTTGCCTTGCCTGCACCGCCGTTGGACAGTTTCTCGCGCGGTGCTTGCCTCACCGCCGCAGCCGACTATGGGTCGGCGTGACAGGGAATTCCTCCGGGTCACGCCTGTGCGGCGTTCATCGACCAACGGTCGCCGCACAGCCCCGAAGGTCGCAAGGAAGTGTGGTTGGCCGAGCAAGAAGAGCAGGCGTTGACGCCCGACGGCCTGAGCGACGAGCAGCTCGACGCGCTGCCGTTCGGCGTCATCCAGGTCGACGCGCACGGCATCGTCCACAAGTATAACGCCGCCGAAAGCCGCTTTTCGGGCCGCCAGCGCGAACGCGTGCTCGGTCGCGATTTCTTCCGCGACGTCGCGCCCTGCACCAACCTGCCCTCCTTCCGCGGTCGCTTCCTCGACGGGGTCCGCCGCGGCAATCTCGACTCGGTGTTCGGATTCGTCTTCGGGTTCGACGAGCCGGCGCGGGTTGAGGTGACCATGCGCGCTGCCGCCGAGGCCGGGCGCTACTGGCTGCTCGTCCGCCAGCTCGGTTTCATGGCGGCCAGCCCGCAGCGACGCGCCGCGCTCGCTGCGGCCGATGCCGTCGACCGCCGGGTTCGTGCCGAGCCGGTCGACGCCGACGTCTGCGCGCTCGAGCCGATCCACATCCCCGGCGCGGTCCAGCCGCACACCGCCGCCGTCGTCATCGATCCCGCCACCGACGAGATCGTTGCCTGCAGCGACAATATCGCCGACGCACTCGGCCGCGCCTCCGGCGACGTCGTCGGTCAGTCAGCGGCGACCCTCTTCCCGCCTTTCATAATCGCTGGCATCGCCAATGTCCGCGCGCACGGCGCCGACGCTTCCCCTGGACGGCCGTGGCGAACCACCTCCCCGCTTGGGCCCGAGAAGCGCCCCTTCGCGGTCGCCGTCCATTTCAAGGCCGACCGCCTCATCGTCGAGCTCGAGATGCTGCCCGACCAGGCGGGCGACTTCGCCGAAGCCTCGGCCGATCAGGCGCTCGACGCGGTGCTCGAGATCCGCAAGACGCCCTCGCTAACCGCCGCCGCCCAGCAATGCGCGCGGCACGTTCGCGCGATGACCGGGTTCGAGCGAGTGCTGGTCTATCGCTTCGACGAGGAGTGGAATGGCGAGGCGGTGGCCGAGGACCGCGATCCCGACGCCTACCCCTCGCTGCTCGGCCTGCGCTTCCCCGCCTCCGACATCCCCGCCCAGGCCCGCGCCCTCTACGTCAACGCCCCCGCCCGCTTCGTGGTCGATCGCGACGCGGTGCCCGCCGCGCTGGTCGCCCGCCCGCAGGCCGGCAATACGCCCGTTGACCTCAGCCTCGCTTATTCACGCGCCTTGTCGCCCATCCACCTCGAATATCAGCGCAACCTCGGGGTTAACGGTTCGATGTCGATCTCGATCGTGGTCGACGGGAAGCTGTGGGGACTGGTGATCGGCCATCATCGCCGCCCCCACTACGTCACCCCACCGACCCGCGCGCTGGCGACCTTGGTGACCGACGGCTTCGCGCTGCGTGTCCATGAGCTTGCCACCACCTTGGCCTGGGCCGAGCAGCAGGACAGCCTTGAGCAGCAGAACGCCCTGCTCCGTCAGCTCGCCGGCGCCGAGGATTTCGTCACCACGCTCGCCCCGCGCGACGGCGTGAGCCTCGGCCAATTGTTCCGCAGCACCGGCGCGGCGGTGATCAGCGGCGAGCGCGTCGCCACCGTCGGTCACACCCCTGACATCCAGTCGCTGTTGGCGCTCGCCGACTGGCTGCGCGGCGAGGTCGCCCCGGACAACCGCGCCTTTGTCACCGCCGACCTTTCCGAACATTGGCCCGAGGCGCAACGCTGGCGCGACCAGGCCGCGGGGCTGCTGGCGGTGTTCATCGACGCCGGCCGCCGCAACCTTCTGTTGTGGTTCAAGCCGCAGATCACCTCGACCGTCGTGTGGGGCGGCGATCCGAACGAGAAGGTGCTCGCCGACAGTGCCACCGGCACCGTCCTCCCCCGCCGCTCGTTCGAACGCTGGGTCGAGGAGCGCGCGGGCCGCTCCGAACGGTGGGAGGAATGGCAGATCGATGCCGCCACCGCCTTCGCCACCGCGGTCGAGCGGGTCGCGCTCCGCCAGGGCCGCAAGATCGCCGAACTGAGGACCAAGAGCCGCGACCTCGCCGACGCGCTCGAGAAGAAGGACCTGCTCGCGCGCGAGATCGACCACCGGGTCAAGAATTCGCTCCAGATCGTCGCCAGCGTGATGCTGCTCCAGTCGCGGCAGGTCGCCGACGAACAGGCCAAGGCCGCTTTCCAGGACACCTACGCGCGGGTGATGAGCGTCGCCCGAGTCCACGACAGCCTCCAGGCGCGCGACGACCAGATGGTCAATCTCGGCGAGTCGCTGCGTCAGCTCTGCGCCGACCTCGCGCTCGGCGTGCAGAGCCGCGAGGGCGTGGTCGAGGTCGACGTCGACGAGGATCTGCTGGTGTCGAGCACCACCGCGGTCGCGTTCAGCCTGATCGCCACCGAGCTCGTCACCAACGCCATCAAATATGCCTATCCGGGGGGGCGGACCGGCCCGGTCCAGCTGATCCTGCGCGGCGGTCCCGAGGGCAAGCTGACTTTGGTCGTGTGCGACGAGGGCGAAGGGCTGGCCGAGGATTGGGAGACCCGCCAGCGCGAGAGCGGCGGGCTCGGCATGCGGGTCATTCGCGCGCTGCTCAAGCAGATCGACGGTGAGCTCGAGGTCGACCACGACCGCGACCAGGGCGCCTGCTTCACCGTCCGGACCTGACCCGCTGACCGCCGTCGCCGACCTGCTGCGCGAGGGCACCCGCGCCGAGCACGACCGGATCGAGGATGCGCTCGACTGGACGAACTGGGCAGGCGACCGTGCGACCTACGCCGCCTGGCTCGCCCGCCTCCACGCCTTCTACGCCGTCTGGGAGCCGGCGCTTGCCGCCGCCATTGCCGACCCCGCCTTCGTCGATCCCCGCCGCAAGCTGCCGCTGCTCGAGCGCGACCTCGCCGCGCTCGGGAGCGCGCCCGGCCCGCTGGGTGCCGCCCCGACCTATCCCTTCACCACCCGCGCCGAGGCACTCGGCGCTTTCTACGTCCTCGAAGGCTCAACCCTCGGCGGCCAGCTCATCGCCGCCCACGTCCGCGACCGCTTGGGCTTCGAACCCGCCTTCCACGGCAGCTACGGCAAGGCGACCGCCGCCCACTGGCGCGACGTCCGCGACTACCTCGACGCTGCCATTTCTTCGGCGGACCGCACCCAAGCCATCGCCGCCGCCAACCGCACCTTCGCCACGCTCCGCGAGCACCTCGGAATGGACTCTTCGCAACTATAAGTCTTGATCGAAGTTAGTTATGGTGCCGAGCGAACGTAAGCGAGGAGTCCGTCATGCTGCTGCTGGCTGTCCTGGGTGCAACCGCCTTGTCGTCCCTGCCGTCACTGAGCTTCACCGTACCCCCCGACGGCCACAAGTTCGGCTCATCGGTGGTCGTGGACGACTGCGATCGGGCCGAAGCGCAGTTCGGCTGCGCGTCCAGGCTCCTCCTCGCGGGCCACGACAAGGAGGGCGTCGAGGCAATGCGCAGCGCTGCTGCGGGCGGTGACAATCGCGCGCGGCGCGCCTTGGGGCTGATGCTCATTCGCGGCGAATATCTCCCCCGCGACCAGGCCGAGGCCGTGCGCTGGTTTTTGAGCGCCGCCGGCCACGGCGACCGCGCGTCGATGGCCATCCTCGCCACCCTCTACCGCGACGGCATCGGCACCGCCCCCGACCCGCGCAAGGCAGCCCTCTGGCAGAGCCGCGCGGCGCGCTAAAGCGCCAAGATTGATCGGAGAACCTCCCCGTCGAAGATGGGGAGGGGGTGGTGGAGGGGCCAGCCGCGCCGACGTCGCGCGCGCATCTTCGCAAAATCCCGCCGAGCCATCGCCCCCTTACCGCTTGAACAATAGGATTTGGCCTGTTTTGCTGGCGAATGGCGCCGACCAGCGCCCCGCTCTTTGCACCGTCGGCAACCCCCAGCCAGCCGCGCCTCTTCGCGATGTCATCGGTCGCTTCATGGCCGAGCTTCGTGAAGTTTGACCGGTTGGCCGGCACCCCCGAACCAGGGAAACTTGGAAACTTCGCTTCCCGCGGTGGAACGGCATTGGCGCCGCCGACCCCCGAACCAGGGAAACATGGAAACTTCGCATCCCGTCGCGGCACAGATCATGCGCTCTGCGCCGTCGCTTCCTCGTCCTTGTCCTCAACCGCAGCCCGGCCCTTGAAGCCCTGCGCGACCACATACCATTCGCTCGAATCCTTGCGGCTGGCGGGGGGCTTGGCGTGCTTCACCGTGGCGAAGTGCCGCTTCAATTCGGCGAGCAACTGGTGGTCGGTCCCGCCCGCCAGCACCTTGGCGACATAGGCCCCGCCGGGCTTCAGCACGTCTATCGCGAACTCGAGGCCCAATTCGACCAACCCCATCGTCCGCAAATGGTCGGTCTGCGGATGGCCGACGGTGTTGGCCGCCATGTCCGACAGCACGAGGTCCGCCTCGCCGCCGAGGGCCGCCTTCAACTGCGCATCCGCACTCTCGTCGGTGAAGTCCAAGTGGAGGATCGTCACTCCGTCGAGCGGGTCGACGGGCAGGAAATCGATTCCCGCCACCTTCGCCAGCGGCGCCTTCTTGCGCACCACCTGGCTCCACCCGCCCGGCGCGATGCCGAGGTCGACCACCGCCCGGACGCCCTTGAGCAGGCCGTATTTCTCGTCGAGCTCGATCAGCTTGTAGGCCGCCCGGCTGCGATAGCCCTCGGCCTTGGCGCGCTTGACGTAGGGATCGTTCAACTGGCGCTGGATCCACTTGGTTGAGCCGACCTTGCGCCCCTTGGCGGTCTTGACCCGGGTCACAGCTGATACCCGTCGCGGGCCATCAGCGCGCGCAAGATACCCTCGCGGATGCCGCGGTCGGCGACGCCTAGCTGGGCCGCCGGCCAGATGTCGAGAATCGCCTCCAAAATGGCGCAGCCGGCGACCACCAGATCGGCCCGCTCGGCACCGATGCACGGCAGTGCCGCGCGCTCGGGCCCGTCCATCGCCGCGATCGCCGTGCTGATCTCGCGCATCGCCGCGATCGGCACGTGCAGCCCGTCGACCGCGCGGCGGTCGTAGCTCGGCAGCGCGAGATGGACCGAGGCGAGCGTGGTGACCGTCCCGCTGGTCCCGAGCAGGCGGATGTTGGGTTCCTCGCTCGGCAGCAGTTCGGCGAAGCGCGCGAAGCTGTAGCGCGCCCGCTCGACCATCCGGCGGTAGGCGGCGACGCGGTCGGGCCCCTCGAGCGCTTCCTTGCCCTCGCTCTCGGTCAGGCTGACCACGCCCCACGGCGCGCTCCACCACGCCTTGATCCGCGGCGGCGCGCCTTCCTCCTCGTCGCCGGGCTCGACCAGCACCAATTCGGTCGAGCCGCCGCCGATGTCGAAGATGAGCGCCGGCCCGTCACCCGGCTCGAGCAACTTGTGGCAGCCGAGCACCGCAAGTCGCGCTTCCTCCTGCGGGGGGATGATCTCGAGCGCGATCCCGGTCTCGTCGTGGACCCGGGCGATGAAGTCGCGGCCGTTGGCGGCGCGGCGGCAGGCCTCGGTCGCGACCGAGCGGGCAAGGCTGACCCGGCGCCGCTTGAGCTTGTCGGCGCACACCCCGAGCGCTTCCACCGCGCGGTCCATCGCCGCCGTGCTCAGCCGCCCGCTACTCGCCAGCCCCTCGCCCAAGCGGACGATCCGGCTGAAGGCGTCGACCACGACAAAGCTGCCCTCGTGGGGGCGGGCGATCAGCAGCCGGCAATTGTTGGTGCCAAGATCGATCGCGGCGTAGGTGTGGCGCGACGCGCCGGGGGGCGGGAGCTTGGCGTTGGCCGCGGCCGCCGACGGGCGGGGCTGGGGCGCACTGGCGGTCGGGTGCGACGCCATCGGTGACCTGTCTTCTTTCCTGCGCCGCGCTGCCTTGCGGTAACCGGCTGACTTGCCACCGTTGTAGGCTCAAGTCGGCGCCGACCGCAAGTTGACAGCCACTCGGCCCGGACCTAGGTGAGCGCCCGCACCGCAAGCGAGCGCGCTGCCCGATCGTCTAATGGTAAGACTACGGACTCTGACTCCGTCAATCGTGGTTCGAATCCACGTCGGGCATCCAGCTTTTCTCGGTCTTTTCAGTCAGTTATGCCGGCTATTGAGCATGAAAGGTCACAACCTTTGCGTTTGGCTGTGTTCCGCTGATTCCCGCGGTTTGCAAGCCAGTTGCGGCGCTTCCATGCGTCATGGATGCATCATGATGAGACGCGCATCGAACTTTCCGTAGAAACATGGATTAGTTCTGGACTAGGTTCGCATTCTGACCACATTTACCTAGCCGGATAGGCCCACGCTTTTTGCGTCGGCTAGCGGGAGTTAGCTTGTCCATCGACCTGGGCCCCATCCAGTTTGACGAAGCCAAGGTGTTGCGTCAGCTGCGGAGGGACCTGGCCGACGACTGGTTTCCGGACCCTCTCAGATTCGAGGATCTCTTCGACCGGGGTCACGTAGAGCAGATCATTGCAGACAACTTTCAACGGAACGATGGCGCCTTTCGAGCGGGTCGTCGCACCATACTTAACATCCCGAAAGGCAACTTCACTCTTCGCTACGGTCTAGAGACAGGTTTGGCCGATCGAGCTCTCTATCACGCTCTCACCTCGTATCTGGTGCCCTTTTATGATCCGCTGATGCCGTGGAATGTTTTCAGCCATCGAGCAGCTTCCGGCTCTGCGGCTGATCGCTATCTGTTTCGGCGGCCCGTGCCTGCGTGGCAGGACTTCACCGGCATGGTTCGGAACACTCTCGTTGAGGGGTCGGTGCTCCTCTCAACCGACTTGACCAACTATTTCGAGAACATCGATCTTAACATTCTACGTCAAACTTTAGAGGGGCTCATACCGGAGCTTGCCGCTTCGCCCGTCGAAAAGGGACACATTCGCGCTCACATTGCAGCCCTGTTCGAGTGTCTGACCGAGTGGTGTTTCTCTGAACGCTGCGGTTTGCCACAAAACCGGGACGCCTCGTCTTTCCTGGCTAACGTTTACATGCTCCCGGTCGACCGAGCGATGATCGAGTCCGGCTACCAATACTTTCGCTATATGGATGATATTAAGATCGCTTGCGGCGATCGCTTCACAGCGAGACAAGCCTTGAAGCAGCTAAGTCTCCATCTTCGTAGTCGCGGCCTGTCGGTAAACTCCGGCAAGACAACGATGCCGAACTCACATGAAGTAACGCAGATTGCTGAATGCCTGGATGCCGGTCAGGGTGAACTTCAACAGATTGATGCGATTTGGCAGACTAGATCACTAAGATCAATCAGCCGTTCATTCCCTTTGCTAAGTGAACTCACTCAAAGGAAGCTCAGAGCGGGGGAGGTCGGCAGTCGCACGTTCCGCTACTGTATTCGGCGACTAGAAACCCTTGCCAGTAGTCCAGAGTTCGCGGTTCCTCCGCCATATTTTGCAGCTATAACTCCGCTGGTCATCGAAGCTCTCACGGCGCATCCCGCAGCTACTGATGAGTTAGCGCGATACATCAGGGCGGTCCCAACGAGCGCGGACGACCTCAACCAAGTGGCCGCTCTGCTTCAGGACGATCGGCGAAACTTTTACACTTGGCAAAACTATCGCCTCTGGCAGTTGCTCGTGCAGAAGGAACACAGAACCGAGGAGCTTCTGGCTTACGCGGCGACGGTCGTGCAGGAGCAGCCGGACAACGCCACACGCTGCGGGGCGACCTTATATCTCGGAGCATTCGGGAACGATCAGCAGCGCGCGTTGATAGCTCAACGTTTCCGGAGTTTAGACTCTTTCATCGGACAGCGAGCTGCACTGATCGCTGTTCAAGAGCTTCATTTTAGGCCGCACATCGAAGAGCATGTTCAGCCCCATCTCAGAGATGACCTAAGGAATGTCTATCGAGGCTTGGGCCGCGCAGGACGGTATATGGCGCCTCCTGAACCCAGGTCGATCACGCGCATAATAGATGTGGATAGGGACTATGATTGACCTCACTGTCCTCACGTATGTGCCCGATCCCTTCGCGGTGCAGGCGTCACGCTTCTGTCTGAAAACGGCAGAGGGTGAAGTGCGCTTCCTGTCAGCATCTGAGCTGG
Source organism: Sphingomonas ginsengisoli An et al. 2013 (assembly GCF_009363895.1). Lineage (NCBI taxonomy): Bacteria > Pseudomonadati > Pseudomonadota > Alphaproteobacteria > Sphingomonadales > Sphingomonadaceae > Sphingomonas > Sphingomonas ginsengisoli (ex An et al. 2013). Next base: position 2,807,585 of record NZ_CP045434.1, on the reverse strand, counting down.
GCTCAGTGCGGGGGCCGATACTCACCTACGACGTTCCTGCCCTTATCGATGATCTTCGAAGGCTTAACCAATCGCCTCCTACCGGACTCGTCGACATAGGCGAAGCCCTCAGGCTCAAGGTTGGTCTCCCACGAGACGAGGGAGGCGAGAAGCGTTGGAACCTTTGGCGTGCACTTAGTAGGCACTTCCGAGACACCGAGCAGGCGAAGCTTTTTCAATCGGTCGTGCAGGCCAGACACGAGCGTCCGGACACTGAAGAACTCTCGGCGCTCCTAAGCTTGGCCGCCGACGCACTCTCCCGTTTATGGATAGACCTCGCAAAGCATCTTGGTCGCGACGAGTTGGAGCGCCTTTTTCTAGTGGAATGGCCTTTACAGAAGATCTTCTCACATCGGCAGTTCCGAGGAGTGCCGGTGGATTCTACGGGCGCCACGGCTCTTCTTACCTCGCTTTCGGAGGAGAAGTATTCTGCTTACCGGGTTGTCGCAGAAACGCTGAAGATGAGCCCTACGGGGCTAAACTTTTGGAACATTCAAGAGCACCTCAGAAACACCGATGTTTCCCATCTATCTGATGTCGAGCCTGGTGGGCGGCTGCAGGACGCATTCGAGATTGCATCCACTGTGTCGATGTTTGCCGGTGCATTCCTCACTATGGTTAAAGCCGCGAGAGACGAGGCGGTCGTTCGCCGAGCTGTAGGTGCTGACGATCGGTTGCATCCATTCTTCAGCATTCTAGGCACCGTCAGCGGGCGGATCTTGGTGTCTGACCCTTATCTGCAGCAGTTACGACGCGCTTATCGCTCACTCATTGTCGCGGAACCGCGGAAGAGGCTGATCTATCTCGATTACGCTCAGTTTGAACCGGGCGTGCTCGCTGGTCTCGTTGACGATGACGACCTGATCGCCGCCTACAACGAAGGCGACCTTTACACCGCTCTTGCAATGCAGCTCTTTGGCTCCTCGGAAATGCGCTCCGTTGCGAAGCGCGTGTTTCTTGCTTTCTCCTACGGAATGACTCCCGAGCGGATCTCGCTGCTGCTTGCTGGCAAGAACGAAGAATCATCTTTGCGGGAGGCTTATGCGCAACAAATCTCGGCGTTTTTCGCGCGCTTCCCAGCCTTAGAGCGGTTCAAAAGTGATCAGCAGTCGAAGCTCCGAAGCGAGGGCTCCGTTGGTAGTCTCGTAGGCAACAAACGTTACCGGGTCACTGATGGAGATTTGACGTCCAAAGAAAAAAGATGGGCTTTGAATCAGCCAGTTCAGGCCACTGCATCTCTTATTTTCAAAGAAGCCCTTCTGAAGATCAGTGACGCTGTTGGAATGGACGCGATCCTCCTGCCGGTGCACGATGCTGTCTTACTTCAGTTTGACGAAGATGGCTTTGAAAGTCTTACGGAACGGTCGTGCGAGATAATGGTGGAGTCATTCAGCGCACGCTTTCCTAAGCTGCGGCCTAAGGTCACGGCAGGTGCTTTTGCCTGATGTGCCTGTGGATGGGATAAGGCACCGAAGTCACCACAAATAGGCGCCATCCGGGTGATCTGCGCTTGGTGATTCTAGGACTTCCTCTTGACTGATCTTCCCGCGTGAGAAGGGCACCTATTTCTGCGTGCGCTGCGATTCTCTTCCTTGGCTTCTCCTTTGGGGCGTTTCACTAGTCGCAACGACCGTTGCTACTGATGGAACAGCAGATGAAAACGAAGAAGGCAGTGACCTACTACCGTGTGAGCACCGCCAAGCAGGGGAAGAGCGGCTTGGGATTGGAGGCTCAACGGCGGGCCGTGCAAGAGTTCTTGTGCTCGTCAGATTGGGAACTCATCGGTGAGTTCGTTGAAGTCGAATCAGGCAAGATCGATCGGCGACCTGAGCTGGAAAGTGCACTCGCCCACTGCGAGCTCACCGGTGCGACATTGATTGTCGCGAAGCTCGATAGGCTGAGTCGCAACGTAGCGTTCCTGGCTACGCTTCAAGACCGCAGCACTCGTTTCCTCGCCGTCGACATGCCTGAGGCCAATGAGCTGACTATCCATATCATGGCGGCGGTCGCGCAAGCGGAGCGCAAGGCCATTTCTAAGCGGACCAAAGAAGCACTGGCTGCAGCGAAGGCACGCGGGATTAAGTTAGGTGGCTCTCGCGGGAATATGCCCGACCTGCTCAAGGGACCAGCTGCTAGTGCAACCGCAAGATCCGAGACTTCCCGAAAGCGCGCCGAGAAGGTCATGGCGCAGGTAAAGCAGGTTCAGGCCCGAGGTGCTATTAGCCTGCGAGCGATAGCAACAGCGTTGAACGAACGCGGTATCGTTGCGCCACGCGGTGGCGCCTGGAGCGCGGCTCAGGTGAGAACTGTCATGCGGTTGTCGGGGGCGGAGACATCAACAACAGTCACAAAGCGCTACTCGTCTGAGGGCGACAGCTTCGCGGTTGAGGGGTCATACCGATAACGAGTGATCGTCTGATCGCGTATCCTTCCGACAGCCTCGTCTATGACGTTCAGCGGGACGAAGAACCATTCCTTAGCCTCGACCGGCGCACCAAATCGATCAGTAAATCTTGCCTGTAGTCGAGCCCCCGCGAACACCCTGTGAATGAGGTGTTCTAGCTTCGCACGATTTATGTTGAAGAGCTTATAGGTCGCGACGATCTCAACATCCGCGAAAAGGAAAGTCGGGCTCTGCGAAGCTCCGGCAACGCGAGAGCTGACCTCACCTCCGGTCACGCCAATCTTGTGCAGCACCTCGCGGTGTGGAGCGATCGCAGGGTGATCGGACTTGCTTCGCAGCACATATATCGTTCCGCTCTCATGGTCGGCGTTATCAGCCTCTTCGCCAAACAGCGGTCCTGCGGCAGGCTCTGAAACGCGCCTAGCCGCATCATCTTTGTAAAGCGCTCGTTGCAGCGACCACCGCAAGAGGTTGCTTTCCGTTCCATTGGAGTAGATCACTCGCAAACGCGCATCGAACTGACCGTTGGGTGCCTTGATAGTCTCACCTATCTCAGCGACGTAAGCCAACTGTCCTCGGAGGATGAAGAAGTCCCCCTTCGAAATGCTCGCATCCTTACCGAACGGTCTCGTAGTTCTTTCGCCATTAACGAGTTGGCTTTGAACAACATCGAACATCGGCTCGAACGTCTCGAAGTCGCGGCATGGAGTATGTGACGCGATCTCCTCCGAGGCGCGCCTCTCAGCTTGCGAAGACACATTCTTCAACGTGCGTATGTCTGTTTCGCTTCCGATCTCGACGCCGAGCTCTGCAAGTAGCGCCTCGTCGTCGAGCGCGTCGGGATCTTGGACTAGACCATCGGCCGGCGCATCGAGAAGGCCAAAACGGTCTATGCCCTGGAGCAGCTCGCGACAGTCATCCTGCTCGCGCAGTCGATCCAGACGAATCGCAAACAGTCGCTCGAATGTATCTTTGTCCTCACCATGCTGCGGAACACGACCATGCTCTTCGTGAAAGCGCATGATGTCCTCGAAGCCGGCAATGATCCGCTCCTCACGCGGAGTGCGAGCCCTAACCCTTTTGGTCTGAAAGTCGACGCCAAGCTCAGCGAGAAGGTCTCGATCGGACTGCTCAACCATTCGCGGCCTCGGCTGCCTTGCGGGCAAGGAAGGCTACGCCTTCCGCCATGCGCCGCTCCCAGGCATCCTGTGAAGCGATCTCCGGTAGGCGGCCGCGCTCTTGCTTGAACTTCAATGCGCGCTTGGCCAGGTCACGAGCCTCCTCCAGCGTGAGGCTGACCTTTCGAGCAGCGATCGTCTCCGCCACCTGTTTGAGCGTCCCCTCGCTCATCGACTTAGCCAGGATAGCGTAGGCCGCCTCGAAGGGATTGATGCGGTCGATCAAATCGATATCGAGCTCCGTCACGCTCAACGCGAACTTCTTCACCCCATCGATCAGCGCCGTGTTCGCCTTGATCTCACCTTCCGCTTCGTCGCCGGCTGCGAGTTTCTTCGCCTGCTGGGTCAGGTTGAGCGCCGCGATTGCGTGCTGACGGATAGCCTCCTGATCCTCTTCGTCGAGATCAGGATAGCGCTCGCGGACGATCTTCCCCATCCGCATGACAGTAAGCTCTTCGGGCGCAGTTTCGGGATCGAACATGCCCTTCTCGAGGGCCGTTTTGTCCTGGACGAAGGCGGTGATCACCTCGTTCAAGTCCTCGCGGCAAATGCGAGTGGCCTCGGCGCTCTTCGGCTCGACGAGATCCTTGATCTCGAAATGGAAGAGACCGTGCTCTTCATTCACGCCGACATTAGTTTCGCCTTCCTGATAGCCGCCGACATACTCATAGCCTGGCAACGGACCAGCATTCTTGGGCGTGAAGTTGAAGCGCGGCGCCAGCACCTGTTCCATCAGGAGGCTCGCGGCGATTGCCTTAAGCGTGTCGTTGATCGCGTCTACCACCGCTGCTTCCGAAGCATCGGGCTCCGCAATGAGATTCGTGAAGCGTGCGCGCTCCTTGCCTGGGGCGTCGCGGGTGGCGCGGCCGATGATCTGGATGATCTCAGTCAGGCTACTACGATAGCCGACCGTCAATGCGTGCTCGCACCAGATCCAGTCGAAACCTTCTTTCGCCATGCCCAAGGCAATGATGATGTCTACATGATCACGATCGTTGCGATGGGCGGGGTCTTTGAGCGCCTCGACAACTCCGCCGCGCTTCGAGGGATCGTCATCGACGAGATCGGCCACCTTGAGCGTCTTGCCGTTCGCCGTCTCGATCAGCTGAAAGCCCGTAGTTGGATCGGTGCCCTTCCACTTACCGAGGCCGTCCATGATCTCCTCGGCCTCGCGGATCTTGTCCTTCGTGCTCTCTCGCGCATTCACATTCGGAATGTGCACGATCGTCTTCAATGACGGTTCGAGCACCTTCATGATCGCATCGAGGTAGGGGCCGGTGTAGAAGAAGTAGCCGATGTCGAGCGACTTGAGGTGCTCGTATCCGTTCAACTGTTCGTAGTAGGTGTAAGTGACAGTCTCGAACTTCGCCTCGTCGTCAGGAAGAAGCACCGGCTCCGCATCACCGCGAAAGTAGCTGCCGGTCATGGCTACCAGATGCGACTTATCACGGGCCATGAACTGCCGGAGTTGGATTCCCAGCCGATTGTCGTCGTTAGAGCTCACATGATGGAACTCATCGATGGCGATCAGCCGATCGTCGAAGGCTTCGACGCCGAGCTCATCGACCGCAAATCGAAATGTGGCATGCGTGCAGACAAGCACTTGATCGCCGTTGGCCAGAAACTCACCGACGGCCTTGACCTTCGACTTCGCAACCCTTGGCTCGTCGATCGAAGGTGCATTGCATAGGTTCCACTGCGGTTTTACCTCCCAGTCGGCCCAGAACCCATGTTGCGACAGCGGCTCGTCCGCGAAACTCCCACCTATCGACTTTTCGGGAACAACGATAATCGCCTGCTTGAGCCCCTGATGCTGGAGCTTGTCGAGAGCGATGAACATCAACGCACGCGACTTGCCCGACGCTGGCGGCGACTTGATTAGTAAATACTGCTCGCCGCGTTTCGCATAAGCGCGCTGTTGCATAACGCGCATTCCAAACTCGTCAGCCTTTGACGAAGCGCCTGTTTTAGCCGTCTCGAATGAGACCGAAGGAAAGGTGCGGTCCGAAGTCATGATGCGGGTTTCGCTTTTTTGGTCTTAGCTTCTGCGGCAATCATGGTGCCGTAAAGTTGGAACAGCTTTTCCAAACGCTCGGTGTCGTTTCGGAAGCGCCGACCGATGTAGATGCGTTCCAAAGTGTCGTCATTTGCGGCGTGCGCGGCCCTCAAGTCATCAGGCATGTCATCCGACTCATAAAGCTCTGTGATATTCGCGGGGAAACACGCTTCGCGAGCTAGCAGGATGCCTTGAGCACGCGCAGTAAGCTCGTCTTTTTGTGCAGCCGTGAGCCTCGGCAGCGGAAAGGTGTTCCACCCTAGCGTGTTGGAGTAGCGATAGCGCGTTTCTAGCTTACCGCACACCGTCGCGACCCAAACGAGGTGCAGTCGCGACGCGATGATCGCAAGATACCAGAGCGGCACATCAAACAGGCCGAAGGCAAGGTTCGAGATGATTGAACCACGTTCGAAGCAATCGACGGGCAGGTATTCTCGCCTTTCCGAGGAGACTCCGCCCACCGCGATTACAAGCTCGCGGCCGGTCTGACGGATCTCGCCAAAGCGATGCGGCACTCTTGCCAGTGATCTTGTTGCGTCTCGCGAGCTTTTCACTCGGTTGCGTAAGACGGCGCAAACCCTTTGCTTCACAAACGGGACTGCGGCCCATTCCTCCCTCGGCGCATCAGTGAGCCAGAGGCAGTATCTCAGCAGACCCTTCGTCAGCTCATTGGTCCCTAAGAAGCGTCGGACCCATGCTTCCGGCACGCCAGAAGCTTGCGCAGTTTCGCGTTCTTCGCTTGAGAGCAGAAGATGACCCCCGTCATTGGGCATGCTCCCAAACGACATCGGAGCGACCTCCGAGAGAACTCGGCGCCGCTCCTCAACTATGGTCAGCTGATCCGGGACAAGATACGGACCGATGACCGTTGCTCGCTTTGCCAAACCAGCGTCGAAAATGACCTTTGGACGAAGCCCGTTGCGAGCAATGCCGATGATCGAAACCGTGACGACAGCTTTATTGGCCGCAAGATTTGACCACCGAAAGGAAGGCTCGGCGAAGCAAACCTCAAGATCGTCTTTCAAAAGTTTGGGCCAGAAACGCGCAACCTGCCGGCCTTGGTGAACACTGTTTGTGGTTACGAAGGCAAATGCGCCCTCTGACGATCGGATGAAGTTGCAAGCTTTGGCGAACCAGCCGAGAACATAGTCAGCAGTGCCTGTCGAAGCTGTAGGGTCATCAAAAGCTTCCCGGACATCAGCCTTTTGTTCGGGTGTCTGATCTTGGCTGCCCTTATAGGGAGGATTCCCGCAGAGGAAGACCTCGCCCGCAGTCCCATCGCTGTCGAGCGAGAGGCGCCCCGTCGGCCCCGCTAGATCGTGCTCAACAACTTCGGACGATACTACCGGGCAGATAGTTTGCCAGTTGATGCGCAGTGCATTGCCAACATGGATCTGGCCAGTTCGATGGAGCGGCAGCACCATGGCACGAGCCTCGTGTTGACTAATGTATCGGCAATCGGCCTGGAACTCTGCGATGAGGAGCGACAGGCGGGCAATCTCCACGGCGAAGCTCTTGATCTCGATGCCGTAGAAGTTCGTGAGCCGGATCAATGAGCGTGGGTCATCGCCAGTCCGCTGCACAACCTCGTGCTCGATCTCTCGCATTTTGAGGTAAGCGATTACGAGGAAGTTGCCCGATCCGCAGGCCGGATCGAACACACGAATGCCGGCGATGCGCTTCCGCAGGTTACGGAGCTTTCGGATATTATCAGAAGCGGCCTCCAGCTGCTCGCGGAGGTCGTCGAGGAAAAGTGGATTTAAGACTTTAAGGATGTTCGGCACACTTGTGTAGTGCATGCCGAGCTCGCCGCGCTCGTCGTCATCTGCCACGGCCTGGATCATCGAACCGAAGATGTCGGGATTTATCTCCTTCCAGCTTAGCTCGCCGGCGCGCAGGAGATAGGATCGGGCGATGCGGCTGAACTTCGGACACTCGACGCTGCCACTGAACAGGCCGCCATTCACATAGGGGAATGCATCGGCCCAGCTCTTAATCCCGGCGTTCCTACGGTGGCGACTGTCGAGCTGGCCGTTGTGTCGCGTGTCTGTCGCCATGGAACGGAACAGCTCAGCCAGCACCTCGTGAGTATTGCCCCACCGCTCTTCGCCGCTGCCATGGCCGGGGGCGCTCATGCGGGCAACCGTGCTGGTGAACAGTCCGTCTCCCAGGAAAATGCCCGTATCCTCTGCAAAGAAGCAGAAGATTAACCGCGCCATGAACTGGTTCAGCGCGGGCCGCTTCTCCTTGGCGCCCCAATCGGCGTTGTCTTTGAGTAACTCGACGTAGAGCTTGTTGAGCCGTCCGGTCGCCTTGATGTCAATCGGGTTGTTCTTGATCTCGGTGACGGTCGAGATCCCGCCCAAGGGCAGGAAGAAGCCGAAATGCAGCGGCAGATCCGCATACTCGCACGCCATCGCCTCGCCGGAGGCTAAGTCTTCTGCCTCTAGGGTGCCGCCATCCGTCGTGAGAATGAACTTGGCCTTGCTAGCCACCGTTTTGGGGCTGGCGCGGAGGGCTGCCAATGTCTCGCCGACCTGACCAGCCGGTGAGATCGCAATGTGAATGTTGCTGCGCTGGAGGACGCCGCCAGGCACGTCGGAACTGTTGGATGAGCCTGTCCGCAGCCGTCTGACTGTCGTGTCCTTCATGCCGAACGCCGTCAGGAACTGGAATGCAAACTCGTCCCTGTCGAACGGCTCGCCAGCCAGCTCTGATACGGCTTCTTCGATCTCGACGGCGTTCATGGAACTCTACAACCGCTCCCCTCCAAGCAACCGTAGACGACCCCAGGCCGATTTGTCAGCGGCTAACCCGATCTTATCGCATCGCGAGCTGGAGAGCCTTGTCGATCCTCGCGATGTCCGGATTAGCAGTGGTCAGGTCGCCATGCTTACCGGCAGCTTCGATGACGTCCATGAGCTCGTCGACTAACGCGTTAAGCGCTCGTGTTCTTGCTTCATTTCGCGCTGCTTTGCTCCTAGCCCTTACCTCTGCTTCCGCATCAAGCCGCGCTTCGATCTCCGCGATTGTCTCGGCTATTCTGCTCGCCTTGATGCAGCCGCGACGCTTGAACTCGCGTGATACGGTCGCAGGCGAAACTCCGAGCTCTCGCGCAATCTGCACCGCGTGCTTGTGTCCAAGCTCGTAATCGGCAGCTGCCTGATCCCAGCGCTCTGATGCTATGAACTTCGAACATTCTGTAGTCATACTCAAGTATAGCACACATGGGTCAGACTTGGTATGAAAGCTTTCCTGATTGTTCGGTATCAATCCGAACAGCTTTCATCTCAGATCCGCTGAAAAGCGCCACGAATGATTGCTTTAGTGAAGGTCAGAAAGCCGCTTTTAAGCTTTTTGTTCGGAAAGCTTTCAAATCGGCAGCGTAAACTGGCCCGGGCCAACTCACGATCCCCGATCTATCGCTCGCATGCTAAGCCAAAGACGGGTCATTTCAGGCGCGAAGGCCCAGAGGCACAACAAAGACCCACTGGGTTCCTCCTCGCCGAGCTACGACGCCCTCGCGGGTGAGCGAGCGAGCTTCCCTGATCGCCGCTCGCTCCTCATCGCCTAGATGCCTAATCCCAAGCTCTCGCCACATGAGATCGTCGGGGTCTCCACCCTGAGCAAGAACATACTCGCCGAACAGCTCGTGCGCGTCGTCCTTATCCGCTGCGAGCACGTAAGCATGGATAGGGGTGTGATCCTGGAACTCGAACAATCGCATCATTGCTCATCCCCTACATCAACGCTGGAGAGCTCGTCGAAGCGCCGCTCACAAGGCTGGATCGACCAGCCCTCGCCTCTGACAAACGAACCAAAGCCATGGACTTCGTGGGACAGCGCTTTCTCAAGGTAGCTGCGCTCAGATGATGGAACCGTGCTGACGGTGATCTCCTGAAGGTAGAAGCTCGAACACCGGAGCTTCGCGACGACGATAAAGACCCCGAAGAGCTGGCTTGCATGCTCCTCGTCCTCGCAGAAGACATACTCAGAGGATCCATCAACGCTGGAACACGAGAAGCATCTCATAACCGTAACCTCATGTTTCGTTGCTGATGAGGTTAGGTATCGTCGTGCTCAGATAGACGCGGGTGGCTTCAGCATGGCTTAGCTTGGATACCGCTCAATGAGCTTGGCACAGGACGAATGAACGAGAGGTCAGAGGAGCCAGCGGATATATCTGGCTCCCTAACCATCAAAGAATAGCGAGCGCCCTTACCGAAGGCTCGAGCGCAAACTCGTCACGTCTGATTGCCCAAGCCTCGCGAGCGAGAGCAATGTAGGAATGGCTGATGTAGACTCTCCGTCGCCCAAGCCGTTCGTCATAGAGATGCACGTTCTTGGTGATGTATTCGACCCATCGGACACGGCCTTCCACGCCGAGCTTGGAGCATTGGTAGCCGCGGTCCACCTTAACTGAACGCCGACGCCCATTGCGCTTTAGGTCACCGACGAAGGCGTGTTCCAGCGCGACCTTGAACTTCGTTGCTTTCAAGGGATCGTCACAAATAGCAATGCCGTGGAGGTGTGGCTTGCAACGAGCCTTCCCTGACCGCGTGCGGCTTTCAACGACATAACAAAAAGGGAGCTTACAAAGTTCAAGCTTCATGAGCTCCCTGCGAAGCCGCTGGTCGATGTTAGCCATAAACCCGGAACCATTGGCCTCCCATGTCTCCACATATGTCGGGGAAAGATTTGCTGTGAACGGAAAGCACCAGCCGAGCTCCATTCCCAGATCGAACCCAAGGAACATCTTCATACGCTCTGAGAGGTTTCTCCACTCAGGAAGCTCGTATGGTGCATGCTTCGTGTGGTCCCATGTTTGGTCGCAATCGTTCCATACTGATGTGGGGTGGCTGACCTCGCCATAGCCGGTGCGGATGCGACGCCGCGTCTCGTCGTCAGTGAGTAGCTCACCTAACAAAGCGCGTTCTTTCTCGGCGATAGAATCCCGCTCTTGTTTCAAGGCGTTCAAACGCGGAATGGACCGCCGTGGGCAGCTAAAATCGCGTCGGCGCATCGCGGAGATTTTGCGTGCCGATGCGCTTGGTCGTCTGACGGGAGTTGACGACTTTTTGACCGCCGATCTCACAGGAGCTCTCCCGCGCTCATGAAGGCGCGTTCCAGCTCTGACTTACGGAAGTAGAGCCGCCGGCCCTTGCGTATGACAGGGACATGCCCCCGCTCTGCGAGCCGATAAATCTTCCGGCGCGACAAGCCGGTAAACGCGGCCGCGTCATTCGCGCCTTCAATCAAATCCAGGTTCATTCCATCCTCCAAATAATAAAAATAGCATTCTTGTTTCGACGGCATTCGCCCATTGACGGCGGCTCACTCAATGTCAATAAGAACGATAACTTTCTTTTCCTGGAGTATCGATGAACCTGACGTTCAACCAAGTCGAAGCGGTGTTCGCCGCACGCTTCGACATACCGGCCGAAAGGGCAGTCGCCTTTCGTGGTCGTTTGCAGCATTTCCAGCGCTTGAAGTTCCCTTCAGGCGTCAACACCGGGCGAGGCACGAAAGCGACCTACGGGTGGGTGCAGGTCATTCAACTAATGGTCGCGCTCGATCTCATCGACCTGGGTCTCACACCTGACCTGGCGACCAGAAGTGTCAGGCAAAACTCCGATCGACTTATCGGAGCAGTCCACATGGTAGTGACCGGTTTCGGGAGCACCGAGGCACTGGTGAAGGCATTGATGAAGGCGCGGTGCCCCTTCGGCATTACGCAGTTCGCGGTCGCTTCGGTTTTCGCACTGACTCTCCCGCGAGGTGACGATCAAGGCGCATTGATCATGGTCCAGACCGGCAGGGAGTTCACGGAGCAGTTGAACAAAGATCCCGCCGTGGAGCCTGCTGCCATACTCATCAATCTCGGCGCGCGACTTATGCTCGTTGGACAGCATATTGGCCGATGCGCCGGACTCGAACCGATCGAAGTAGCGACCGATCTTATGAGTTGGTCGAGCGAGTGGGCCAACGAAGATAGTCTGAGTTAGTCCATGTCCTCGATCCGTAAACGCAGCTGGACCTCCCCGGCAGGAGAGACAAAGACAGCTTGGCTAGTCGATTATCGTGATGCCGGTGGGCATCGGAGATCGAAGCAGTTCACGCGGAAGAAGGAAGCCGAAGCGTGGCTTGTGAATGCATCCTGGGAGGTGAAGCAGGGCACGCATACGCCCGATTCCAAGTCTATCACGGTCGAGGCAGCAGCACAGCTATGGCTTGATCAAGGTAGGCGGGAGAACTTGGAGCCGACGACCGTCGCCGCGTATGAGCAGCACGTTCGGCTGCATATTGTTCCTCTGTGTGGCGTTCGAAAGCTCAGCCAGCTGACCAAGCCCATAGTTGAAGGCTTTCGGGACGATTTGCTCGACAAGCTCTCACGATCGATGGCGCGGCGAGTGTTGCGCTCGTTGACTGCCATTGTCGCCGAGGCAGAGCGGCGAGGTTATCTCGCGAAAAACCCTTGTTCAGGTGTGACCGTCCGCAAGGCAAACCGTGAGAAGGTGAAACCGGTTATTCCCACCAAGGCGGAGATGAAGGCGATCATCCGAGCGGCACAGGCGTCCGACTTGCCGATGGATGCGCCCCTTGTGGTCACAGACATCTTCTGTGGCCCCCGAGCCTCCGAAGTGCGCGGAATGGTATGGTCCCAGGTCGACCTGAAAACAAAGACACTGACGATTGATCGCCGTGCCGATGCCAAGGGTCAGATCGGAGCGCCGAAGTCTGCGGCTGGCTTTAGGATCATCCCCTTGCCCGATCTCGTCGTTTCCGAGCTGCGAAAGTGGAAACTCCAATGCCCCCGCACTAATCTTGACCTCGTGTTCCCGTCCGAGCGCAAGGCGATCATCTCACATACCTCCCTTCATCGCCTACACATTTGGCCAGTGCAGATGGCGGCCAGGGTGTGTGATGGGGAAGACGCTCGCTATTCCAGCCACGCCTTTCGACATTGCGCTGCATCCTTGTGGATCGAGCAGCGCGTGAGCCCTAAGCGCGTTCAGACCTGGATGGGTCACAGTTCGATCCAGGTGACATTCGACACCTACGGCCATTTGTTCGAGCAGGCGGACGCGGACTCCGCGGTCGTGCAAGCCGTCGAACGCGAAGTTCTCGGCGAGATTGATGCAACACCGATGCAGCAAGGCGCCTAGTTCCTGAATATTTTCAATAGCCCGGCACGGACTCTGACTCCGTCAATCGTGGTTCGAATCCACGTCGGGCATCCAACCCTGAAGCACCGAGAGCAAGCTCAGTCCGCGACGCGGACAAGCTTGGTCGAGAGATGCGAAAGGGCGGCCGGCGGGTAGCTGCAAGCTAGCCCGTCCGACGACGCAGCGGATTCACTCCGCTGCGGCCCCCGCGCCTACTTTCCAGCCTGCTTCCGTCGCGTCTCCCAGCCCTTCTTGGCCGCTTCGGACCGGCTGGATTTGCGCCCCGCGCCGCTTTCCTTGCCGCCGCCCTCGTGGGCGTTGACGGTGCGCCAGGCGCGCTCCTCGGCTTCCTTGCGGCTGGTCCCGCTTGTCACATAATTATCGGCGATATGCTGCGCCTCACGGCGCTGCTTGGCGGTGTAGGCGCTCTTGTCTCCCTGCGGCATGTCGTCGCTGCTCCTTCCGCCTGACCAACGCGCCCAGCCTCGTCCGGATGCGAGTTGCTGCAATGCAGCAGTTGCGCTAAGGGCCGCGCGACTTTCCAAGGACATTTTCAATGACTTCTCGCAACGTGGCGATCATCGCCCACGTCGATCACGGCAAAACGACGCTCGTCGACCAGCTCTTCCGCCAGTCCGGCACCTTCCGCGACAACCAGCGCGTCGAAGAGCGGGCGATGGATTCGAACGACCTCGAGAAGGAGCGCGGAATCACCATCCTCGCCAAGTGCACCTCGGTCGAATGGCAGGGCACCCACATCAACATCGTCGACACGCCCGGCCACGCCGACTTCGGCGGCGAGGTGGAGCGTATCCTGTCGATGGTCGACGGGGTGATCCTGCTGGTCGACGCCGCCGAAGGCCCGATGCCGCAGACCAAGTTCGTCACCGGCAAGGCGCTCGGCCTCGGCCTCAAGCCGATCGTCGTCGTCAACAAGATCGACCGCCCCGACGCGCGCGCCGCCGAGGTGCTGGACGAGGTGTTCGACCTGTTCGTGACGCTCGACGCCAATGACGAGCAGCTCGACTTCCCGGTGCTCTACGCCTCGGGCCGCAACGGCTATGCCGGGACCAGCGACGACGTCCGCTCGGGAGACCTGACGCCGCTGTTCAGCACCATCGTCGACCACGTGCCCCCGCCGTCGGCCGACCCCGACGGTCCCTTCAAGTTCCTGGTCACCCTGCTTGACCGCGACAACTTCCTCGGCCGCATCCTGACCGGCCTGGTCTTCTCGGGCTCGATCAAGACCAACGCGCCGATCCACGCGCTCAATCCCGACGGCAAGATCGTCGAGACCGGCCGCGCCTCCAAGATCATGGCCTTCCGCGGGCTCGAGCGAGTGCCGGTCGAGAGTGCCACGGCGGGTGACATCATCTCGATCGCTGGACTCACCACTGCGACCGTCGCCGACACCATCGCCGACCCGGCGGTGAGCGAGCCGCTGCACGCCCAGCCGATCGATCCGCCGACGCTGTCGATGCGCTTCGCCGTGAACGATTCGCCGATGGCCGGCCGCGAGGGCAAGAAGGTCACCAGCCGCATGATCCGCGACCGCCTGCTGCGCGAGGCCGAGTCCAACGTCGCGATCAAGGTCACCGAGAGCGAGGACAAGGACAGCTTCGAAGTCGCCGGCCGCGGCGAGCTCCAGCTCGGCGTGCTGATCGAGATGATGCGCCGCGAGGGCTTCGAGCTTGGGATCAGCCGCCCGCGCGTGCTGTTCCGCGAGGACGAGAACGGCCAGCGGACCGAACCGTACGAGACCGTCGTGATCGACGTCGACGACGAATATTCGGGCACCGTCATCGACAAGATGGCGATCCGCAAGGCCGAGATGACCGACATGCGTCCCTCGGGCGGTGGCAAGACCCGCATCACCTTTTCGGCCCCCTCGCGCGGCCTCATCGGCTACCATGGCGAGTTCCTCAGCGACACGCGCGGGACCGGGATCATGAACCGGATCTACGAGAAGTACGGGCCGCACAAAGGCAAGATCGAAGGCCGCAAGAACGGCGTGCTGATCTCCAACGGCGCAGGCGAGGCCAACAGCTATGCGCTGGGGCCGCTCGAAGAGCGTGGCATCCTGTTCGTCGGGCACCAGGAAGCGCTCTACGAGGGCATGATCGTCGGCGAGAATGCCAAGACGGACGACCTCGAGGTCAATCCGATGAAGGCCAAGCAGCTCACCAACTTCCGCGCCAGCGGGGGCAAGGACGACGCCATCCGGCTGACCCCGCCCAAGCGGATGACGCTCGAGCAGGCGATCGCCTACATCGACGACGACGAGTTGGTCGAGGTGACCCCCTCGTCGATCCGGCTGCGCAAGCGCTACCTCGATCCGCACGAGCGCAAGCGCCACGCGCGCAAGATGGAAGCCGCCTAAGCGATTCGCCTCGGCTCGAAGCCCCTCGCTCGGTTCACCGCCGAGGGGCTTCGCTTCGTCCAAACCACTGTCCGAAGTCGGGAAAGTTCCTGCGCCCGGTCCGAACGAGAGCTCGGTTCACCGTGCCCTGGGTTGTCGCGCGCCTACCTGTCGGTATCTAGGCGCTACTGAATGTGAGAGCGAGTGAGCGAGCGGCGAGGCCGCGCTCCAGGGCAAGTCGGACGGACGAAGAGCGGCCGGACCTTTCGCAAGAAGGGCCTGGCCGAAGTCGGAAGCCAGCCGCACAGATACGAGACAGAATGACCCGTTTCTTCGGGGCCGGCAGTGTGTCGGCCGTGGCGACCGCCTGTTTGCTGGCCATTGCGGGCGCGACGCCCGCCGCCGCGCAGGTTGCCCCCTCGGCCACGACGCCGCTGGCGATGACCACCGCTTACTCGATCGCTCGGCCGCTCCAGCCGGTGAACGCCAGCCTGACCCGTCCGGCCGCGCCCAGCGTCGCCATTCTCCCCACCACCACGCCGCTGCCGCCGTCGGGCGTCACCACCCCGCCCTCGGGCGCGGTCGCGGTCCGTCCGACTGTCACCCATGAAAGCCTGTGGCCGCTCATCTGGGCCAACATGACCGGCCCGGCGCTCGATGAAGAATTGAGCTGCGTCGCCACCGCCGTCTATTTCGAAGCGCGCGGCGAGCCGTTCGACGGCCAGCTCGCGGTCGCCGAGGTGATCCTCAACCGCGCCCGCTCGGGCCGCTATCCCACCACCTATTGCGGCGTGGTCAAGCAGCCGGCGCAGTTCAGCTTCGTCCGCCGCGGTCAGTTCCCGCGGATAAACGAGCAGAGCGCCGCCTGGCAATATGCCCAGTCGATCGCCCGCATCGCCGGCCGCCAGCTGGTCGAGGCGCTGCCGAGCGACGTCCTGTGGTATCACGCCGACTATGTCGCGCCGGGCTGGGGCCATCGCCTGAGCAAGGTCGAGAAGATCGGCGCGCACATCTTCTATCGCGCCTGATCGCCGAGAGGAGCCGCTTGATGGGCGGTTCCTTGATTTTCCATATACTTCGGTCGTGATCGGTGGTGCCGGGCGCACCAGCCGGTCCGTTCGCCGATAATCGGCCGGCGGCGGATTCTCATCCGCAGCTTTTTCCGCAAGCTTATCCACAGCCGCTGATCGGTGAGGGTGAGATGCTGAAGATCCTGATTGTCGAAGACGACCGCCAGCTCGCCACCACGCTCCAATATCTGGTCGAGGACAATCCGCGCTACCGCGTGGTCGGCCTCGCCGAGGACGCCGCCGGCGCCGCCGCGGTGGCCGAGCAGGACGAGCCCGACCTGGCGCTCATCGACCTCCACCTCGCCCGCGGGACCACCGGCTTCACCGTCGCCGCACGCCTCAACGAGGCGGGTATTCCCTGCCTGTTCGTGACCGGCAAGTCGCCCGGCTTCCCGATGCCCGACCTCGCGCTCGGCTGCCTGATGAAGCCGTTCACCGGCGATGACGTCCACCGCGCCATCGCCATGGCCGAGGACATGATGCGCGGCCGCGAGACGCTCCGTCCGCGGATGCCCAAGAACCTCACCATCTACGAGCCCGACGACGAGCCCGCGCCCGTGCTCGAGCAAGTGAGCTTTGTGCCCGAGCGGCGGTCGCTGACACGCCGGCTGGGCGCCTGGATCACCGGCACTACCCACTAGGCTTGCAACGCGCGCCTTTTGCCGGGAAGGCGAAGGCGATGTCCCGTCCCCGCCTCCCCCGCTCCGTCTGGGTGCTCGGCTTCGTCAGCCTGCTGATGGACCTGTCGAGCGAGATCATCCACGCGCTGCTGCCGCTGTTCATCACCGTGACGCTCGGCGCCTCGGTGACGATGCTCGGCGCGATCGATGGGGTGGCTGAGGCGACCGCCGCCTTCGCCAAGCTTGCCGCCGGGCGGCTGAGCGACCGCGACCAGCGCCGCAAGCCGTGGATCCTCTTGGGCTACGGCCTCGCCGCCGCGACCAAGCCGTTGTTCGCGCTCGCCGGCTCGCCGCTGACGGTGCTCGGCGCCCGGCTGATCGACCGCACCGCCAAAGGTATTCGCGGCGCCCCGCGCGACGCGATGGTCGCCGACGAGACCCCGCCCGAGATCCGCGGCGCCGCCTACGGTCTGCGCCAGGGCCTCGACACGATCGGTGCCTTTCTCGCCCCGCTCGCGGCGGTCGCGCTGATGTGGGCATTCGCGCAGGACGTCCGTGCAGTTTTCTGGATCGCGGTGATCCCGGGCCTCGCCAGCGTCACCCTCGCCTGGCTCGCGCTGCGCGAGCCGCAGCGCCGCGCCTCGCCCGGCAAGGCGCCCCCCTTGCTGCGCGGCCTCACCCACGTCAGCCCGGCCTGCCGGCGGCTGATCTTCGTCGCCTTCATCTTCACGCTGGCGCGTTTCTCCGAGAGCTTTCTCATCCTCAAGGGCGTCGCGGCCGGCCTGTCGCTGACCCTCGCCCCGCTCACCCTCGTGCTGTTCAACCTCGCCTATTTGCTGCTGAGCTATCCCGCGGGCGCGCTCAGCGACCGGCGCGACCCGCGCGCGATCCTCGCCGGCGGCATCGCGCTGCTGGTGATCGGCGATATCGTCCTGGCGGGGACCGACGGCCTCGCCGGGCTGGCGCTGGGCGTGTTCCTGTGGGGCGGACATATGGCGCTGACGCAGGGGCTGTTCGCGCGGATGGTCGCCGACGTGGCGCCGGCCGACGGCCGCGCGACCGCCTTCGGCCTGTTCCAGTTTGCCACCGGCATCGCCACCCTGCTCGCCAGCCTTGCCGCGGGCTGGCTGTGGGATCGCTCGGGGCCGGAGGCGACCTTCATCACCAGCGCGGCGATGGCGCTGCTGGCCGGGCTACTGATCTTCACCCTGCCGAAGACGGCGCCGACCGCTTAGGCTTCGGCCGCCTCGACGCTGGTCCGGCCGTGACCCTGGCCGATCACCGTGCCCTCGCCATGGGGCGGGCGGAATGGCGGCATTCGCCCGGCGGCGGGGGCGTGGTCGACGAACTGGTGCTTGAGCGCCGCGAGGAAATGTACCGCGATCAGCGCAATCAGGACCCAGGCGAGCAGGCCATGCATATTGCCCGCCAACTCCCCCATCTGCCGTGAAATGCCGGGGATCGTCGGAATGGTAATCCCGCCAAGCAGCGTGGTCGTGCCGTTTGGGCTGTGCCCCGACACCGCGACATAGCCGCCGATCGGCAGCCCGATCAGCAGCAGGTAGAATAACCGGTGATTCCACACCGCCGCCACCCGCTCCCAGTGCGAGACATCGGGCGAGAAAGCGGGCGGCGGGTTCTTGAGCCGATAGGTCAGCCGGCCGAGCGTCGCAAGCAGGATCAGGATACCGATCGTCTTGTGCCAGTCGAAGGTGCTCGCCTTCGCGGCCCCCTTGAGATCGTCGAGACTGAGCCCGAGCCAGATCTGGAACAGCACTAGCGCGGCGGTCACCCAGTGAATGGTGACCGCGACGTTGGAATAGCGGCGAATGGGGTTCTGCGGGACGGCGTCGGTCTCGGCCACGGGCCATTCTCCTGCGTAAGTTCAGCAGGGGAAAAGCTTGGGCAACCGTTTCGGGTCCGTCGCCCCGCCCAAAGCCCTAGCGGCCGGTGAACTTCTCGTTCGCGGCCGCCTTGTCGAGGAGCAGTTGGGAGAAGAAGAAATCCTTGCCCATCCGCTCGGCCTGCGCCTTCAGCCCGTCGACGATCTTCTGGAGGCCCTCGGTATCGGCCCAGAACATTGGCCCGCCGCGATAGACCGGCCAGCCGTAACCGTAGATCCAGACCACATCGATGTCCGACGCGCGCTGAGCCATGCCCTCCTCGAGGATCTTCGCGCCTTCGTTGACCATCGTGTAGAGCGTGCGGACGACGATCTCCTCGTCGCTGATCTCGCGCTTCTGCACGCCGGCCTTGGCGCGGAAATCCTCGATGATCTCGGCCACGCGGGCGCTTTCCGACGGCCGACGCTTTTCGTCATAATCGTAGAAGCCGGCCTGCTTCTTCTGGCCCCAGCGGCCCTCGGCGGCGAGCGCGTCGCGGATGTTCTCGATCCGGGTCGGGTCGCGATGCCAGCCGATGTCGACCCCGGCGAGGTCGGCCATCTGGAACGGGCCCATCGGCATCCCGAAATCGGTGTGGACCTTGTCGATCTGCGCCGGGGTCGCGCCTTCGAGCAGAAGTTTGGTCGCCTCGGTCTGGCGCGGGATCAGCATGCGGTTGCCGATGAAGCCGTAACAGACCCCCGCCACCACCGCGACCTTCTTGATCTTCTTGGCGAGCGCCATCGCGGTGACCAGCACGTCGTCGGCGGTCTTGGCGCCGCGCACCACCTCGAGTAGCTTCATCACGTTGGCGGGCGAGAAGAAATGCAGGCCCACCACGTCCTGCGGGCGACTGGTAGCCGCCGCGATCTCGTCGATATTGAGGTAGCTCGTGTTCGAGGCAAGGATGGCGCCCGGCTTGGCGATCTTGTCGAGGCGACCGAAGATTTCCTTCTTCACCTCCATCTGCTCGAACACCGCCTCGATGATGAGGTCGCAGTCGGCGAGCGCCTCGAAGTCGAGGGTGGGGGTGAGCCGGCCCATGAATTCGCCGACCTGACCTTCCGTGAAGCGACCCTTCTTCGCGCTCGCCTCATAATTGCGGAGCATCACGCCGGTGCCACGGTCGAGCGCTTCCTGCGCCATCTCGACGATCGTCACCGGGATTCCGGCCGAGAGGAAATTCATCGAGATGCCGCCGCCCATCGTGCCGGCGCCGATCACGCCGACCTTGCGGATTTCGCGCGGCTTCACGTCTTCGGCGACGCCTTCGACCTTCCCCGCCTTGCGCTCGGCGAAGAAGAAATATTGCTGCGCCTTGGCCTGGGTGCCGCTCATCAGCTCCATGAACAGCCGGCGCTCGTCCATCACGCCCTCGGCATAGGGCTTCTGCGTCGCGACGCGGACTGCCTCGAGGTTCTTCATCGGGGCCTCGAAGCCCTTGAAGGTGCGCGCGTTGGCAGCGACGAACTGATCGAACACCGCCGCGTCGGTGCCGTCGACCTTGTCCTGCTTCTCGCTGGTCTTGGGCAGTGGACGGACGTCGGCGACTTCGGTCGCGTAGGCCACCGCGTGCTGAAGCAGATCGCCCTCGACGATGCGGTCGACGAGCCCGCAGTCGGCCGCTTCCTTGGCGCCGATCGGGGTGCCGCTGGTGGTCATCTGCAGTGCCTTCTCGACCCCCGCGACCCGCGGCAGGCGCTGGGTCCCGCCGGCGCCGGGAAGAAGGCCGAGCTTGACCTCGGGCACGCCCAGCTTCGCGGTCGGCACCGCCACTCGGTAATGACAGCCGAGCGCAACCTCGAGCCCGCCGCCGAGCGCCGTCCCGTGGATCGCGGCGACCACCGGCTTGGTGCAATTCTCGATCCGGTCGACCACCTCGGGCAGCCACGGCATCACCGGCGGCTTGCCGAACTCGGTGATGTCGGCGCCGGCGAAGAAGGTCTGCCCGTCACAGCGGATGACCACCGCGGCCACGTCCCCGGCCGCCTCGGCCTCTTCGATCGCCGCCACCAGCCCCTGCCGCACCGCCGCGCCGAGTGCGTTCACCGGTGGGTTGTTCGAGGTAACGATGAGGACGTGGCCGTGCTTCTGCGTGCTGATGGGCGAGGTCACTGAGGTCTCCGTAAGTTAGATGGCCGTACGGCCGTAATCCTGGCGATTGAACGGGTGCGACGAGGACAGGCCACCGTCGACGACCAGCGCATGGCCGTTAACATAGCTCGACTCGTCCGAAGCGAGGAATAAGGCGGCGTGGGCGATCTCGCTCGGCACCCCGCCGCGACGGAGCGGATTGAGGTGACCCAGCCGGTCCTCCTGCCCCTTGGCGCGGGCGCGGTCGTAGACGAACTCGGTCATGCCGGTTTCGATCAGCCCCGGGCAGATCGCATTGACCCGGACGTTCGAGCCCGCGAGCTGCTGGGCGGCGGTCTTGATCAGACTGATCACCCCCGCCTTGGACGCCGAATAAGCCGCCCCCCCCGCGCCGGAGCGTAAGCCTGCAACACTGGCGGTGCAGATGATCGAGCCGCCGCCCTGCTCCTTGATCACCGGCGCGGCATGCTTGATCGCGAGGAACGGGCCGATCAGGTTGACCCGCAGGATTTCCTCCCAGTCGGCGACCGTCTGCTCGAAGATTGAGGCGAGCCCGCCCGAGATGCCGGCATTGGCGAAGAAGCCGTGGAGCGCGCCATGCTCCTCGCGCGCCATGGAGACGAGGCGGACGACATCCTCTTCCTTGCCCGCGTCGGCGACGTGGTGAGCGCCCTTTAAATCCGCGGCGATGACGTTCGCGCCATGCTCGATGAACAGCCGCGCGGTCGCCTTGCCGATGCCCGAACCCGCGCCGGTGACGATGATCACCTTGCCTTCGAGGCGGGGGTGGTGGCGGTGTTCGGGTTCGACGGACATGATGACCTCGCTTATTTCCGCTCACCCTGAGTAGCCAATGCAATCGGCGTATCGAAGGGCGTAGATGCGTGCTTCGATACGCCGCTGGCGCGGCTACTCAGCATGAGCGGGTTGATTCAAAACCCCGCTCCGAACGTCGATCCCCCGTCGACCACCAGCGTCTGCCCGGTGACGAAGCTGCCGGCCTGGCTGGCGAGGAACAGCGCGGCACCCGCGATCTCGCGCGGTTCACCGATCCGCTTCAGCGCCGAAATGGCGGTGACGCGCTTAAGGATTTCGGGGTTTTCCCACAGCGCGCGGGCGAAGTCGGTGCGGACGAGGCCGGGGGCGATGGCGTTCACCCGCACGCCCTTGGGCCCGAACTCGGCGGCGAGGTTGCGGACAAGCTGGAGGTCGGCGGCCTTGGAGATGTTGTAGGCGCCGATCACGGTCGAGCTGGTAATCCCGCCGACCGAGGAAACGATCACGATCGAGCCCTCGCCACGCTCGACCATCTCGGGCGCGACCATGCTGGTCAGCCAGTGGTTGGAGAGGACGTTGTTGTCCATGATCTTGCGAAACTGGTCGTCGCTGATCCCCGCCATCGGCCCGTAATAGGGATTGGAGGCGGCGTTGCAGACGAGCACGTCGATCCGGCCGAGCTGTGCGCGCGTCTCATCGACCAGATGTTGCAGCGCCTCCTTGTCGGAAATCGACGCGGCGATCGCGATCGCCCTGCCCGCGCCGCGCTCGTTGATCGCGTTCGCGACCTCCTCGCAAGCGTCCTGCTTGCGGCTCGAGATGACGACGGTGGCGCCGTGGGCGGCCATCTCCTCCGCGATCGCCCGCCCGATCCCGCGCGAGGAGCCGGTGACGATGGCGGTCTTGCCGGTGAGGTCGAAGAGGCTGTTCAAGATAAGGTCTCCGTCGTCCCGGCGGAGGCCGGGACCTCAGGTCGCCGCGCTCCGCCTGTTCTCCCTGAGATCCCGGCCTTCGCCGGGATGACGCTTGCTACGGCACCTGCGGGTCGTCCGGCAGATGCTTGCCATATTCGATCAGCGCGATCGAGCGGTTGTGGACCTCGTCGGGACCATCGGCCAGCCGCAGCGTACGAATGCCGGCCCACATGTGCGCGAGCGGCGTGTCCTGGCTCACGCCGGCGCCGCCGAAGGCCTGAACCGCGTCGTCGATCACCTTGAGCGCCATCCGCGGCGCCTTGACCTTGATCATCGCGATCTCGGCCTTGGCGGCCTTGTTGCCCGCCTTGTCCATCCGGTCTGCCGCCATCAGGCAGAGCAGCCGGGTGGCGTCGATCTCGATCCGCGCCTCGGCGACGCGCTGCTCCCACACGCTATGCTCGGCGATGCGCTTGCCGAAAGCGGTGCGGCTCTGGATCCGCGTGACCATCAGCTTCAAGGCCTCTTCGGCGGCGCCGATGGTGCGCATGCAATGGTGGATGCGTCCCGGCCCCAGCCGGCCCTGCGCGATCTCGAACCCGCGCCCCTCGCCGAGCAGCAGGTTGTCGGCCGGAACGCGGACGTTCTCGAGGCGAATTTCCATATGCCCGTGCGGCGCATCGTCGAAGCCGTAGACGCTGAGGTAGCGCTCGACCGTGATGCCGGCGGCGTCCATCGGCACCAGGATCATCGACTGCTGCTGGTGCTTGCGCGCTTCGGTGTCGGTCTTGCCCATCAGGATCGCGACCTTGCAGCGCGGATCGCCCGCGCCCGAAGACCACCATTTCTTGCCGTTGATGACGTAATCCGCACCGTCCTTTTCGATCCGGCATTGGATGTTGGTCGCGTCCGAGCTGGCGACCCCCGGCTCGGTCATCAAAAAGGCCGAGCGGATCTCGCCGCGCATCAGGGGCGCGAGCCACTGCTCCTTCTGCTCCCGCGTGCCGTAGCGGTGGAGCACTTCCATGTTGCCGGTGTCGGGGGCGGAGCAATTGAACACTTCGCTGGCGAAACCGACCCGGCCCATCTCCTCGGCGCACAAAGCATATTCAAGGTTGGTCAGTTGCTCGCCCTCGAAGGCGAAGCTTTCGTCGACATGCTGGAGCGCGCCGCCCGGCGGCATGAACAGATTCCACAGGCCGGCCGCGCGGGCCTTCGCCTTCAGGGGCTCGATCCCCTCGAGATGGTGCCAGCGGTCGCCCTCGTTCAACTCGGCGGCGAGGCCCGGCACCGCGGGTCGGACGTGATCGTCGATGAACTGGCGAACGCGGTCGCGAAAATGAGCCTGCCGGTCGGTAAGGTCGAAATCCATGAAGACCTCTCGGATGAAGCGCTGGGCTTCGCTGTGTCAGAAAGGCAGGCGCCGCGCCAGCCTGCCGGAACGGCGCGCTTGGCCGGCTCGTTGGCCCCCGATGCGACACTATCTTCCCCTCGCCGCCGGGCTGCTCGGCGCCTGTACCGCCCAAGCTCCCACGACCGACAACGCCGCTACCCCGCGCACCGGCGAGGTCGCCGCCGCCAACGCGGTCGAACCGCCGCCGCCGTCCACGGCCGCCGAGAACCGCGCCATGCCCGAGCCGGCGACTTCACCGAGCAAGACCGACGTGCCGGTGACCAACAATCCCGCCCCAGCCCGCGAGGTCGTCAGCGAAGCGCCCTTCACCGCGACCAGCGCGCAAGGGGCCGCCAACGTCGTCCAGACCTATTTCGCGCTGATCGAGGCCCGTAAATACGCCCAGGCGCACCAGCTGTGGGGGCCGTCGAGCGACCTCGCCGACGCGACCTTCGCCGCGCCCTATCGCCAATATCGCGAATATCATGCCGAGGTCGGCAAGCCCGGCGATATCGAAGGCGCCGCCGGCTCGCTTTACGTCGAGGTGCCGGTGCGGGTGTACGGCGTCACCGTGAAAGGCGAGAAGTTCGAGGAGCCCGGCACCGTGACGCTGCGCCGGGTCAACGACGTCGACGGCTCGACCGCCGAGCAGCGCCGTTGGCACATCGCCAAGATCGACCTGCCCCCCAGCCCGCATTGACGAGCGCGCGCCGGCCGTTGCATCGCTGCGCGAAGAGGAGTGCACCATGGCCGACACCGCCGAGCTGACGACTTTCCGCGAGGAGACCCGCGCGTGGCTCGAGGCGAATTGCCCGCCCGAGATGCGCGAGCCGGTCAAATCCGAGGAAGACGTCTGTTGGGGCGGACGTCACTTCCAGTTCCAGTCCGCCGCGCAGAAGAGCTGGCTCGAGGCGATGGCGGCGCGCGGCTGGACCACGCCCGACTGGCCGAAAGAGGTCGGCGGTGGCGGGCTCTCCCCGGCCGAGGCAAAGATTCTCAAGGAGGAATTGCGCCGGATCAACGCGCGCAATCCCTTGAACAGCTTCGGCATCTCGATGCTCGGGCCTGCGCTGCTCAAATATGGCACCGACGAACAGAAGCAGCGCTTCCTGCCGCCGATCGTCCGCGGCGAAATCCGTTGGTGCCAGGGCTATTCCGAACCAGGCGCGGGTAGCGACCTCGCCGGGCTGCAGACCAAGGCCGAGGACAAGGGAGACCACTGGCTGGTCAACGGCCAGAAGGTGTGGACCAGCTACGCCGACAAGGCCGACTGGATTTTCTGCCTCGTCCGCACCTCGACCGAATCGAAGCATGGCGGGATCAGCTTCCTGCTGTTCGACATGGAATCGGAAGGCGTCTCGACCAAGCCGATCCTGCTGATCAGCGGCTATTCGCCATTCTGCGAGACCTTCATGGACGACGTGAAGGTGCCCAAGGATCAGGTGGTCGGCGAGGTCAACAAGGGCTGGGACGTCGCCAAATACCTCCTCGGCCACGAGCGCGAGATGATCAGCGGGATGGGGCTCGGCGGCGGCTCGGCGCTGCTCGGCAAGAGCGTCGGCGCGATCGACGACCCCGTCCTCCGCGCCGAGATCGCCGCCTTCGACGTCGACGCCCTCGCCTTCGCGGCGATGAGCGAGCGTTTCATCGACCAGCTGAAGGCCGGCGAAGCGCACCCCGCCATGCCCAGCATGATGAAATATTCGGGCACCGAACTGAACAAGCGCCGCCACGAACTGGTGATGGCGGCCGGCGGCGCCGACACGCTCGAATGGGAGAGCGAGCGCAGCCGCAAGGGCAAGCCCGCGCGCGAATGGCTCCGCACCAAGGCCAATTCGATCGAGGGTGGGACCAGCGAGGTCCAGCTCGGCATCATCGCCAAGCACATCCTCCGCCTGCCGGGAGCATAGCGAACAACCACCGCTCGTCCCGAGCGAAGTCGAGGGGCGCAGAACGAGCGGTCGTGAAAGCGCGCCTCGACGTCGCTCGACACGAGCGGTGATGGGATGACCAGATGACGTTATTGACCGACGACCAGCGCCAGCTCCACGACATGGCGAAATCCTTCCTCGCCGAGGAAGGGACGATCAAGCAGCAGCTCCGCCATTGGCGCGACATCGGCTGCAAGGACGGCTTCGGCCACGGCTTGTGGAAGCAATTCGCCGAGCTGGGTCTGACCGGTATCGCCATCCCCGAGGATAAGGGCGGGCTTGGTCTCGGCGCAACCGAGGCGGCGCTGGTGCTCGAGGAGGTCGGGCGCAACCTGACGCCGTCGCCCTTTCTCACCACCGCCGTCGCTGCCGTCCGCGCGCTCGAGGGCACTGCGCAGGGCGACCGCTGGTTCCCGGGCATCCTCTCGGGCGAGACGGTCGCCGCGCTGGCAGTCGACGAGGGCAAACACCACCGCCCCGATGCCGTCGCCACCACCGCCACCCGCTCAGGCAACGGTTTCACGCTGAACGGCGGCAAGCAGTTCGTCGTCCACGGCGCTTCGGCTGATATGATCCTCGTTGCCGCGCGCACCGGGGGTTCGGCCGGCGAGCGCGAGGGCCTGACCCTGTTCGCGGTCGAGCGCGACGCCAAGGGGATGGAGGTCGAGAACGTCGCGCTGACCGATCACAGCAAGGCCGCGCGGCTGACGTTGACTGATGTCGCGGTCGACGCCGACGCAGTGGTCGGCGAGGTCGACGCTGGCTGGGCGCCGCTGTCGCGCGCACTCAACGCCGGTCGCGCTGGCTCGGCGGCCGAGCTGGTCGGGGTCGCCGCGGGCGCCGCCGACATGACCACCGACTACCTCAAGCAGCGCAAGCAGTTCGGGAAGCTGATCGGCGAGTTCCAGGCGCTCCAGCACCGCGCCGCGCACTTGTTCAGCGAGATCCAGATCGCCCGCGCCGCCGCCTACAAGGCCGCCGAGCTGCTCGACGCCGGGTCGGACCGGGCTGAGCTGATGGTCCATGTCGCAAAGGCCAAGGCCGGCCGCGCCGCCGCGCTCGCCGTCCAGGAAGGCGTCCAGATGCACGGTGGCATCGGCATGACCGACGAGCATGACATCGGCTTCTACATAAAGCGCCAGGCCGTCCTCGATCGCCTATTCGGCGACTGGCGCTTCCACGCCGGCGAAGTCGCCCGTCTCGCAGGCTACTGACGCTCGAGCAGGAAGTTGATCCGCGCGGTCGCGATCGGCCGCTCGCGCGTTTCCTGCCAGGCGACCGCATCGACATTGGCGACCGTCCGCCCGAGCCGTTCGACCACCGCCTCGGCGTAGGTCTCGCGGTCGCGGCCGCCGAGCAGATAGGTGACCGTGACCGTGATCGGCTTCATC
Source organism: Sphingomonas ginsengisoli An et al. 2013 (assembly GCF_009363895.1). Lineage (NCBI taxonomy): Bacteria > Pseudomonadati > Pseudomonadota > Alphaproteobacteria > Sphingomonadales > Sphingomonadaceae > Sphingomonas > Sphingomonas ginsengisoli (ex An et al. 2013). The sequence goes on along the minus strand of NZ_CP045434.1, from coordinate 2,780,310 downwards.
TGCGCCGCGACCTCGTCCGCCTCGGCCAATGCCTCGCGCAGGCTGGTGAAGGCGGCGAACTCGAGCAAGCCGGCGATCGCCCCGCCGTGGAGGAATAAAGGACGGCCCACCACGTCGCCGTGCCACGGCATGACGAAGCGCGTGCCGTTCGCCGTCTCGTCGGCGCGGAGCCCGAGCAGGCGGGCGTAGGGCGGCAGGTCGATCATCCGCGCGTCCTGCGCAAAGCAAGCCCTGACTGCAACCCGCAGCGTCGATGCGTCCAAGGTCGTCGCTCAAGCGTAACTGACGGATGATTCGTCCCATCTTTGCCGCCGCCCTCGCTGTCGCGGCGCTCACTGCCTGTTCCCCCGCCGGTCTGCTCAACGGTCTCGATCACGTCAGCGCGCTCGGCGAGCCAGGCCGCGTCGCGAGCGGGATCGCGTTCGGTCCCGACCCGCGCCTCAAGCTCGACGTTTACGCGCCCCCGCGTGCGGCGCGCGGCGCACGACTGCCGGTGGTGGTCTTCTTCTACGGTGGCGGGTGGGTCGGCGGCGCGCGCGGCGACTATGCCTTCGCCGGCCGGGCGTTCGCCGCCAACGGCTTTGTCGCGGTGGTGCCCGACTATCGGCTGGTGCCGCAGGTCCGCTTCCCGACCTTCGTCGAGGACGGCGCGCTGGCGGTCCGCTGGGCGCGCGATCATGCGGCGGAATTTGGCGGCGACCCCCGCCGGATCACCCTCGCGGGGCATTCGGCCGGCGCCTACAATGCGGCGATGCTTGCGCTCGACCCGCATTTCCTGCGCGACGCCGGAGTCGACCCGCACACCGTCCGCGCCGCGGCGCTGCTGGCGGGGCCGTACGATTTCTACCCGTTCACCGAACAGCGCGGTCAGGACGCGCTGGGGGCGTGGCCGCGCCCGCTCGAAACCCAGCCGATCCACTTCGCCCGGAAGGACGCGCCGCCATTGCTGCTGATGGCCGGCACCGCTGACACGGTGGTCAAGCCGGGTAACAGCGAGCGCCTGGCGGCGCGGCTGCGCGCCCTCGGCGCGCCGGTGGCGCTCAAGCTCTATCCGGGCAAGAGCCACGTCGACTTGGTGAAATCGCTGTCGGTGCCGTTCCGCGGAACGAGCCCGGCGCTTGCCGACAGTGTCGCCTTCCTGCGCGCAAATACGCGCTGAGGCCGAGGCTTACTTGCGCGGTGCCGGGGCTGGCGCGGGCGCTGGCGCAGGCGGCGCGAGCGACTGCATCCTTAGCCCGCTCGCCTGCACGCCCTTGGCGCAGCTGCTCATCTGCGCCGACGCCGTCGCCTGCGTGATCTGCTTCTGCTGCTCGGCGAGATGACGGCGCAGGTCGGCGTTGCTCATCTCCTGCAGCCTGCCGAGATAGTAAAAGCCGCTGACCTGGGCGAGCTTGCGGCCTTCTTCCTTGTCGGACTTGGCCGCGAACAGGTTGCTGAGCATGAAGCAGCGCACGTCCATCGCGGTCGGCGCGGCCGCGGCGGGCGCCGAGATGGTGAGCAGGCCCATCACGGCCGCGGTCGACAGGGTCTTACGGAACACCGGCACTTCCTTCGTTCGCCTGCCCGTGCCGGTCGTCGATGACCAGCGATCCATGGACGTCGGCCAACAGGCTCGGCTCGGCCGGCTTGGGCGCCGCGACAGGCGGAGCGGTGACGGCAGCGACGCTGGGCACCGCGCGGCTGTACCGCGTCGCCGCCACATCGCCAAAGGCGAAGTGGCTGTGATCGACCTCGTCGAGCGATTCGATCAGATTGAAGCCGGCGCGGCGCAGCGCCGCATCGATCATCGCGTGGGTCACGCCCGGGCGCCGCTGCACGTCGATCGCGCGACCCTGCAGGTGGTAGCTATTGAACACCCCGCCGACCCGGCGGTTGTGCTCGGCCGAGCGGAACCCGCTGGTGACCGTCCCGTAGAGCGCGCCGATCCGCGCCGGGGCGAGCAGATAGGGCGAGGAGACCGCGCCGAGCAAATGATCGACCGGCGGCTTCGAGGCGGCAGCCGCTGGCGCGCCGGCGAGCGCGACGCAGGCGGCAAAGAGGGCACCGCCACTACGCAGCGCGAAGGAAAAGCCGACCGGCATGAAGCGCCTTTAACGGCAAACGGGCGGCCGCGTTCCTCCAGATCTGGCGCTGCACCGATTCGACACAGACGCGCGACCGCTGATTCCAAGGTCGGTCCGGACGCGCCCGCGCTGGACTGGCGAGGCCGTCCGACTATGCAGGGCCGGTGACCGCGCGCGATGCCCAGACCCTGCCGACCGGCGATGTCAGCCTGGCCGAGGCGCACCGCTCGATCGCCATGGCTTCCCCCTCGAGCGGCGTGCTGCGCCGGTTCGGGGCATTCGCCGGGCCCGGCTATCTCGTCGCGGTCGGCTACATGGACCCGGGCAATTGGGCGACCGATCTCGCCGGCGGGTCGGCCTATGGCTACTCGCTGCTGTGGACGATCCTGCTCGCCAACTTGATGGCGATGCTGCTCCAGGCGCTGACCGCCAAGCTCGGCATCGCCACCGGCCGCGACCTCGCCCAGGCCTGCCGCGACCATTACAGCAAACCCGTCTCGGTCGCGCTGTGGCTGATCTGCGAGGCGGCGATCGTCGCCTGCGACCTCGCCGAGGTGATCGGCTCGGCGATCGCGCTGCAATTGCTGTTCGGCCTGCCCCTCGTGGTCGGAGTAATCCTGACCGCGCTCGACGTGTTGCTGCTGCTCGCCCTCCAGCGCCGCGGCTTCCGCCAGCTCGAGGCGTTCGTGATCGCGCTGCTGGTGCTGATCGCCGGCTGCATCGGCTACGAGGTGGCGGTATCGCAACCGCAGCTCGGGCCGATGCTGCGCGGCTTCCTTCCGTCGACCGCCATCGTCCACGATCCGGCGATGCTCTACATCGCGATCGGGATCATCGGCGCCACGGTGATGCCGCACAACCTCTACCTCCATTCGGCGGCGGTGCAGACCCGTGCGTTCGACACCAGCCCGGCGGGTCGCAAGACGGCGGTGCGCTTCGCGGTGTGGGACAGTAGCATCGCCCTGCTCCTTGCGCTGTTCGTCAACGCCGGCATCCTGGTCCTCGCCGCCTCGGTGTTCCACGCCTCGGGCCAGACCGGGGTCGCCGAGATTCAGGACGCCTTCAAACTGCTCAGCCCGACCGTCGGCGTGGCCGCCGCAAGCACCCTGTTCGCGATCGCGTTGCTCGCCTCGGGCCAGAGCTCGACATTGACCGCGACCCTCGCCGGCCAGGTGGTGATGGAAGGCTTCCTCGGCCTCAAGCTCGCACCGTGGGTGCGGCGCTTGCTGACCCGCGGGCTGGCGATCATCCCGGCGGTGATCGTCGCCGCGCGCTACGGCGAGAGTGGCACCGCCAAGCTGTTGGTGTTGAGCCAGGTGGTCCTGAGCCTCCAGCTGCCGTTCGCCATCGTCCCATTGATCCAGTTCACCAGCAACCGCGCGCGGATGGGCGCGCTGGTCAACGGCCGCGCGCTGACCATCGCCGCCAGCTTGTGCGCGGCGCTGATCATCGCCCTAAACCTCCGCCTGATCGCGAGCTTCGTGCTGGGCGACTGAACGCCGCTGACGTGCTAGTCTTGTTCGCGGTGGAGGCAGGCGATGCGCGTGACGGGTCGGCTCAGCATGATGTGGGTGGTGGCCGGCATGGCCATGCTGGCAGCGATCGCGCCGGCGGCTGCCGCCGACCCGCCGCAGATCGGCAAGCCCCGCCCGACGCCCACCATCCCCGGCAACGTCCTGCCGCTGCCCCCGGCGACCTACGACCCCGCGCTCAAGATCGGCGGCAACGACATCAAGGCACGCAAGGTCGAGACCCGGCTGAGCGTCGAGGTCAGGGTCAACGACCGCGGCCCCTATCGCTTCATCGTCGATAGCGGCGCCGACAGCTCGGTTATCGGGGCCGGCCTCGCCCGCCAGCTCGAGCTGCCGCTGGGCACCCCGATCACCCTCCACGGCATGACCGCTAGCGCGGTGGTCGACCGGGTCCGGGTCGGCGCCCTCACCGTCGGCACGACCACCGTCCACGACCTCCAACTGCCCGCGCTCAGCGAAAATGACCTCGGCGGTGCGGGGATTATCGGCCTGGACGCGCTGGTTGAGCAGCGGCTGCTGATGGATTTAGATCGCCGGCTGATCAAGGTCGAGGATGCGCGCATCCCGGTGCGCTCCTTCCCCGGCGAGATCGTGGTGACCGCCCGCCGCCGCCGCGGCCAGCTGATCATGACCGGGGTCCGCGCCGACAGCCAGCGGCTCGACGCGATCATCGACACCGGCAGTGAGGTCAGCATCGGCAACGTCGCGCTGCGCGACAAGCTTATCCGCAACAAGCGCGCCCGCTTCGAGACCCTCGACATGATCGGGGTGACGGGCGTGTCGATGAAGATCGAGCTGGCAATCGTCGGCGAACTCGAGATCGGGCCGATCCTGCTACGCGAAGTGCCAATCGCCTTCGTCGACGCCCCGCCGTTCAAGCTGTTCGGGCTCGCCGACCAGCCGGCGCTGTTGCTCGGCACCGACTTGATGGAGAAATTCCGCCGCATCTCGCTCGACTTTCGGGCGCGCAAGGTCCGCTTCCAGCTCCGCCGCTGCTCGAGCGAGGGGATCATCATCAGCACCAACCCCGACCGGATGACCCGCATCCAGGGCCTCAACGGCAACCAGGCCTGCCTCGATTGAGCGGCAGCTAGCGGTGCTGCCGCATTCCCGCCGCACAACGTTGCCACCGGCACCCGCGCACTTTAGGACGCCGCCATGACCGACCGCGACGAACGCCTCGAGACCATCCAGCGCCTGATCGGCGAGTTCAACAAGAAGGGGATCGCGGTCACCGAAGCGACCCGCTTCGCCCAGGACCTCGAGTGGGACAGCCTCACCGTGATGGACTTCGTCGCCGCGGTCGAGGACGAATTCGACATCATCATCACCATGAACCGCGCCGCCGAGATCGAGACCGTCGGCCAGCTGGTCGACGCGGTGGGCGAGCTCAGCCAGCCGGGGAACGCATGACCGATCCCGGCCTGGCGATGACCGCCGATGCCGCGCGGCCGAGCGTGCGCGGCACCGCGCCTGATCTGTTCGACAAGTTCCAGCCGCTGATCGACCAGCGCGAAGCCTTGCTGTCGACCGGACTGACCGACCCGTTCAACCTGGTGATGGAAAAGGTCGAGAGCCCGACCGTCGCCATCTGCAACGGCAAGCGGACGATCCTGCTCGGCACCTATAATTACATGGGAATGACCTTCGACCCCGACGTGATCGCGGCGGGCAAGCAGGCACTCGACGAGTTCGGCTCGGGCACGACCGGCAGCCGGGTCCTCAACGGCACCTACCAGGGCCACCGCGAGTGCGAGGACGCGCTGCGCGACTTCTACGGCATGAGTGGCGCGATGGTCTTCTCGACCGGCTACCAGGCCAATCTCGGGATCATCTCGACGCTGGCGGGGAAGGACGATTACGTCATCCTCGACATCGACAGCCATGCCTCGATCTACGACGGCTGCGGGCTCGGCAACGCCCAGATCGTCGCCTTTCGCCACAATGACGTCGAGGCGCTCGAGAAGCGCTTGAAGCGCCTTCCCGCCGAGGCCGGCAAGCTGGTCGTGCTCGAGGGCGTCTATTCGATGCTCGGCGACGTCGCCCCGCTCAAGGAAATGGTCGCCATCTCCAAGGCGCATGGCGCAATGGTGCTGGTCGACGAGGCGCATTCGATGGGCTTCATCGGCGAGCATGGCCGCGGTGTCGCCGAGGCGCAGGGCGTGATCGACGACGTCGACTTCATCATCGGCACCTTCTCGAAGAGCGTCGGGACGGTCGGCGGCTTCTGCGTCTCCAACCATCCCAAGTTCGAGATCTTGCGGCTGGTCTGCCGGCCCTATGTCTTCACCGCCAGCCTGCCGCCGAGCGTGGTCGCCACCGCCGCCACCTCGATCCGCAAGCTGATGAGCGACACCGGCAAGCGCGAGCATCTGCTGGCGAACAGCAAGCGCCTGCACGGCGGCTTGAAGCAGCTCGGCTTCCAGCTCGGCACCGACGAGCCGCAATCGGCGATCATCGCCGTCATCATGCCCGACCTCGAGCGCGGCGCGGCGATGTGGGAAGCGCTGCTCCACGAAGGCCTCTACGTGAACCTCGCCCGGCCGCCGGCGACGCCACAGGGCATGACCCTGCTGCGCTGCTCGCTCTGCGCCGAGCATAGTGAGGCCCAAGTCGGCGAAATCCTCGGCATGTTTGAGGCGGCGGGGAAGCGCGTCGGGGTGATCTGAGGCGCTTGCCTCCTGCGTTCGCCAAGCGCAGGAGAAAGCCATGACCCTGCTCAACACCGACTTCCGCGCGGCTGCCGCAGCCGAATTCGACTCCATGATCGAACTGCGCCGAGCGATCCACGCCGATCCCGAGCTCGGCCTGCATTGCACGCGGACGACCGAGAAGCTGAAAGCGGCGATTGCCGGGCTGCCGCTCGAAATCCGCGACAGCCAGTCAACCAGCGGCTTCGTCGCGATCCTCCGCGGCGGGCAGCCGGGCCGCACCGTGCTGCTGCGCGGCGACATGGACGCGCTGCCGATCCGCGAGGAGACCGGTCTGCCCTTCGCCAGCCAGGTCGAGGGCAACATGCATGCCTGCGGTCACGACACCCATTCGGCGATGCTGGCGAGCGCCGCCCGTATCCTCTCGGCCCAGCAGGCAAGTCTCGCGGGGACGATCGTCTTCATGTTCCAGCCGGGCGAGGAAGGTCACCACGGCGCACGCTTCATGATCGAGGACAGGCTGCTCGACGATCCGACGCCCGACGCCGCCTTCGCGCTGCACATCTTTCCCAACATCGCCGGCGGGGTGGTGACGACGCGGGCCGGCGCGCTGCTCGCTTCGACCGATGCGCTCAACGCCACCATCACCGGCCGCGGCGGGCATGCGGCGATGCCCTATGACGCGATCGACCCGATTCCGGTGGCGTGCGAGGCGGTCGGCGCGGCGCAAGCCTTCATCGCCCGACGCACCCCCTTCTTCGATCCGGCAATCCTGTCGGTGACCCAGATCCACGCCGGCACCGCCTACAACATCGTCCCCGACACGGTGGAGATCAAAGGCACGCTGCGCACCCTGTCGGACGAGCGGCGCGAAGCCGGTAAGGCGGCGTTCGAGCGGATCATCACCCAAGTCGCCGCCGCTCACGAATGCACCGCCACGGTAAAGATCGACACCGGCTATCCCGCCTGCGTCAACGATCCGCGCGGTGCCCGGCTGATCGCCGAAATTGCCACCGACCTGTTCGGGGAAGGCCAATATGCCGAGATGCCGACCCCGATCATGGGCGGCGAGGACTTCGCCTATGTGCTGCAGAAGGTGCCCGGCGCGATGGCCTTCCTCGGCGTCGCCCCGCCAGGCGAAGAGCCGGGCCCGCGCGCCCCGCTCCACAATGGCAAGATGACCATCCACGAGGACTGGCTCGAGCGCGGCGTCGCGCTCCACTGCGCCTTCGCGACGCGTTTCCTGGCGAGCGGGTGGGAATAGACACGGCGGCGCGGCAATCGGCGGTTCAGACGGTGTGGCGTGAGGTGGATTGCTTCGCGCCGCTCGCAATGACGAAGGATCAGACTTGGCGAATATTCCCACCACGGCCCCGGCCAAGCACACCGAACTGACGATCCGCGGCATCCTGCTCGGCGCGGTGCTGACGGTCGTGTTCACCGCCGCCAACGTCTATCTCGGGCTCAAGCTCGGGATCACCTTCGCGACCTCGATCCCGGCCGCGGTGATCTCGATGGCGGTGCTCAAGCTGTTCAGCGACAGCACCATCCAGGAAAACAACATCGTCCAGACGATCGCCTCCTCCGCCGGAACGCTGAGCGCGATTATCTTCGTCCTGCCGGGGCTGATCATGATCGGCTATTGGAGCGACTTCCCCTACTGGCTGAGCCTGCTGGTGATCGGTCTCGGGGGCATTCTTGGCGTGCTCTATTCGGTCCCCCTGCGCCGGGCGCTGGTGACCGGGAGCGACCTTCCCTACCCCGAAGGCCTGGCCGCGGCCGAAGTGCTCAAGGTCGGCGCCGGGGTCGGCGGGGCCGAAGAGAATCGACGCGGGCTGGTCGCCATCGTCTGGGCCTCGGTCGTTTCGGCGCTCTACTTCACGCTGACCAAGACCAAGCTGATCGTCGACACCGCGACCAAGTCGTTCCGCGTCGGCGCCGGGGCGAGTCACGTCACCGCCAGCCTGTCCTTCGCGCTGATCGGGGTCGGGCACCTCGTCGGCATGGCGGTCGGAATCGCGATGTTCGTCGGCGTGCTGATCAGCTGGACGTGGCTGGTCCCTCATTACAGCGGGCTCGCCGGGCTGGCGTCGGGCGCCGACCTTGAAGCGGTCATCGGCGACGTCTTCCGCAACAAGGTGCGCTTCATCGGCGCGGGCACGATGCTGGTCGCGGCGGTGTGGACGCTGGCCAAGGTGATCGGCCCGATCATCCGGGGCATCACCCAGGCGATCGCCGCCAACCGCGCGCGCGACGCGGGCGAGCAGCTCGAGCTCACCGAGCGCGATCTGCCGATCACCATCGTCGGCGGCGCGATCCTCGCCTCGATGGTGCCGATCGGGCTGCTGTTGTGGGACTTCGCCGGCACTGGGGCGCTCGCCAGCCACGCGCTGCCGCTGGTCGCCATGTCACTCGCCTACATCATGGTCGCGGGGCTGATCATCGCCTCGATCACCGGCTACATGGCGGGCCTGATCGGTGCCTCCAACAGCCCGGTCAGCGGCGTCGGCATCCTCACCGCGGTCGGCATCTCGCTCATCCTGCTGACCGTCGCCAGCGGCCTTGGACCGGAGGCGTCGAAGAGCCTGATCGCCTTCGCCTTGCTGGTCACCGCCATCATCTTCGGCGTCGCGACCATCGCCAACGACAATCTCCAGGACCTCAAGACCGGCCAGCTGGTCGGGGCGACGCCCTGGCGGCAGCAGGTCGCGCTGATCATCGGCGTGATCTTCGGAGCGCTGGTCATTCCGCCGGTGCTGAACGTGCTTAACTCGACGCTCGGCTTCGTCGGCGTTCCGGGGGCGGGCAAGGACGCGCTGAACGCTCCGCAGGCGGCGCTGATCAGCTCGATCACGACCGGCATCCTCGGCGGCAGCCTCGACTGGTCGCTGCTTCGCAACGGCGCGCTGATCGGCGCGGTGGTGGTGGCGATCGACGAAGTGCTCAAGCGCGTGTCGGGCGGCAAATACAGCCTGCCGCCGCTGGCCGTTGGCATGGGCATCTACCTGCCGATGGAACTGACGCTGTTCGTGTCGCTGGGCGCGCTGCTCGGCTGGTTCTACAACCGCTGGGCCGTGCGCGCCGCCAACCCGGCCTTCGCCGAGCGGCTGGGCGTCCTGATGGCGACCGGGCTGATCGTCGGGGAAAGCCTGATGGGCGTCGCTTATGCGATCGTGGTCTACGCCGCCGACAAGGTCGGTGCGAAGGATAGTGCGAACGTCCTTGCACTGGTGGGGGACACGGCCTGGGCAATGCCGCTCGCGATCGCGCTGTTCGCGCTGACTGTCGGTGCGCTCTACGCGCTTACCCGCCGCGCGGCCGCTACCATGCCCGCTGCCGACCCGGCCGACGCCGCGCCGCCACAGGAAAGCTACCGATGAGCGAGCCGCGCTTCCTCGGCCAGTCGACGCCGCTTCCTGGCTCGCCCGAAGAGGCGCAGCTCGACTACGTCCCCAATCCGCGGGCCGGATCGCTCTACCTCGTCCGTTTCGCCGCGCCCGAATTCACCTCGCTCTGCCCGGTCACCGGCCAGCCCGACTTCGCGCATCTGGTGATCGACTATGCCCCGGGTGAAACGATCGTCGAATCGAAGAGCCTCAAGCTGTTCCTCGGCTCGTTCCGCAATCATTGCGGCTTCCACGAGGACATCACGGTCGGGATCGGCCAGCGCCTCACCGAAGAGATGAAACCCCGCTGGCTGCGGATCGGCGGCTACTGGTATCCGCGTGGCGGCATTCCGATCGACGTTTTCTGGCAGACCGCCGCCCCGCCCGAGGGGCTGTGGGTGCCCGATCAGGGGGTGGCAAGCTACCGCGGGAGAGGATGATGCAGAACCTCGTTTCCACCGAATGGCTGGCGGGCGAACTCGGCGCGCCCGACCTCGTCGTCCTCGACGCCAGCTGGCACATGCCCGCCGCCAACCGCGCCCCGCGTGAGGAATATGAGGCGCGACACATCCCGGGCGCCCGCTTCTTCGACATCGATGCCAACAGCGACCATGACGCGGGCTTTCCGCACATGCTGCCCTCGGCCGAGCTGTTCGGCGCGGCGATGACCGACCTGGGCGTCAACGGCGACGACCGCATCGTGATCTACGACGACAGCGACCTCAGGACCTCGGCGCGGGCCTGGTTCATGCTCCGCCACTTCGGCGCGACGCAGGTGGCGATCCTCGACGGCGGGCTGGCCAAATGGGTCGCCGAAGGCCGCCCGCTCGAGAGCGGGCATCCGGTTCGCCGCGAGGCGCGGTTCGACGCCGTCGCGGGCCAGGATCACGTCGTCCACAAGGACGAACTGCTGCGAGGGCTTGGCCTGCCGGTCGTGGACGCGCGCGGCGCCAAGCGCTTCACCGGCGAGGAAGCCGACCCGCGACCGGGCGTCGCCCCGGGTCACATGCCGGGCGCGCACAATCTGCCTTATGCGGGGATGTATAGGGCCGACGGCACCTTCCGTCCGGTCGCGGAACTGCGTGAAGCTTTCGCCTCAGCCCAGGTCGATCCGACGCAGCCGTTCGTCGCGAGTTGTGGGTCGGGAGTCACCGCCAACAGCCTCATTTTCGCCGCGCACCTGCTCGGCAACGACGAAGTCCGCCTCTACGACGGCAGCTGGAGCGAGTGGGGGAGCGACCCGGCGACCCCGAAGGTCACCGGCCCGGCCGACTAGCGCCGAAACAGCGCCTCGACCTCGGCCAGCCCGGCGCGCAAATCGTCCGACAGCCGCTCGGCGGCATGCGGATTGGGGGTCGTAAGCAGGAGCTCGAGCCCGCCCAGCGCGCGGTCGGCCACCCGCTGCGAGCGCCGCGCGAACGCCTGGCGATGGAGCGGCGGGAGGTCGGTCCAGACTTCGGTGATATCGACCGGCTCGGCGCATTGGGCGGCGGTCTTGCCCGCGATGAGGTCGGCAGTACGCAGCGCTTGGCGGATGCTGGCGAGGTGGGCGGCCGCGTGCGCGCCCTCGGATACGACGGGCGACTCGGTGCGGGGAAGCGGTTGGGCCATGCCTCGGGCATGCGCGCCAATGGTGAATCAATGGTAAAAACGGGCACCGGCGCCGGGCCGATCGCCCGCCCCCCGGGTCAGGCCGCGTCGGCGGCCTGGATGTCGCGCAGGATCCAGCCGCGCTGAGGAATCGTCTCGATGAACTCTGCCCCGCCCGACGCCATCCGCAATTTCTTGCGCAGCTTGGAGATGAAGACGTCGATGATCTTGGGCTGCGGCTGGTCGTCGGCGCGGCGGTAGAGATGCTTCAGCAGCATCGTCCGGGTGACGACATTGTTGCGCGCGAAGGCGAGCAATTCGAGCACGCGATATTCCATCTCGGTGATGGCGATCGGGTGGCCGTCGATGCGGATCAGCCGCTGGACCTGGTCGACCGCCAGGCGGCCGCCGCACAAGGTGGCCGGCATTTCCCCACCGGTCGCCTTGATCGTCGACAAGAGCCGCGAGGCCATCTCGTCGCTGTCGTCCTGCACCGTATTGGGCGCGCCGAGCAACTGCTGCTGCAGCTCGGCGATCGTCTTGTGCGCTTCTTCGACCAGCTTGGCGCCTTCCTCGAAGCGCCGGCGCGAACGGTCAAGCATCGCTTCGATCTCGACCAGTCGGCCCGAAAGATTGTCGTCGGCCATGTGTCCCCCGCGTCCTTCCCTTGCTCGAGCTTACGGAACCGAGGCGATGGCCACCTGGCTGTCCGCGGCGGGTGCGGCCAGGAGGGTACGCGTGGTCTCGCCCTTGTCGACCACCTGGGTGTCGTTGTCGCCGACATTGCTGCGAATGCCAAGCGCGACGCGGTCGCCGCCAGCCTTGTCGAGCAGGCTGGTCTCGCTCGCCGAGCGCGGGGCGGCGCCGCCGAACAGCGCCTGGATCGCCTGCTGCTGCGCGTCCGACGCGCTCAGCGAAGCGGTGCCCGGCGCCGGCGGGGTCAGCGTATAGTCGGGCGGAATCACCAGCGGCGCGTTGCGCGCCACCGCGAACTCGTCGAGGCGCTTGGTCTTGCCGCCACCGAAGCTCGAGCAGCCGGACAGCAGGACCGCACCGGCGGCGAGGCCCAAAGCGAGAGTCGACTTACGCATTTTGAACTTTCTCCTTGGGCGGCCGGTCTTTCACCAGCAGAGCCCGTAATATCAGGATCACGACGCCGATACTAATCGCTGCGTCCGCGACATTGAAGACCAGAAACGGCCGGCACACTCCATTGTCGAAGCTGGGGCATAGTGCTTGCGGAACGCCGCGCAGATGAAAGTCAGCGAAATCGAGCACATAGCCATAGCGCGAACGGTCGATGATGTTGCCGAGCGCGCCGCCCAGCACCATGCCCAGCGCAAGCTGGTCGCCACGCTTCGGCTCGCGGAACAACCACACTGCGACCAACACCGCGATACCAGCGGTGAACAGCACCAGCAGCCAACGGCTGGCGTTGCTGGACGCCGTCAGCAGCCCGAGCGAGATGCCGTGATTATGCACTCGCAGCAGGTCGAAGAAGGGCAGCAGAAGCAAACGGTCGCCCTCTTCGCGAAGCGCCAGCGGGCCCGCCACCAGCCACTTGCTGAGCTGGTCGGCGAGGAAGATGAGGGCCGCCGTCAGCAGGCCGAAGGTGGGACGGGTGCGGGTCACCAATTCACTCACGCGACCACCTCCTTGCAGCGGTCGCACAGGCCCGCATTGGCTTCGACCTCGGGCAACAGCCGCCAGCAGCGGTTGCACTTGTCATAGGTCACCCGCTGCACCGCCACGGCCGGACCGCTCACTACATGGCCGGTGTCGAGGACGACTTCCGACACGATGAACAGCTCGGCCAGCTCTGCCGCCGACAACATCGGCCGGTCGGCGTCGTCGGGGAAACCCAGCGCGACCCGAACTTCGAGGCTCGAGCCGACTTCCTTCTCGCGGCGCATCGGCTCGATCTCGGCGGTGACCTGCTCACGCAGGGCGCGATAGCCGGTCCAGATCTCGGTCAGGCGGCGGTCGGCCCAATCGCCGATCTCGGGCCATTCGAGCAGGTGAACGCTGTCGCCATCAGGGAAGCGCGTCCCCCAAACTTCCTCGGCGGTGAAGACCAGCACCGGCGCGGCGTAGCGGACCAGCGCGTGGAACAGCGTGTCGAGGACGGTGCGATACGCCCGCCGCTTCGTATCGTCCGCGCCATCGCAGTAGAGGCTGTCCTTGCGGATGTCGAAGAAGAAGGCCGACAGGTCGTTGTTGCAGAAGTCGCCCAGCGCGCGGGTGTAGGCGTTGAAGTCATAGTCGACGACCGCGCGCTTCAACTCGGCGTCGAGCTTGCTCAACAGCGCGAGCATGTAGCGCTCGAGCTCGGGCATCGCCGCGACGTCGGCGACGCGATCCTCCTCGCCAAATCCGTCGAGCGCGCCGAGCAGGTAGCGGAAGGTGTTGCGGAGCTTGCGATACTGATCGGCGACCCCGCGCAGGATCTCGTCGCCGATGCGATGGTCTTCGGTGAAGTCGACGCTCAGCGCCCACAGCCGGATGATGTCCGCCCCGTTGGTCTCCATCACTTTGATGGGATCGACCGTATTCCCCAGGCTCTTGGACATTTTCATGCCCTTGGGGTCCATGGTGAAGCCGTGGGTCAGCACCGCTTCGTACGGCGCGCGGCCGCGGGTGCCGCAGCTTTCGAGCAGGGAAGACTGGAACCAGCCGCGATGCTGGTCCGATCCTTCGAGATAGAGGTCGGCGGGCCAGCGCAGCTCGGGCCAGCGCCCGCTCTCGAGCGTGAAGACATGGGTGCAGCCGCTGTCGAACCAGACGTCGAGGATGTCGGGAACCTGCTCGAAGTCGTCGGGGTTGCGGTCGGCGCCGAGGAAATGCTCGACGGCGCCCTCGGCGGTCCAGGCATCGACCCCGCCTTCGCGGACCGCAGCGACGATCCGGGCGTTGACCTCAGGGTCGACCAGATACTGACCCGACTTGCGGTCGACGAACAGGGTGATCGGCACGCCCCAGGCGCGCTGGCGCGAGAGCACCCAGTCGGGACGGTCGGCGACCATCGCGCCAATCCGGTTGCGGCCCTTCTCGGGATAGAAGCGGGTGTCAGCAATCGCCTGCAGCGCCAGCTCGCGCAGCGTCGGCGAGCCGGCCGCGGGCTGGTCGTCGATCGCCGTATTGCCGCCTTCGCCTTCCCAGCGCTGCTCGGAGCGGGTGAGCGCGGGCAGATGCTCGAGCGGATTGTCCATCGGCACGAACCATTGCGGCGTGCAGCGATAGATGACCCGCGCCTTCGAGCGCCAAGAGTGCGGATAGCTGTGGCGGAAATCGCTCGCGCTGAGCAGCGCGCCGGCTTCCTTGAGGTCCGAGCAGATCGGGCCGTCGGGGGCGTTGAACTTCGTATTGATGACGCTCCCCTGCCCGCCCAGCCACAGCCAGTCGGCGCGATACTTGCCGTCGCCCTCGACCGCGAAAACGGGGCCGATGCCGTGCGCCTTGCAGACCTCGAAATCCTCCTCGCCATGGTCGGGCGCCATGTGGACGAGCCCGGTGCCGGCGTCGGTGGTGACGTGGTGGCCAGGGATCAGCGGTCGCGGCGTCGCGAAGAAGCCGCCGAGGTGATGCATCGGATGGCGAGCGATGGTGCCGGCGAGGTCGGAGCCTTTACCTCGCCAAGTGCCGCCCCATCGATATTCGTCGTGAACGTCGGACAGCCGCATGAAGACACTGTCCTCAAGCTCCGTAGCTATTAGAAGCTTACGACCACCTGGCTCAGTGACCAATTGGTACTCGACCTCTTCCCCATATGCGATCGCCTGATTGACCGGGATCGTCCACGGGGTGGTCGTCCAGATCACCGCATGGGCACCGACCAGCTCGGGGATCGGGCTCTCGACGATCTCGAACGCCACGTCGATCTGGGTCGAGGTGACGTCCTCATATTCGATCTCGGCCTCGGCCAGCGCGGTCTTCTCGACCGGGCTCCACATCACCGGCTTGGCCCCGCGATAGAGCTGGCCGTTGGCGGCGAATTTCAGGAGCTCGGAGACGATGGTCGCCTCCGCCTCGGGGTCCATCGTGAGGTAGGGCTTGTCCCAATTGCCGCCGATGCCGAGCCGCTTGAGCTGCTCGCGCTGGCGGTCGACCCACTGCTGGGCATAGGCACGGCACTCGGCGCGGAACTCGGCCGGGGGCACCTCGTCCTTGTTGCGCTTCTGCTTGCGATACTGCTCCTCGACCTTCCACTCGATCGGGAGGCCGTGGCAGTCCCAGCCGGGCACATAGGGCGCGTCCTTGCCGAGCAGAGTCTGGGTGCGCACCACCATGTCTTTCAGGATGTGGTTGAGCGCATGGCCGATGTGCATGTCGCCGTTGGCGTAAGGCGGGCCATCGTGGAGGATGAATTTTTCACGCCCCGCGCGGCTTTCCCGGACGCGAGCGTAGAGGTGCTCGGCCTGCCAGCGGCTGAGAATCTGCGGCTCCTTCTGCGGCAGCCCGGCCTTCATCGGGAAGGCGGTCTTCGGCAGGAAGACGGTGTCGCGCCAATCGCGCGTAGCAGAAACGTCGGTGGTGGGTTCGTCAGCCATTTGCGGGCGGCTCTAGCGAGGCGAAAGCGGCAAGGGAACCTTTCGCCCACGCTCGTCATGCTGAACTTGTTTCAGCATCCATGCCGCCACCCGCGCCGCGGCCCGAGGATGGATCCTGAAACAAGTTCAGGATGACGCGGCGATGACCTACTCGCGCTCCCGCCGCCGCTCGAGCCCCGCATTGGCGGCGTCGATCTGCGCCTGGTTGCGGAAGTCGCGGTCGGGGTGCAGCGCCGGCCCGACCGTCCAGATGTCGTCGACCAGCACGAAGCCCTTGAAGCTGTCGGGCACCTGGCCGAGCTGTTCGGGCAGGGTCAGCCCCATCCCCAGCCCGGGCGAGCCCTGCGGGCCGACCACAACCACCCGCCCACCGACCCGCGCCATCCGCGCGAGCAGCCGGTTCGGCCAGCCGGCGAACGCCCAGGCGCGATCGAGCGGCACATACATCGTCCCATTCCGGCAGGCCTCGGGGACGATCCCGAACCAGCCGGTCTTGAGATAGCCGATCGTGCAGGCCTGCACGCTCGTCCCGCTGAATGTCCACGCGTCGGGAAAGGCCGCTTTGACCCGCGCCATCAATGCCGGATCGCCGGTGAAGGCGTCGCCACGCTGCTTGACGTCACGCTCGGCCGCCTTGAGCGCGGCGACCAGCCGGTCGGCCTCGGCCGGATCGCGGCTCTTGAGCGTGAACAGGATCGAGGTCCGCGGGAGCGCCGCCAGCCCTTCCTCGAGGCTGGGGATGCGCGCCCCGGTCTTGCCGCGCAGCGGGAAGGTCTTGCCGCCGTCGGCGCTGTAGCCATAGCCCGGATCGAGCCCCTGCAACTGCGCCAGCGTCGCGGCGCGCGTGTCACCGTGACCGTTGGTCCGGCAATCGAGCTTCCAATCGTGAAACAAGGCGATCTTGCCATCGGCGGTGGGCACGACCTGCACCTGCACCATGTCGGCGCCCAGCCGCTGCGCGTCGGCCATCGAGCGCTCGGTGTTCTCGAGCTCATTGTGCACCGGTTGCTCGATCCGCGTCGCCGAGCAGCCGTCGTCGGTGAGGCCCTGGTGATCGAACAACTGGCTGACCCCGCGGCTGGCAATCAGCCGCAGGCTGCCGCGCGGAGCGGGCGCGAGCCAGCTCGCGTTGAAGACGGTCAGCGCGACCAGCAAGGTGGCCAGCGTGCCGAGGATGCGCCACGTCCAGACGATCGCGCGCGAGCGCGGCTTCTCGGCGAGCTCCCCCTCCTCGTCGGTCATGCGAACAGCAATCGGCGGGCCTCGGCCTCGTCGGCCCGCATCTGCGCGGCAAGCGCCTCCATGTTGGCGAACTTCTGCTCGGGGCGGAGGAAATGATGCAGCGCGACCTCGATCGGCTGGCCGTAGAGGTCGCCCGAAAAATCGAACAGGTAAGCTTCCAATAATTCGACCGGCGGATCGAAGGTCGGACGGACGCCAAGGTTGGCGACCCCGGCATGCTCGCTCCCGTCGGCCAGCGTCACCCGCACCGCATAGATGCCATAGGCCGGCCGCTGATAGTCGGCGAGGATGAGGTTCGCGGTCGGATAGCCAAGCTCGCGCCCGCGCTTGTCGCCGTGCTGAACCGTCCCGGCGATCGCGAACGGGCGGGTCAGCAGGTGCGTCGCGGTAGCCGGATCACCCGCGGCGAGCGCGTCGCGGATCCGGCTCGACGAGACCGGTTCGCCGTCGGCCAGCACCGGGGCGACGGTCTCCGCCGCCATGCCGCGCGCCGCGCCGAGATCGCGCAGCACGTCGACGTTGCCGCCGCGCCGCGCGCCGAAAGTGAAATCGTCGCCGGTCACCACCGCCGCCGCGCCGATCGCTTCGGCCAGCATGCCCACGAAATCCTCGGCGCTGGTGGCGGCGAGCGCTGCGTCGAAATCGAACACCAGCATCGCGTCGGCACCGGCGTGGCCGAACAGCGTCTGGCGCTGGTCGAGGCTGGTCAGCCGGAACGGCGGCAGGTCGGGTTTGAAGAAGCGCACCGGATGGGGATCGAAGGTCGCGACCAGCGCCGGGCGGCCCTCGTGCGCGGCACGCGCCACCGCGCGCCCGACCACTGCTTGGTGGCCGAGGTGGAAACCGTCGAAATTGCCGAGGGCGACGACGCCGCCCCGGAACCGATCGGGCAGGCCGGCGCTTAGGGAAAGGCGCTCCATCGGTGGCTGCTGTAGTCAACCGCGCGGCGGAAAGTCACGCCTTTGTTGACTCTCGGGCCGCCCAAACCTATCTGGCCCTCATCCCGTTACCCCGGTGTCCGGCGGCGCATTCCGTGCGCGCGTCGTTTTCGTGTTCTCCACGAGGCTCCGGGAAGCGGGAGGAAGCGTCGAGATGGGACGGTCGCTCGTGATCGCCCCGTGGAGCTAACAAGGAAGAACGAAAAGCACATGGCTCGTATTGCCGGGGTCAACATCCCCACCAACAAGCGCGTCGAGATCGCGCTTACCTACATCCACGGCATTGGTCGGACCAAGGCCAAGGAAATCGCCGCCAAGCTGAACATCGCGCCCGAGCGCCGCGTCCAGGACCTGACGGACCAGGAGGTCCTCCAGATCCGCGAGACGATTGACGCCGATCACACGGTCGAGGGTGACCTCCGCCGCGAGACCGCGATGAACATCAAGCGGCTGATGGACCTGGCCTGCTACCGCGGCCTGCGTCACCGCAAGGGCCTGCCGGTCCGCGGTCAGCGCACCCACACCAACGCCCGCACCCGCAAGGGCAAGGCCAAGCCGATCGCTGGTAAGAAGAAGTGACTGGCACAGCGACCATCCGGGGGATGGTCGCGCTGCAGTTTCTCCTCATCGGAGGCCCGCCTCCGCCGCGACACGCACCACTCGGATTGTAGGAACACCTTATTATGGCACGCGAACCTCAGCGTCTTCGCCGCCGCGAGCGCAAGAACATCAGCGCCGGCGTCGCTCACGTGAACGCCAGCTTCAACAACACCATGATCACGATCACCGACGCGCAGGGCAATGCGATTGCCTGGAGCTCGGCCGGCATGATGGGCTTCAAGGGCAGCCGCAAGTCGACCCCTTACGCCGCCCAGGTCGCCGCCGAGGACGCGGGCCGCAAGGCCGCCGACCACGGGGTCCGCACCCTCGAGGTCGAGGTCAAGGGTCCAGGTTCGGGCCGCGAGAGCGCGCTGCGGGCCTTGCAGGCGGTGGGCTTCACCATCACCTCCATCCGTGACGTGACCCCGATCCCGCACAACGGCGTCCGCCCGAGCAAGCGCCGCCGCGTCTGACCGGGTGGCCGAAGTGGTACTTCGGCCAAGGGTTTACGAACAAAAGATAACATGGGTGCCGCGAGACGTCGCAGCCCCGCTGCCAAGGAAGCAAAATGGCCGTCAACGCAAAGAACTGGCAGGAACTCAAGAAGCCCAACGCGCTGGAGCGCAAGCCGACCACCGACGCGCGCCGCAAGGCGGTGTTCGTGGCCGAGCCGCTCGAGCGCGGCTTCGGCATGACGCTGGGCAACTCGCTGCGCCGGGTGCTGCTGAGCTCGCTTCAGGGCGCCGCCGTCACCTCGATCAAGATCGAAGGCGTGCTGCACGAGTTCTCGAGCCTCGCCGGCGTGCGTGAGGATGTCACCGACATCATCCTCAACATCAAGAAGCTCGCCATCCGCATGGAAGGCGAAGGCGCTAAGCGCCTGCACCTGACCGCGACCGGTCCGGGCGAAGTCACCGCGGGTCAGATCCAGACCAGCGGCGACATCGAGATCACCAACCCCGAGCTGGTCATCTGCCACCTCGACCAGGGTGCGACGCTCAACATGGAGCTGACCGCCGATATCGGTAAGGGCTATGTCGCGGCCGCCAGCAACCGTCCGGCCGACGCGCCGATCGGTCTCATCCCGGTCGACGCGCTGTACAGCCCGGTTCGCCAGGTTGCCTACAAGGTCGAGAACACCCGCGTCGGTCAGGAGCTCGACTACGACAAGCTCACGCTGACCATCGAGACCGACGGCACCGTCGCTCCCGAGGACGCGCTGGGCTATGCCGCGCGCATTCTGCAGGACCAGCTTGCTCTGTTCGTCGGCTTCGACGACGGTCAGATCCGCTCGGCCTCGCCGATGATCGGCCAGGCCGCCGCGCCGAGCGCCGGTGGTTCTGCGATGCCCGAGACGACCACCGACACCAACCAGCTCAACCGTTACCTGCTCAAGAAGGTCGACGAACTCGAGCTGTCGGTCCGTTCGGCCAACTGCCTCAAGAACGACAACATCATCTACATCGGCGACTTGGTCCAGAAGACCGAGGCCGAGATGCTCCGGACCCCGAACTTCGGCCGCAAGTCGTTGAACGAGATCAAGGAAGTGCTCGCGTCGATGGGTCTGCGCCTCGGCATGGACATCCCCGGCTGGCCGCCGGAGAACATCGAGGAAATGGCCAAGAAGCTCGAGCAGGAGATGCTGGGCTAAGCCGCCGTGCGCAGGGGAGCGATTGCGAAGGCAATCGCGACCCAGCGCGAAGAGCCGGCGAAAGCCCGGCCGGCCTGCAGCCGCAGGCTGACAGGACCGACGACGGCGCGGATTTACTCCGCGCCGTTTTCGTTTGTGTTGATGTTGCAGAAGGCAGGTGGACCCCGGATCAAGTCCGGGGTGACGTCTTACCGAACCTAGAAACTCAGCTCGTCATACACCCGGCTAACATCCCCGCCCCACTCGCCATTATACCAGCCGAGCAGCCGGTCGGCGGGGGTGACACCGGTCGCCACGACCTCGCGCAACGGATCGAGGAACCCGCCCTCATTGTCCCCCGCCCCGTTCAACCGGGCCCGCGCGGTCAGGCCGGCGGCGGCAAGGTCGAGCACCTCGCCCGCAAACTCCTGCATCGAGCGGCCACCGGGCACGCGCGCTTCGAGCGCTTGCGCCGGCACGTCGCTGCGCAGCTGCTCGCGCTCGTCGATCGTCCAATCCTTGACCAGGTCCCAGGCGGCGTCGAGCGTCGATTGGTCGTAGAGCAGCCCGACCCACAAAGCCGGCAACGCGCAGATCCGCCCCCAGCGCCCGCCATCGGCGCCGCGCATCTCGAGAAAGCTCTTGAGGCGGACCTCGGGGAAAGCGGTCGAGAGATGGTCGACGAAATCGCTCTTGCGCGGCAGCTCACCGGGCAGTTGCGGCAGCTTGCCGTCGAGAAAGGCGCGGAAGCTCTCGCCGGCGACGTCGATATACTGGCCGTCGCGGTAGACGAAGTACATCGGCACATCGAGCGCATAGTCGCAGTAGCGCTCGTAGCCGAAGCCGTCCTCGAACACGAACGGCAGCATGCCGGTGCGGGCCGGGTCGGTGTCGGTCCAGATGTGGCTGCGAAAGCTCTTGAAGCCGTTGGGCTTGCCCTCGGTCAGCGGCGAGTTGGCGAACAGCGCGGTGGCGACCGGCTGGAGCGCGAGGCCGACCCGGAACTTCTTGGCCATGTCGGCCTCGGACGAATAGTCGAGATTGACCTGGATGGTGCAGGTCCGCAGCATCATGTCGAGGCCCAGCGTGCCGACCCGCGGCATGTGGCTGAGCATGATCTTGTAGCGCCCCTTGGGCATGATCGGCAGTTCGGCGCGGGTCTTGTCGGGCCACATGCCGAGCCCGAGGAAGCCAAGGCCCAAGCGATCACCGACGGTCTTGCACTGCTGGAGATGGCGGGCCGCCTCGGCGCAAGTCTGGTGCAGATTCTCCAGCGGCGCGCCCGACAGCTCGAACTGGCCGGCGGGCTCGAGGCTGATGGTACCGTCGTCGCCGGCGAGCGCGATGATCTTGCCGTTTTCCTCCACGGGCACCCAGCCGAACTCGGTCAAGCCATTCAACAGGTCACGGATGCCGCCGGGCTCGTCCCAGCTCGGCGCGCGATGGTCGGCGGTGCGATAGACGAACTTCTCATGCTCGGTACCGATCCGCCAGCGGTCGGCGGGCTTCTCGCCCTTGGAGAAAACCGAGAGAAGATCGTCCCGACTCTCGATGAGGGGGCTCTCGCTGAGGTCGGTGCGTGTGGTCATGGTGGGCGGCGCTTAGCGCCAGTCCCCGGCCAGCGCCATATAGGCCGTTAGCGCGGCGAGCGCGGCGGTCTCGGCGCGGAGGATCCGCGGGCCGAGGCTGATCGCGACCGCGTTGGGATGGGCGCGGACCAGTTCGCGCTCCTCGGGCGTAAAGCCGCCCTCGGGACCGATCAGGATGGCGGCGGGGCCTGACCGGATGACGTCGGTCACCGGCGCGCCGCCGGTCTCGTCGGCGAAGTAAAGCGGGCGATCGAGTGTTTGAAGGAGTGCAGTCAGAGCAAGCGGGTCGGCGATCGTCGGCAGTAGCGTGCGACCGCACTGCTCAGCCGCTTCGACCGCAATGTGCTCCAGCCGCTCGTGCTTGACCCGTTCGGCGACGGTGCGGCGGGTCATCACCGGCTGGAGGTGACGGACACCCAATTCGGTCGCCTTCTCGACCAGCCAGTCGGTCTGCGCGCGCTTGACCGGCGCGAACGCCAGCGTGAGGTCGGGCACCTGCTCGAGCGGCCGGGTCTGGCGCTCGACCGTCAGGGTCAGGCGCTTCTTCGCCGTGGCGACGATCCGCGCCAGCCACTCGCCCGAGGCGCCGTCGAACAGCAGCACCTCGCCGCCTTCCCCGAGCCGCAGCACATTGCCAAGATAATTGGCGGCACTGCCCTCCAGCTCAACCGTTGCGCCCTCACCGAGCGGGGACCGGACGAACAGGCGCGGCAGGCTGCGCGGCGGCCAGGCGGGCGTCGCGGCCACCGTTGGCGCTAGCGGCGGGCCTTGCGGGCCGCGTAGCGAGCGTCGCGTGCGGCCTTCTTCTCCGCCTCGGTCAATTCGGGCTTGGCATTCTTGGCCGCCGCCGCGGCCTTGGCTTCCGCAGCCGCCGCGACCCTGGCCTCGGCCTCGGCCTTCTTGGCGGCGGCCTTTTCGGCCTGCGCCTGCTGCTTGCGCTCCGCCGCCGCCAGCCGCTCGGCGGCGATCGCCGGGTCCACCGCGGGCTTGTTGCGCAGTTTCTCCAGGGCCTTGGCGCGGGCGTCATTGGCCTGCGCGGCGCGGTCCTGGAAGGTCGGATTCTTGAAACCCATCGGTAAAGTCGCTCCTGTCGGCCCGGCTCAGGAGGAGCGGGCCTCTCGTTTGGCGTGCGCCTAGCACAGGTTGGTCAAAAGTCCGCCACGCCTCGAAAGGTCCGTCCGGCTTCGCTAAGCGGGCCCGATGAGCGACCTCGAACTCGTCCCCGACAGCGAGCGGCACGGCCTGATCGGAGCGTTGCCCAGTAGCTGGCGGCCGTTCGCCAGCTTGATGCGGCTCGATCGGCCGATCGGTACCTGGCTGCTTTACTGGCCGTGTGCGTGGAGCGTGGCGCTGGCCGGCGTCGGCGGACGCTGGGCGCTGTTCGCCTGGCTGGCGCTCGGCGCCTTCGCGATGCGCTCGGCCGGGTGCGTCTACAACGATATCGTCGATCGCGACCTCGACGCCCAAGTCGCGCGCACGCGGCTGCGGCCACTGGCCAGCGGCCGGGTCTCGCTTAAGGCCGCATGGATGCTGCTAGTGGGGCTCAGCCTGATCGGGCTCGTCGTGCTGCTCGAGCTCGAGCGCACCGCGCAGCTCGTCGCGTTGGCCAGCCTCGCTCTGGTTGCGGCCTATCCCTTCATGAAGCGGATCACCTGGTGGCCGCAGGCATGGCTCGGACTTGTCTTCAGCTGGGGCGCACTGGTCGGCTGGCCCGCGGTGACCGGGGCGGTGGCATGGGCACCGGTACTGCTGTGGCTCGGCAGCGTGGCATGGGTGGTTGGCTACGACACGCTCTACGCGATTCAGGACAAGGAAGACGATGCGCTGGTCGGCGTGCGCAGCTCGGCGCGCCGGCTGGGCGAACGGGTCCGGCTTGGCGTCGGCCTCTGTTACGCGCTGGCGGTGCTCGGCTGGGGCAGTGCGCTGTGGACGGTGCGGCCCGACTGGCTGGCGCTGGTCGCGCTGGTGCCGGCGGCGTTGCACGTCGCCGCTCAGGTGCACCGGGCCGACCCCAACGACGGCGAATTGGCGCTCCACCTGTTCCGCTCGAACCGCTTTGCAGGGCTGCTGGTGCTGGGCGCAATGCTGGTGGTGGGGTTGAGCCAGCCCGCCTAGCCGCTACATCGCGGCGATGCTGACCCCCGAACATGCCCGCGACATCGCCGCCGACCTCGTCGAGCGGGCGACCAAGGCCGGCGCCACCGCCGCCGACGTGATGATGGTGGCGGGCAGCTCGACCTCGGTATCGGTGCGTCTGGGCGAACTCGAGGACGTCTCGCGCTCGGACGACCGCGATATCGGCCTGCGCGTATTCGACGGCCAGCGCTCGGCGAGCGTGTCGAGCGCCGACTTCAGTGACGAGTCGCTCGACGCCCTCGTCGCCCGCGCGGTGGCGATGGCGCGCGAGGCGCCCGAAGACCTGTTCGCGGGCTTGGCTCCGGCCGAGCTGCTGATGCGCGAGGACGCCCCCGATCTCGGCGGCTACGACCCGAGCGACCCCGACCCCGCGGCGCTGCGAGCCCGCGCGCTGGCGGCCGAGCAAGCAGCGCTAGCGGTACCTGGCGTGACCAATTCGAGCGGCGGCTCGGCGGGAAGCTCGGCGATGACGGTGGCGCTGGCGACCTCGGCCGGCTTCGCCGGCGCCTATCGCTCGAGCGGTTTCTCCTGTTCGGCGAGCGTGGTCGCCGGCGAGGGCGCGACGATGCAACGCGACTATGCCTCGCACGGGGTCCGCCATCTCGCCGACCTCGACGATGCCGAGACGATCGGGCGCAAGGCAGGCGAGCGCGCGGTGGCGCGGGTCGGCCCGACCAAGCCGGCGCCGGGCCGTTTCGCCATCCTGTTCGATCCGCGGGTCGCCGCCTCGCTGCTCGGCCATTTCAGCGCGGCGATCAACGGCAGCGCCATCGCCCGGCAGACGAGCTTCCTGCTCGGCAAGCTCGGCGAGCCGATCTTCGCATCCGGGGTGACGATCCGCGACGATCCCCACCGATTGCGCGGGTTGCGCTCGCGGCCGTTCGATGGCGAGGGCCTGCCCGCGCGGGCGCTCGACCTGGTCGCGGACGGCGTCTTGACGACCTGGCTCGCCGACAGCGCCGCGGCGCGCCAGCTCGGCATTGCGCCGACCGGCCATGCGAGCCGCGGGGTCGGCGGCGCCCCGGGTGCCGCGCCGTCCAACCTGACGCTGCTGGCCGGGTCGCGCAGCCGCGAGGAGCTGCTCGGCGCTCACCCCCGCGCCATCCTGGTGACAGAGCTCATCGGCCAAGGGGTGAACGGGGTGACCGGCGACTATAGCCGGGGCGCGGCGGGCTTCCTGGTCGAGGGCGGCGAGATCGTCGGACCGGTCGCGGAAATCACGATCGCCTCCAACCTGCTCGAGATGTTCCGCACGCTTGAGCCGGGCAGCGACCTCGAGCTACGCCGCGGGATCGACGCGCCGACCCTGCTTATTCCGGAGATGACGGTGGCGGCGGGCTGACCCGCAGCCGCGCGGCGTCTATCTTGATGCAGCGGTCGACCACGGTTTTGAGCCCGGCCTCCTCGGCGCGGGCGATCGCCGCTTCGTTGACCACGCCGAGCTGGAACCACACCGCCTTCGCCTTGGCGGCGATCGCCTGCTCGACCGCGTCCAGCGCGTCCTCGGGCCGGCGGAAGACGTCGACGATGTCGATCGGCACGCCGACCTGGCTGAGGTCGTGCCAGACATATTCGTTGTGGACATGCTCGCCGGTGATCCGCGGATTGACCGGGATGACGCGCCAACCATGGTCGCTAAGCCACCCGGACACGCCGTAGCTCGGCCGCCCCGGATTGTCCGAGGCGCCGATGACGGCGATGGTGCGGCTGCTCGACAGCAGGGCGGACAGGTCTTCGTCGCTGGTCAAGGGCATAGAGCCCTCAACCGTTCAGACGGGAATCGTTTCCAGCCCCGCGAGCACGGCGTGGGCGAGCGCGGTGAAGGCGTCGGCGGCGGGCCCCTCGCCGGCGGCGGGCGGCTGGCCCGCATCGGACGCCTCGCGCAGCGACGCCGACAGCGGCAGCCGGCCGAGGAACGGCACCTCGAGCGCCTTCGCCGCGGCCTCGGCGCCGCCCTGGCCGAACGGATCGGACGCCTCGCCGCAATGCGGGCAGGCATAACCCGCCATATTCTCGATGATCCCGAGCACCGGCACCGCGGTCTTGCGGAACAGGTCGATCGCGCGGGTGGCGTCGATCAGGCTCAGATCCTGCGGGGTCGAGACGATCACCGCACCGGTTGGCTTGGCCTTCTGGACCAGGCTCAATTGCACGTCGCCGGTGCCGGGCGGCAGGTCGATCACCAGAATGTCGCGCCCCGTCCAGTCGCCCTCGACCAATTGCATCAGCGCGCCCGACGCCATCGGCCCCCGCCAGGCGAGCGCATGGCCGGCGCTGACGAGCTGGCCGACCGAGAGAAGATCGACCCCCGCGGGCGTCGGGACCGGGATGAGCTGCTTGTCCTTCGCCTCCGGACGCGCCCCGCTGCCGAGCAGGGTCGGCTGCGAGGGACCGTAGATGTCGGCGTCGATCATCCCGACCTTCTTGCCCAGCCGCGCCAGCGCGACCGCGAGGTTGGCGGCGACGGTCGACTTGCCGACCCCGCCCTTGCCGCTGCCGACCGCAAGCAGGATCGGGCCCGACGGCTTGGACGCGGTCAGCGCGACCCGGACCTCGCGCGCCTCACCTGTCGCCAGCGCCGCGTCGCGCAGCCGCTGCTCGAGCGCTGGACGCTCCCCAGCGGGCAGGCCGGTGGCGTCGGCGACCAGCGTGGCGACCCCGTCGACCAGACGTACGGCACGGAGACGGGCGCCGTCTGGCGCGGCGCGGAGGGTATCTTCAAGCGACATGTGGGGCAGCTAGGGACAGCCGCCGGGCGGCGCAATGCGGGGTTATTGACGAGGCCACTGTTAAATCCCCCTTTCCCATCTATATCTGCGGCCATGACGGTTTTCTCCGGGTGGGGTTCGCGCGCACGCGGCCTGTTTGCTGACAACAAGAGCCCGTGGGGTCCGGTCTCCGGCCCGGGCGAGGACGAACCCCCGCGCGAAGGACCGCGCAGCCCCTGGTCGGATCCCGATCGCGGCGGCCAGTCGCCGAGCGGCGGCGGGGCGACCAACAGCCTCGAGGACCTGCTCCGGCGCGGCCGCGAGCGGCTCGGCGGCGGTGGCGGTCGCTCCGGCGGCGGGGGCGGCTTCGAACTGCCCAGCGGCGGGCTGATGGTTTGGGTCGGGCTGGCGCTCGTCGCCGCCTGGCTGGTGTTCACCAGCTTCCACTCGATCGCGCCCGAGGAACGCGGCGTGGTGACTACGCTGGGGCGCTACAACCGCACGGTCGGTTCGGGCATCGGTCTGACCCTCCCTTATCCGTTCGAGCGGATGCAGAAGGTCGACGTCGAGAATATTCGCAACGTCGATTTGGGCTCGACCGGGACCGAGACGCTGATGCTGACCGGCGACCAGAACATCATCGACATCGCTTATTCGGTGCGCTGGAACATCCGCGATCCCGAGCTCTACATCTTCAAGCTGCAGAACCCCGACGACACGATCGAGCAGGTCGCCGAAAGCGCGATGCGCGCGGTGATCGGCACCGTCACGCTGAACGATGCAATCGGCCAGCGCCGCGGTCAGATCGAGGCGCAGGTGCAGGAGAATATGCAGCGCATCCTCGACCATTATCAGGCGGGCGTCCTGGTCCAGGGCGTGGCGATCAAGCAGGCCGACCCGCCGGCCAAGGTCAATGAGGCGTTCAAGGACGTCACCGCCGCCCAGCAGGAAGCGGCGAGCTACATCAACTCGGCCAACGCCTACTCGCTGCAGCTGCGCCAGAAGGCGCTGGGTGAGGCGGGCGCGTTCGACCGCATCTACGCGCAGTACAAGCTCGCTCCCGAGGTGACCCGCCGCCGCATGTATTATGAGACGATGGAGAACGTTCTGGGTAAGGTCGACAAGACGATCATCGAGGCGCCGGGCGTGACCCCCTACCTGCCGCTGCCCCCGGCCGGCCGGAGCGCGACCACCCCGCCCGCCGTCCAGCAGGGAGCCGCCAAGTGATCGGCGCCATCACCCGCCGCCCGATCCTGGCGGCCATGATCGCCCTCATCGTGCTGGTCGCGATCCGGCTGAGCTTCATCGTGGTGCCCGAAACCAAGATGGCGCTGATCGTCCGCTTTGGCGCGCCCAACCGCGTGCTCGGGCAGAGCCAGGCCGGCATTAACTGGCGCATCCCCTTCTTCGAGAACACGGTGTGGATCGACAAGCGCGTGCGCGATGTCGACATGGAGCAGCAGCAGGTGCTGTCGACCGACCAGCTGCGGCTGCAGGTCGACGCCTTCGCCCGCTTCCGCGTGATCGATCCGCTGCGGCTTTACATCCGCGCGCGGTCGGAGGACCGGGTCAGCCAGGCGCTCCGCCCGATCCTCGGCTCCGAACTCAGGAACGAGCTTGGCAAGCGCAGCTTCGCCTCGTTGCTCAGCCCCGAGCGCGAAGGCGCGATGGAGAACGTCCAGCGCGGCCTCAACCGCGTCGCCGCCCAATATGGCGTCCAGATCATCGACGTCCGGATCAAGAAGACCGACCTACCCGAAGGATCGCCGCTCGAGAGCGCGTTCGAGCGGATGCGCACCGCGCGCGAGCAGGAAGCCCGCTCGATCCGCGCCGAGGGCGCCAAACGGGCGCAGATCATCCGCGCGCAGGCCGACGCCGAGGCGGCGCAGACCTACGCCGCGAGCTTCGGCAAGGATCCGCAATTCTACGACTTCTACCGCGCGATGCAGAGCTATCAGACGACGTTCCTCGGGGACGGCCAGACCAAGCCGGCCGCAACCCAGATCATTATGTCGCCCGATAATGAATTCTTGCGTCAGTTCCGCGGCGGGGCGGCTCGCTAACTCGTCGTTCAATGGCCGTTCAGCCGCTTGACCTAGCAGCTGAAAACAAGGCCAATCCGTGAGGTGTTTGTAAAATGACGTCGCCGAAGGAGTTTCCCAAAGTGCGCTATGCCTATGGTGTCGCGGCAGCCCTGCTGATCGGGGGCTCGGCATTTTCGATCGCGACCGGTCCGGTCGGCGCCCAGGTGGCGCAGAACGCTCCCTCGCAAATGTCGCCGCGGCCGGGTGCGCCGACCTCGTTCGCCGACCTGACCGCGCGACTGGCGCCGGCGGTGGTCAACATCTCGACCAAGCAGCGCGTCCCCGTCGCCCAGCAGGCGACCGACCCGATGGCCGAGCTGCTCCGCCGCTTCGGCGCGCCGGTCCCCGACCAGGGCCAGGGCGGCAGCGGCGGCGCGCGCACCCGTGAGACCGGCTCGCTCGGCTCGGGCTTCATCATCTCGCCCGACGGCTATGTCGTCACCAACAACCACCTCATCCAGGGCGAAGGCGGCAAGGGCGTCGTCGACCAGGTGTCGGTGAAGATGC
Source organism: Sphingomonas ginsengisoli An et al. 2013 (assembly GCF_009363895.1). Classification (NCBI taxonomy): domain Bacteria; kingdom Pseudomonadati; phylum Pseudomonadota; class Alphaproteobacteria; order Sphingomonadales; family Sphingomonadaceae; genus Sphingomonas; species Sphingomonas ginsengisoli (ex An et al. 2013). Next base: position 2,751,107 of record NZ_CP045434.1, on the reverse strand, counting down.
CCGACGGACGTGAGTTCCCGGCGCGGATCGTCGGCCGCGACGTCCCCTCGGACCTCGCCCTGCTCAAGATCGAAGGCTCGGGCCTGCCCTACGTCAACTGGGGAGACAGCACCCGCGCCCGCGTCGGCGACTGGGTGATCGCGATCGGCAATCCCTATGGCCTGGGCGGCACCGTCACCGCCGGCATCGTCTCGGCGCTGCACCGCGGCATCACCGGCGTCGGCGCCTACGACCGCTACATTCAGACCGACGCCAGCATCAACATGGGCAACAGCGGCGGCCCGATGTTCGACATGTCGGGTAACGTCATCGGCATCAATTCGGCGCTGATCAGCCCGACCGGGACCAACGTCGGCATCGGCCTCGCCATCCCCGCCGAGCTGGCCCAGCCGGTGATCGAGAGTCTCCGCCGCGGCCAGGCGCCGCAGCGCGGCTACCTTGGCGTCGGCCTCCAGCCGCTCGACGACGGCATCGCCAACAGCCTCGGGCTGCCGAAGGACCGCGGCGAGCTGGTCCGCTCGGTGGTCCCGGGCGGCGCCGCGGCTCGCGCCGGGCTGCAGCAGGGCGACGTCGTGCTGTCGGTTAACGGCCGTGCGGTCACCCCGGACGAGACGGTCAGCTTCCTCATCGCCAACACCCAGGTCGGCACCCGCGTCCCGGTCGAGATCGTCCGCGGCGGGCGCCGCCAGACGGTTCAGGTCACCGTCGCCCAGCGGCCGAGCGAGGATGAACTCGCCAAGCAGGCCGGCGCCGGTGGTGGAGGATTCAACGACAACAATGGCGGCACTGCGCCCGTCGCTCCGGGCGCCACCACGCTCGGGCTGACGCTGCAGGTGCTGACCCCCGATATCGCGCGCGACGTCAATCTGCCGGCGAGTGCGCGCGGCGTCATCGTCGGCAAGGTCGATCCCGACAGCGATGCCGCCGACAAGGGCCTGCAGCGCGGCGACCTCATCATCTCGGTCAACCAGCAGCCGGTGACCACCCCCGCGCAGGTGGCGGCGCAGGTCGATGCGGCGCGCAGGGCCGGTCGCAAGTCGGTGCTGTTGCTTGTCAAGCGCGGGCCGGCGCCCGAAGCCTTCTTCGGGATCGACCTGACCCGCTAGCGTCGTCGGTTCGGCCACGCTAGGCTCGCCATCCTGATCAGGACGGGGAGCAAGGCGTGGCCGACGGTTCAACGAGCATCTTCATCGGCGCCGAGAGTGGCGGCGCCAACCCGCAGGCGCTCGAGCTCAAGCGCTCCAACCGCCACGGGCTGATCGCCGGCGCGACCGGCACCGGCAAGACCGTCACCCTCCAGGGCATTGTCGAAGGCTTCAGCCGCCAGGGCGTCGCCTGCTTCGTCAGCGATGTGAAGGGCGATCTGAGCGGGTTGGCGATGGCCGGCTCGGCACAGTCCAAGCTCCACGAGACCTTCGCCGCACGCGCGCAGGACATCGGCATGACCGACTGGACCTATGCCGACGTGCCGGTCCAGTTCTGGGACCTGTTCGGTGAGCAGGGCCACCCCATCCGCACCACCGTCAGCGAGATGGGGCCGCTGCTCCTCGCCCGGCTGATGAACCTGAACGACGTCCAGGAAGGCGTCCTCAACATCGCCTTCACCGTTGCCGACAAGGAGGGCCTGCTCCTCCTCGACCTCGACGACCTCCAGTCGATGCTCGTCCACTGCGGCGAGGAAGCCGACCAGCTCACCCTCCAATATGGCAATGTCACCAAGCAGTCGGTCGGCTCGATCCAGCGCAACCTGCTCCAGCTGCGCAGCCAGGGCGGCGACCATTTCTTCGGTGAGCCGGCGCTCGAGCTCAGCGACTTCATCGGTGCCGACGACCAGGGCCGCGGTATCGTCAACATCCTTGCCGCCGACAAGTTGATGGCGAGCCCCCGGCTCTACGCGACCTTCCTGCTGTGGCTGCTCTCCGAACTGTTCCAGGACCTCCCCGAGGTCGGCGATCCCGACAAGCCCAAGCTGTGCTTCTTCTTCGACGAAGCCCACCTGCTGTTCGAGAACGCCCCCGACGCACTGCTCGAAAAGGTCGAGCAGGTGGTCCGCCTGATCCGCTCCAAGGGCGTCGGCGTCTATTTCATCACGCAGAACCCGATCGACATTCCCGACAAGGTCGCCGCGCAGCTCAACAACCGCGTTCAGCACAAATTGAACGCCTTCACCCCGCGCGACCAGCAGGCGGTGCAGGCGGCGGCGAACACCTTCCGGCCCAATCCCAAGGTCGATGTCGCCAGCGCCATCACCGAACTCAAGATCGGCGAGGCGCTGGTCTCGCTGCTCCAGCCCGACGGCTCGCCCGAGCCGGTCCAGCGGGTGCTGATCAAGCCGCCCTCGACCCGGGTCGGCGCGCTCACCCCGCAGGAGCGCGGGGTCATCATGACCACCGACGCCATCGGCACCAAATATGACACGCTGGTCGACCGCGAGAGCGCGGAGGAATTGCTCAAGGCCAAGGCCGACGAAGCCGCGGCCGCCGCGCAGCAGGCGCAGGCGCAGGACCAGGCCGCCAAGGATGCCGCGGCGCAGGCCAAGGTCGATGCCCAGGCCGCGCGCGAGCAGGCCCGGGCCCAGCTCGAGCAGCAGAAGCTGCAGATGCAGCAACAGCGCATCCAGCAGCAGGAGGCGGCCCGGCAGGCGCGCGAGGATGCGCGGCCCAGCGTCGCCGACAAGATGATCCAGTCGGCGGTGCGCGCGGCGTCGAGCTCGGTCGGGCGCCAGCTCGGCAATCAGCTGCTGCGCGGGATCATGGGCGGGCTGTTCAAGGGCCGCTAATCGCCCGTCAAGGCGTTGACAGCTTGGCCCCCCACCGCCAAGAGCGCCCCCGCGCCTCGTGGAGAGGTGGCCGAGTGGTTAAAGGCAGCAGACTGTAAATCTGCCCGCGCAAGCGTACGCTGGTTCGAATCCAGCCCTCTCCACCATCATTGTCGCCCCCGCTGGCGGGCGCCTCGGGACCGATCGCTTCTCCTTGAACAGCATTAATCGGTGGCGTGACCGCCGACCGGGGATTTTGCGACGTTGATGCGTTCTGCCGACCAATCGCGCGCCGGTTGAACGCACGATGGTTTCGCCACAGGCATATCAAGCTCATTAACCTGCGCAGCCTTTTCCCTAGGTTACTTCTCCAAACTTCGGCATCATCGCTGCCGCACTTATGCACAGCGTCGAGTCGGCGACTTGGCAGATTGATTTTATTCGGCAACCTGCCGGGGGGAACTAGCGTGTATCAGCAGTTCGGGGGCCCATTCGTCGTGGACAAGGACAAGCTCGACTCGCCAACCGAAGAGGCGCGCCGGGCAGCAGAAAGAATCGCTTCCCTCACCGTCGGCCAGCTCGAGGTCCTGCGGCTGGTCGATCAGCATCTCAGCAGCAAGGAGATTGCCGGACGCCTCGGCATCTCGCCGCACACCGTGGACCAGCGCATCCGCACCGCCATCCGCATTCTCGGCGTCGCCCGCCGGCAGGACGCCGCGCGACTGGTCGCCCAGGCCGAGCCATATCAGCGGTTGATACATCAAGCGCCGTATCTCGACCCGACCCCGGCCCCCGACCATCCAGACGGGGCGATCAGTTTTCAGATTCGGCACGCTGATCGTGCAGTGGGGATCGGGGATGGTGAAGTTCTCGAAACCGAGCAGGGGGCGACACGGCCCCGGTCCTCGCTGGTTCTGCCGTGGTCAACCAGGAGCAACCCGCGCAATGAGATGAGCTTCGGCCAGCGGTTGCTCTGGATCCTCGGGATCGCACTGGGCGCCAGCTTCTCGGCCGGTATGTATCTCGCGGGACTCGAAAGTCTCGCCAGGCTCGCCGGACACTAAGGCCAGTTCAGCTCTACCGCGGACCACATAAGACCGGGCGGCTCTCCGCCTGGCACAGAGAGGTCATGCGAAAGCAAATCATCGAGCAATCCGCCCACGCCGTCGCCACCCAGATCCGGGCGGTCGAGGACAGCATCGAAGCGGCCCTAATGGAACTGGCCGAGCTGCAGTCGCGGCTGATCCGCGCCCGCTCCTGCACCGGCGTCGCCATCGGCACGGGTCATGAAGCGTTCGAGGAAGTCGCCGGCGCCCTGAACGGGCTGGTCGCCGCACGCGGCCGGATGGGGCAGGCGCATGTCATCCTGCTCGACGCCAAGAACAAGATCCCGGGCCTGCGGACGGTTTCCTTTGGCGACGGGATGGAATGTCCGCCCGCGTCGGCGCACTTGCGCGCGGTCGGCTGATCGAGACCCACTTTCATCACAAGCGAGCCGGCCGGGCATCCCGGTCCGGCTCCTTTTGATTTAGGGAGGCGACGCCATGGTCCACATCGCTCTCTATTACGGCCTTGTCCTGTTGGTGGTGGTGATCGCCCTCGTTCGCGGCGACCGCGAAATCCGCATTGCTGCGATTGTCTGCCTCTGTGCATCGGCGCTCTCGACGGCGCTCATCAACGTCGAGACCCAGATCGCCGTCAGCGTCGCGCTGATCGACCTCGGCATGCTCGCCTTCTTCGTGGCGCTCGCGCTGACCACTCACCGCTTCTGGCCATTGTGGGCTGCCGGGCTGCAACTGACGACGCTCATGGGACATGGGCTGCGCCTCCTTCAGCCGAGCCTGCTCAACATCGCTTATGCCGCCGCAATGCGCTTCTGGGCCTATCCCATCCTGCTCATCCTCCTCGCTGCGGCGCTCAGGAGCGATCGTTACCGCCGACTGGGGCTCGACTTCTCCGCCTAGCCCTTGGCGCCCGCCTTCGCCTAAGACGAAGCGGAGATGATCGACCCACCGCCCCTCGTCCGTGCCCTGCTCGACGCCGCGGGCGATCCGACCCTGCTGATCGAGCGCGAGCGCACCGTCGCCGCCAACGCCGCCGCGCGCGAGCTGTTCGGCGACGCGATCGTCGGGCGCGACATCCGCCTCGCCATCCGCCAGCCGCAGGCCTTGTCGGCGATCCAGGTCGGCAAGGCCGCCGAACTGGAAGTGAGCGGGATCGGCGGCATCGCCCGCAGCTGGAGCCTCTTGGTCCGCCCGCTCGACGACGACCTGCTGCTCGTTCGGCTCGCGGACCGGTCGGCGATGCGCGCGGCGGAAAAGACCCGGGTCGATTTCGTCGCCAATGCCAGTCACGAGCTACGTACTCCGCTGGCGACGATCATCGGCTATGCCGAAACCCTCGCCGACGACGGCGAATTGCCCGATCCGCTGCGCCGCAAGTTCGCCGACTCGATCCACGGCGAGGCGCGACGGATGCTGCGGATCGTCGCCGACCTGATGAGCCTCAGCCGGATCGCATCGGAGCGCTTCAGCGTGCCGTCCGAGCGGGTCGATCTGCGCGAGGTGGCGCTCACCGCCGTGGTCAACGCCGGCCCGCTCGCCAGCGAACGCGGCGCGAAGATCACCGTCGGCGAGGAAGCGCACCGGCCCCAAGTCGCCGGCGATTATGCGCAGTTGCTGCAACTGGCCGATAACCTCGTCGCCAACGCGCTGCGCTACGGCTGCCCGACCCCGGGCCGGACGGTCGAGGTGACGATCGACCAGCGCGGCGGCGAGGCACTGCTCAGCGTGCGCGACCATGGCGATGGCATCGCCAGCGAGCATATCCCGCGGCTGACCGAGCGTTTCTACCGTGTCGATGCCGCGCGCAGCCGCGACAGCGGCGGTACCGGGCTCGGGCTGGCGATCGTCAAGCACATCGTCGAGCGCCATCGCGGCCGGCTCGACATCAGCAGCACGCCCGGCGCCGGCACCACGGTGACCGTCGCCCTGCCGCTCGCCTGAGTCGCCGTCACAAAACCGTCACCGGACCGTCACGCTTGAATCGCTTAGCCACGGCTAGGGCGAGCGGGACTCGATGCGGGGAAGGATTCGCAAAGCCATGAAGAAGATCGTCTGGGCCACGCCGTTGGTTGCTCTGGTGGCCGCCTGTGGTGGCAATGGCGGCAATGCCGCGCAGCAGCTCAAGGTGGTCGGTTCGGCCACCGTCTATCCGTTCACCACCGCGGTGGCCGAGGCCTTTCAGAAGGCCAACCCCGGCGCGCGCGTGACCGTCGAGGCGACCGGCACCGGCGCCGGCATGAAGATCTTCTGCGGCGGTGTCGGCGCCGATTCGCCCGACATCGAGAACGCCTCGCGCGCGATGAAGAAGAGCGAATATGACCTGTGCGCCAAGAACGGCGCCAAGGACGTCATCGAAGTGCCGATCGGGATCGACGGGCTGACCCTCATCCAGAACAAGGGCGCGCAAGCCCTCAACCTCACCCAGGCCGACATCTACAAGGCGCTCGCCGCCAACCCGTTCGGCAAGGGTCCGAACACCGCCAAGACCTGGCACGACGTCAACCCGGCGCTGCCCGCCACCCCGATCCGGATCATGGGCCCCTCGCCCGTCTCGGGCACCCGCGACAGCCTCGCCGACCTCATCCTGACCAAGGGCTGCGACACCGACCCGGCGATGGCCGCGCTCGCCAAGTCGGACGACGCCAAGCACAAGGACATCTGCTCCAAGATCCGCGAGGACGGCGCCTATGTCGAGGTCGCCGACAATCCCAACCTGCTGGTGCAGAAGGTCAGCCTCGACAACACCACCCTGGGCGTGCTCGGCTTCTCTTACCTCAACGTCAATGGCGACAAGGTGAAGGCGGTCCAGATCAAGGGCGTCTCGCCGAGCGAGGCGACCATCGCCGACCTGAGCTACCCCGGCGCGCGCAAGCTCTACATCTACGTGAAGGGCGAGCATCTCGCCGCGCGTCCGGCGCTCAAGCAGTTCGTCACCTTCTACGCGACCCAGTGGGGTCAGGGCGGCGCGCTCCAGAAGAAGGGCCTGGTGCCGTTCGGTGGTGCCGATGCGACCGCGGCCACCGCGCAGGCTGCGGCCCTCAAGCCGCTCGACCCGTCGACCCTCAAGTAAGCGGAACCGCCCGCGCGTGATCTTGCTGCTGACCTTGGCCGCCATCCTCGCGGTGGCGGCGGGCGGCTTCGTGCTCGCCCTCAACCGCGCGCGCGCCCTGCGCCGCGCGGGCGGCCGGCTGCACAGCCTGCCCGTCTACCACGCCAGCCTGGCCGCGCTGGCGGGGCTGCTCCCGGCGCTGCTGGCGCTCGCGGCCTGGGTACCGGCCCAGCAGGCCATGGTCCGCCATGCCGTGCTGTCGAGCCCGGTGGCGGCGGCGATGCCCGCTGATCCGATGCTCCAATCGGCCGTGCTCGACGAGGCGCGGCAGATCGCCCGCGGCCAGCTCGCCGCCGGGTTCAATCCGCAATCGACCAGCCTCGCCCCCATTTGGGCGGCGGCCGAGCGCCAATGGTCGTGGCTCGGCGCGGCGCTGGTAATCGCGGTCGCGCTGGCGGGGACCGCGCTGGCGTTCGCGCGGGTGCGTACCTCGTTCCGCGCGCGGCCGAGCGTCGAGCGGCGGCTGCTGTGGGTGCTGGCCGGCGCCTCGCTGATCGCCGTGCTGACCACCGCCGGCATCGTCCTTTCGCTGCTGTTCGAAAGCCTTCGCTTCTTCCAGCAGGTCAATCCGCTAAGCTTCCTGTTCGGCACCGAGTGGAGCCCCCAGACCGCCCTGCGCGCCGACCAGGCGGGGTCGTCGGGCAGCTTCGGCTTCGTGCCCCTGCTGTGGGGCACCATCTTCATCGGGGCGATCATCGCGATGATCGTCGCCATTCCGCTCGGGCTGATGAGCGCCATCTACCTGACCCAATATGCCGACCCGCGCCTGCGCAAGTGGCTCAAGCCCGTGCTCGAAATCCTCGCCGGCGTGCCGACCGTGGTCTACGGCTATTTCGCCGCGATCACGCTGGCGCCCGCGATCCGCGACCTCGGGCTCGCAATCGGCATCAGCTCCGCCTCGGCCGAAAGCGCGCTGGCGGCCGGGCTCGTCATGGGAATCATGATCATCCCCTTCGTCAGCTCGATGGCCGACGACAGCCTCGCCGCGGTGCCGCAGGCGATGCGCGACGGCAGCCTGGCGATGGGCGCCACCCGCTCCGAGACCATCCGCAACGTGCTGCTGCCCGCCGCGCTGCCCGGCATCGTCGGCGGCGTCCTGCTCGCGGTCAGCCGGGCGATCGGCGAGACGATGATCGTCGTCATGGCCGCCGGCCTCGCCGCCAATCTCACCGCCAATCCGTTCCACAGCGTCACCACCGTCACGGTGCAGATCGTGCAATTGCTCACCGGCGAGCAGGAGTTCGACAGCCCCAAGACGCTGGCGGCCTTCGCGCTCGGGCTGGCGCTGTTCGCCATCACCCTCATCCTCAACCTCATCGCGCTGATCGTCGTGCGCCGCTATCGGGAAGCCTATGAGTAAGAGCGCGCCCCGCTGGACTGACGCGGCGATGCAGGCGCGCGTCCGCCGCCGCTACGCCGCCGAGCGCCGCTTCAAGGCGTTCGGGCTGGCGGCGATTGGCCTGTCCGTCGCCTTCCTCCTGTTCCTGCTCGTCACCATAGCCGCCAACGGCTTGGGCGGGCTCAGCCTCGACTTTCTGACCAGCAGCGATTCGACCGACGCGGCCAGCGCCGGCGTGTGGGGCGCGCTGGTCGGCAGCTTCCTCACCATCCTCGTCACCATCGCACTGGCCTTCCCCATCGGCGTGCTGGCCGCGCTCTACCTCGAGGAATTCGCCGCGCGGAACCGCTGGACCGACCTCGTCGAGGTCAGCATCAACAACCTCGCCGCGGTCCCGTCGATCATCTACGGCCTGCTCGGGCTGGCGGTATTCCTCGACCTGATGGGCCTGCCCCGCTCGGCGCCGCTGGTCGGCGGGATGACGCTCGCGCTGATGACCTTCCCGGTGATCGTGATCGCGGCGCGCAACGCCATCAAGGCGGTGCCCCCCTCGATCCGCGACGCCGCGCTCGGCGTCGGCGCCTCCAAGATGCAGGTGGTGTTCCACCATGTCCTCCCGCTGGCGCTGCCCGGCATCCTGACCGGCACCATCATCGGGGTCGCCCGCGCGCTGGGCGAGACCGCGCCGCTGCTGATGATCGGCATGCGCGCCTTCATCGCCATCCCGCCGCATGGCGTGACCGACCCCGCCACGGTGCTTCCGATGCAGATCTTCCTGTGGTCGGACCAGGTCGATCACGCCTATGTCCAGAAGACCAGCGCCGCCATCATTGTGCTGCTCGTCTTCATGCTGCTGATGAACGGGCTGGCGATCGCGCTCCGCAACAAATTCGAACGACGCTGGTAGGGCCGTGCAGATGACCAAGGAACAGCCGCCGATCTCGCCGACCACGCCGGTGCCCTTTCCCTCGACCGCGATCGCGGCTGACGCCGCGCGGGAGGACGAGTTCAACGCCGAGCGCCAGCCCGAGCCCGCGCCGGCGCTCGACGAGGCCGTCGCCAGCAACCCGACCGCGGCCGAGCCGGCCACGGGCGAGGCGCCCAAGATGCGCGCCGAGGACGTAAGCGTCTTCTACGGTGAAAAGCAGGCGCTGAAAGACGTCTCGATCGAGATCCGCGACGACAAGGTCACCGCTTTCATCGGCCCGTCGGGCTGCGGCAAGTCGACCTTCCTGCGCTGCCTCAACCGGATGAACGACACGATCCCCGGCGCGCGCGTGACCGGCGACATCAGCCTCGACGGCGAGGACATCAACTCGCCCGACATGGACGTCGTCCAGCTCCGTGCCCGCGTCGGCATGGTGTTCCAGAAACCCAACCCCTTCCCCAAGTCGATCTTCGACAACATTGCCTACGGCCCGCGCATCCACGGCCTCGCGCCGACCCGGACCGACCTCGAGGGGATCGTCGAGCGCAGCCTCAAGCGCGCCGGCCTGTGGGACGAGGTCAAGGATCGCCTCACCGAAAGCGGCACCGCGCTGTCGGGCGGCCAGCAACAGCGGCTGTGCATCGCCCGCGCCATCGCGGTCGATCCCGAAGTCATCCTGATGGACGAGCCCTGCTCGGCGCTCGACCCGATCGCCACCGCCAAGATCGAGGAGCTGATCCACGAATTGCGCGGCCGCTACGCGATCGCGATCGTCACCCACAACATGCAGCAGGCGGCGCGGGTCAGCCAGCGGACGGCCTTTTTCCACCTCGGTGAGATGGTCGAATATGGCAAGACCAGCGACATCTTCACCAACCCCCGCCAGCAACGCACGCAAGACTATATCACCGGCCGCTACGGCTGAGTGGGAGCACGACCATGATGGCCACCCAGGGACATACGATCAAAGCCTTCGACGAGGATCTCGACCGGCTGCGCGCGCTCATCAGTGAGATGGGCGGGCTGGCCGAGCACGGGATCATCGAGGCGATGCGCTGCCTGACCGAGCGCGACCTCGACGGCGCTCATCAGGTGATTGAGGACGACAAGAAGATCGACGCGCTCGAGGTCGAGACCGAGAGCCGGGTCATCCGCCTGATCGCGCTGCGCGCACCGATGGCCGGGGACCTGCGCGACGTAGTCGCCGCGCTCAAGATCTCGGGCGTGGTCGAGCGGATCGGCGACTATGCCAAGAACATCGCCAAGCGCGTGCCCCTGCTCGAGGACGCCGCTAAGATCGAGCCGCTGTCACTACTGCCCGAGATGGCGCGGATCGCCACCCAAATGGTGCAGGACGTGCTGAACGCCTTCGTCAACCGCGACGCCGAGGGCGCGCTCCGCGTCTGCGCCCGCGACAAGGCGGTGGACGATTTCTACGACAGCATCTTCCGCACGCTGCTGACCCACATGATGGAGAACCCGCACAACATCGGGCAGTCGGCGCACCTGCTGTTCGTCGCCAAGAACCTCGAGCGGGTCGGCGACCACGCCACCAACATCGCCGAGATGGTCTATTACGCCGCCACGGGGGAACATATGGAGCAGCGCGCCAAGGGCGGCGAAGGGCTCGCCAAGCCGTGACCACCAAGAAGCTCCTGCTGGTCGAGGACGACCGCAACCTGGCCGAGCTGATCGGCTTCCACTTCGAGCGCGCGGGCTTCACCATCACCCGCACCGGCGACGGCGAAGAAGCGCTGATCCTCGCCGAGGAGACCCGCCCCGACCTCATCATCCTCGACTGGATGATCGAAGGGATCAGCGGGATCGAGGTCTGCCGCCGCCTGCGCCGCCGCCAGTCGACCGCGCACCTGCCAATCATCATGCTGACCGCGCGCGGCGAGGAGGACGACCGCATTCGCGGGCTCGAGACCGGCGCCGACGATTATCTGACCAAGCCGTTCAGCCCCAAGGAACTCGTCGCGCGTGCCTCGGCGGTGCTGCGGCGGGTGCGTCCGGCGCTGGCGGCCGAGCAGCTCGACTATCAGGGGCTCGAGATGGACCTGACCGCCCATCGCGTCCGCCGCGAGGGCAAGCCGGTGAGCGTCGGCCCGACCGAATATCGCCTGCTCCGCCATTTCCTCGAGAACCCGGGCCGGGTCTTCTCGCGTCAGCAATTGCTCGAGACCGTCTGGCCGCACAGCGAGGAGATCGAGCTGCGCACGGTCGACGTCCACATCCGCCGGCTGCGGCTGGCGCTGGGCGAGCCCGATCTCATCCGCACGGTCCGCAGCGCGGGCTATGCCCTGGATGCCGAAGGGGTGGCATAAGCTCACCACCCGTCATGCTGAACTCGTTTCAGCATCCATTTTCGAGCCGCACCGTGCATGTCGAGATGAACCCTGAAACGAGTTCAGGGTGACGGCTGGGGCCTGAGCGCTTAAGGCGCGGCCATGACCCGCCGCAAGAAATCGCACCAGAGCCACGGCAGCGCCAATCGCCCGCGACTGTGGGGCAAGCACGCCGTCGCCGCCGCGCTCGATAATCCCAATCGCAAGATCCTCAAGGCATGGGCGACGCGCGAGGCCGCGGGCTTCATGCAATTCCCGCCCGATGTGCCCCTCGTCTTCGCCGAAGGGCCCGACATGGGCCGCCTCGTCCCCAACGACGCCCCGCACCAGGGCGTGGTGATCGAGGTCGAGCCGCTCGAGGACGTCTGGCTCGGCGACATCCTCGCCGAGGCCGACGAGAAGGCGATCCTGCTGGTCCTCGACCAGGTCACCGATCCGCACAATGTCGGCGCGATCCTCCGTTCGGCGGCGGCGTTCGGCGCGGTCGGGATCGTCACCCAGGACCGCCATTCGCCGATCGAGGGCGGCGTCCTCGCCAAGGCGGCGAGCGGCGCGCTCGAGCGGGTGCCATGGGCGCGCGTCGTCAACCTCGCCCGCGCGCTCGAGGAGATCGCCGAGGCCGGCTTCTGGCGGATCGGCCTCGCCGGCGAAGCCACCACCGAATTGAAGAACGCACTCGGCCCGCAGCGGGTGGCGCTGGTCCTCGGCGCCGAAGGACCGGGCATGCGCAGCAACACCCGCGAGCATTGCGATGCGCTCGCGAAGCTGCCGATCAGTGCCGCCATCGAAAGCCTCAACGTGTCCAACGCCGCCGCCGTCGCGCTTTACGCGGCGAGCGTGGCGTGACCCTCCGCGCAAGCCGTCATGCCGGACTTGATCCGGCATCCACCTTTGTCTTCGGCGCAGCGAATGCAGTTGGACCCCGGATCAAGTCCGGGGTGACGAACTGAGATGGTAAGAACCACCGAAAGCCTCGAAGTCGCGCTCGACCATCTCGCCGCGAGCGAGCCCGCCTTCGCCGACGTGATGGAACGGCTCGGCCGCCCCGATCCGCGCCATTCCGAGCCGGGCGTGACCACCCTCCTCCGCACCATCGTCGGCCAGCAGGTCAGCGTCGCCGCGGCGCGCTCGATGTGGAACAAGCTGGTCGCCGGCTATGGCGACCCACCCGACCTCGAACGGCTCATCGCCGCCAGCGACGAGGAGCTGCGCGAGGCGGGCCTGTCACGGCAGAAGGCCGGCTATGCGCGCAGCCTGGCGTCGCTGGTGCTCTCAGGTGAACTCGACCTCGCCCATCTGCCTGCGGACAATGAGGAAGCGATCGCGCTTCTGACCAGGATCAAGGGCATCGGCCGCTGGTCGGCGGAAATCTATCTGCTGTTCGCCGAAGGCCGCGCCGACGCCTTTCCGGCCGGCGACCTCGCGGTGCAGGTCGCACTCGGCAAGATGCTCGGGCATGACGAGCGCCCATCGGAAAAGCATCTGCGCGAGCTGGCCGAACCGTGGCGCCCCTATCGCGGCGCCGCCGCGGTGCTCGCCTGGCACCATTATAACAGCGACGTGCTCTGAGCCGCGCCCGCTAAAGGCCCTTCACTAACGCTCGCTTCTGGGTCACCTTGCGCCAACCACCACGACGGAGGCGAACATGGCGCACAAGTTCGAGATCCATAAGGACAAGAAGGGCGAGTTCCGCGTCCGCTTCAAATATAACAGCGAGACGATGTTCGCGTCCGAAGGCTATTCCAGCAAGGCGTCGGCGATGAACGCGATCGAGTCGGTCCGCAAGAACGCGCCCGGCGCCGAGGTCGAAGACAATAGCTGAGCCGGCCGCTTAGCTAGCGGCGGACCTGATCGGGCAGGCGCTTGAGGCCGAGCCGGTTGAAGCCCTTGGGCCCCTGGTCGGTCGGGAACGGCCCGAGCTTGTCGGCGTCCGCCCCGGCCCGCCCGACGAGGAAGGCGGCGGACGACCGCCCGCGCGACGATCCGGCCTTGTAGCCGGTGTTGAGCGCGACGATCGGCACCACCACCGAGCCGCCGCCGACCGCATATTCGCGGAACGCCCCGCGCGGCATCTTCAGCGTGGCCGAGAAGGCCGTCTGTCCCATCGGCGCGACCGTCTCGGCCGCGAAGCCGTCGGCGTCGGGCCGGGCGAAAAAGGCCTTCACCTCCTGCTCCTGGTCGGGCCCGGCGTTGATCAGCAATGCCTCGACCGCAATCTCGCGCGCCGCCGCGCTGCCCGAGTTGGTGAGCACGATATCGATCTCGAGCGAATATTCCTCGTCGGTGATCGCGGCGACGCGGACGCCCAGGTCCACATCGAGCCACGCACGTAAGCGCGAGCTGACCAGCCCAACGCTCGGCGCGCGCACGGGCGCTTCGGGTTGCGGCGCGGGAACCGGCCGCGGCGCCGGCGCACGCACCGGCTCGGGCGACAGCGCCGCCGGGCCGCCGGCAAAGGCGAGCTGGCCGAAGCCCTCATCGGCCCCGGCCCGCTTACGGCGCGGCCACCACCAGGCGAACAGCCCGCCCGCTGCAACGAGCGCGAGGATCGGGAGCCAGGTCGTCAGCCAGTTGCTGGCCGGTTCTTCGGTCGTCGCCGGGATCGGTGCGGTCGACACCGGGACCGACGAGTCCGACCCCGGGAACAGCGGAGCTGTGGGCAGTGCGGTGCCCGTCGGCGCCGCAGACGACAGGGCTGGCGTCGTCGCGGTCGAGACGGTGGTTGCTGCGGCCGGCGCCTGGGTGCGCGGCAGGGCAACGCTGACGGTCTCGGCCGGGCGGCTCGCCGGAGCGGCGGCGCGGCCGGTGCCGGCGATCGGCGGCGGGACCAGCGTGGTGCGCTCGCGGCTGGCGGGCGGCAGCGTGGTGGTGGCCGCGCGTGCCGGGCGTGTCGGCGTGGTCGTCGCTGGCCGCGTGTCGGTCGCCGGCTGCTCCTGCGACGAGCCCGGCAGCGCGAAATTGCGCAACTGCTCGGGCCCGACGGTATCGGCGCGCGGCGGCGGCGGCGGCGCGACCGGCGAGCTTTGCGCGGCAGCTGCGGACGCAAGGCCGCTCAACAGGAAGGAGACGAACAGGCGACGGACGCCGAACACGGGCACGTATCGAACAACCTTATAGTGGGCGCCAGGACCCCACGGACGCCCCCGCGTCCGGACCGGCGGATCAGCGGCGCCTCATGCCCGCTAATCCGCCGCCAGACAATCCCGAAGCTGCCCCTAGCGGGCGTCGACCAGAACCAGCTCGGCGTCTTCCTCGGCGGTGATCGTCACCGCGGTCTCACCCGTGATGGCGATCCCGTCACGCGGGTTGGCGGGCGTCCCGTTGACCAGGACCTTACCCGAAGGAACGAGGTAGAGGTGCCGCGCGGGATCGGCCTCAAATGCGATTTCGCTGCCCGCGGCCAGCGTCGTGCCGAGAATCCGCGCGTCGGCATTGATCGTCAGCGCCCCATCGTCGGCATTACCGCTGGCGAGCAATTGGAAATTGCCCGCCCGCGCCTCCTTGGGGAAGGGCATCGCGCCCCAGCTGGGCGGGGCCGACTTGCGATCGGTCTCGATCCAGATCTGAAACAGCGTCGTCGGCTCGTTCTCGAGGTTATATTCGGCGTGGGTCACGCCCGAGCCGGCGCTCATCACCTGCACGTCGCCGGCGCCGGTGCGGCCCTTGTTGCCGAGGCTGTCCTGGTGGGTGATCGCGCCGGTGCGGACGTAGGTGACGATCTCCATGTCCTTGTGCGGATGCGGCGGAAAGCCGCTCTGCGCGGCGATCCAGTCGTCGTTCCAGACGCGAATGCTTCCCCACCCCATCCGGGCGGGATCGTAATAGTTCGCGAAGGAGAAATGGTGGTGGGCATCGAGCCAGCCATGGTTGGCATGACCCAGCGAAGCGAAGGGGCGGATGTCGATCATGGACGATAGGTGGGCGAGGCGTGGCAGCCCGCCAAGTGTCAGGCTTGTGACCTAGCCGACGGCCTTCAAGCCGGCGGCATAAGCGGCGGCTTTCTCGGCATAATGGGCCGCCGACACGACGAGCGCCGCCAGCTCGGCCTCGCTCAGCGGACGGATCGCACGGGCGGGTGCGCCGACGATCAGCATCCCCGGTTCGAACGTCTTGCCCTCGGTCACCAGCGCGCCCGCGCCGACCAGGCAGCGTTCGCCCACCAGCGCCCCGTTGAGCACCCGCGCGCCCATCCCGATCAGCGCACCCGCACCGATCGTGCAGCCGTGGAGGATCGCCTGGTGGCCGACCGTGACCCCGCGCCCGATGGTCAGCGGCGCCCCAGGATCGGAGTGGCAGACCGCGCCGTCCTGGACGTTGCTCTCCTCACCGATCAGGATCGGGGTGTTGTCGGCCCTGATCACCGCCCCGAACCACACGCTCGCGCGGGCGGCGAGGCGGACGTCGCCGACGAGGTCGGCCGAGGGTGCCGCCCAGGCGCCAGTCCCGAGCTGCGGGGCGAGATCGTCGAGGGCGTACAGCGTCATCACCGCGTTTCTAACGAGGGGAAAGCCGCGCGTCATCCGTCCCATCCTCGGACGCTGCGCGACTCATCCCTATCGGAAGTGGCGGAGTTCCGGCATTTTTCGGGTCGTGGAGCCGAACTTGAGAAAGTGGAACGCGAGAATCATGGAGCAGGACAACAAGCGACGCGACGGGCGCGAGCGGCTGACCGCCGCGGTGAATTTCCGCAAGCCCAAGGAAATGCCCTACGAGGTCAGCCTCGAGAACATGTCGCCGCACGGCTGCTGCATCGCCCTGCGCGAGCGGGTGGTCGAGGGCCAGTTGCTGTGGATCACGGTGCCGGGAATCGAACCGCTGCAAAGCTGGGTCCGCTGGCATGGCGAGTGGCACGCCGGGCTCGAGTTCGAGCGGCCGATGCACGTCGCGGTGTTCGATCATGTCGCGGGGCAGATGAAGCGGGTGACCGCCGCGGCCAACTGAGGCAAGCGCTGGCGGCGGACTGAGCGGCGGGGTTGCGCGGCACGGACGGCGTGCCTAGATACGTGCTACTGTTCTAGCACGTTGTAACAAAATGACCCCTTCCCGCGACCTCTCCCAACTCACCGACGACCTCTGCGCGGCACTGCGCGTGCCGCGCGACGCGGCAGAGATGCGCCGCTTCCTGACCGACCTCTGCACCCCCGCCGAGGTGCGGACGCTGGCCGAGCGCTGGCACATCGCGCGGCTGCTAGACGGCACTGACCTCAGTTATCGCGACATCCACGACGGTACCGGGGTCAGCACGACCACCATCGTCCGGGTCGCGCGCTTCCTCAGGCAGGAGCCGCATCAGGGCTACCGCCAGACGCTCGACACGCTGGAGGCGCGCGATGCTGGTTGACGCCGAGCGGCTGCACATCGCCATCCAGAAGTCGGGCCGCCTGTCCGAGTTGTCGCGCGACCTGCTGCGCGATGCCGGCCTGCGCATTGCCAACGGCAAGAACGTGCTGGCGGCGCGGATCGAGAATTTCCCCGCCGACCTCATGTTCGTGCGCGACGACGATATCCCGACCTTCGTCGCCGACGGCGCCTGCGAGTTCGGGATCGTCGGCCAGAACGTCCTCAACGAGTTCGCGCTCGCTGAGCGCGAGCAGCGTTGCGAGGTCATCGCCGAGCTGGGCTTTGGCCGATGCACCCTCAAGCTCGCCGCGCCCGAAGGCGTCACGTGGGGCCTGCCCGACAGCCTCGCCGGCCAGCGCATCGCCACCACTTATCCCAACATCCTCGCCGCCTGGCTCGCCGCGCGGGGCATCGCGGCCGAAGTCGTCAAGATGAACGGCGCGGTCGAGCTGGCCCCGCGGCTGGGCATCGCCGGCTTCATCTGCGACCTCGTCTCGACCGGCGCGACGCTCGAGGCCAATGGCCTCAAAGCGGTCGAGACCGTGCTTGAGAGCGAGGCCGTGCTGATCCGCACCCGCCGCCCGATCGCCGCGCCCAAGCAAGCGCAGGCCGAACGGCTGTGGAAGCGGTTGCAGGGCGTCATCGGCACCCGCGACGCTAAATACATCATGCTCAATGCGCCGAGCACCGCGCTGCCCGCGATCACTCGCCTGCTGCCGGGCGCCGAGGCGCCGACCATCTTGCCCTTGCACGGGCGGCCGGGGCACTTCGCGGTCCACGCGGTGTGCCAGGAATCGGTATTCTGGGAGACGCTGCACGACCTCAAGACTGCCGGCGCCTCGGCTATCCTGGTCCTCCCCATCGAAAAGATGATGCTGTGAAGCGGGCGGTGTGGAGCGACCTGTCCCCGGCCGAGCAGCGCCAATTGCTGGCGCGGCCGGCGGGGCGGTCGGACCCGGCGCTCAAGGCGCGGGTCGCCGAAATCGTTGCCCAAGTCCGCGACGGCGGCTGGAACGCGCTGTGCGAACTCGCCACGGCGATGGACGGCGCGCCGCCGCGGCCGGTCCCGATCGCCGCCGCCGCCGCCGAGGCGCGCCGCCGGCTGTCCGCGGACGAGCAGGCAGCGTTCGACCTCGCCGTCGCCAATATCACCGCCTTCCATGCCGCGAGCCGGCCCGCCGACCTCGCGGTCGAGACCATGCCCGGCTTGACGGTGCGCAAGGTCTGGCGGCCGATCGACCGGGTCGGGCTCTATGTCCCCGGCGGCGCGACGCCCCTCTTCTCGACCCTGCTGATGCTCGCACTGCCGGCGCGCGCCGCCGGGGTCGGCGAGCTGGCGGTCACCACCCCGCCCCGCGCCGACGGCAGCCTCGACCCGCTGGTCGCGCTCGCCGCCGAACGCTGCGGGATCGACGCGGTGTGGACGGTCGGCGGCGCGCAGGCGATCGCCGCTTTGGCCTTCGGCGCGGGCGAGATCGGCCGTTGCGACAAGATCGGCGGGCCGGGCAACGCCTGGGTCGCCGAAGCCAAGACCCAGGTCGCCGCGCTCCCCGGCGGTCCCGCCATCGACATGCCCGCCGGTCCCTCGGAACTGATGGTGATCGCCGACGAGCGCGCCGATCCGGCGGCCGTCGCCGCCGACCTCCTCAGCCAGGCCGAGCATGATCCCCAGGCGCAGGTCCTGCTGGCGACGGCCTCGGCCGCCTTGCTCGCCTCGGTTGAGCAGGAACTCGCGCGGCAAGTCGCCACCCTCCCCCGCCGCGCCATCGCCGAACGCGCCCTCGACGCCGCGCGGCTGATCCGCTGCGCCGACCTCGCCGAGGCGACGGCGGTCGCCAACGCCTATGCCCCCGAGCATCTCGCGCTCAACGTCGCCGACCCTGCCGCGCTGGTCCCGCTGATCCGCCACGCCGGCTCGATCTTCGCCGGGCGCGGCGCCGCCGAGGCGTTCGGCGATTATTGCGCGGGGTCGAGCCACGTTCTCCCCACCGACGGCGCCGCGCGCGCCTGGGGCGGGGTGTCGGTGCTGACCTTCATGAAGGCGATGACGGTGCAGGAACTGACCCCCGCCGCCGCCGCGGCGATCGCCCCGGCCGCCGCCGCGCTGGCCCGGCTCGAAGGGCTCGAAGCCCACGCTCGATCCGCCGAGGCGCGGCTGGCGGAGGCGTGCGCATGAGCCTCGCCCAGCGCCTCGCCCGGCCCGAAATCCTCGACCTGCCGCCGTTCGATCTCGGCGGCCGCGCCGACGACCCGTTCGGTGCCGACGCGATCAAGCTCGACGCCAACGAGAATCCCTACCCCCCGCTCGGCCCCGCCGGGGTCAACCGCTACCCCGAGCCCCAGCCGCGCCGGCTGCGCGCAGCGATGGCCGCGCTCTACGGGGTCGACCCGGCATCGTTCCTGGTCACCCGCGGCGGCGACGATGCGATCGACCTGCTCATCCGCACCTTCTGCCGCCCCGGCGTCGATGCGGTCAGCGTCTGCCTGCCGACCTTCTCCGCCTACGCCCATTTCTCCCGCCTGCAGGGCGCGCGGGTGATCGAGGCGCGGCTGGGCGCGGACTATGCGTTCGAGCCCGCGCGGCTGATCGCGGCGGTGGCGGGCGAGCCCGGCCTCAAGCTCGCCTTCGTCTGCGCCCCCAACAACCCGACCGGCACCCCGGTCGCCCCGGATGACGTGCTCGCGCTGGCTGCGGCGTTGCCCGACACGTTGATCGTGCTCGACGAGGCCTATCTCGAGTTCGGCGACACCCCGAGCCTTGCCGCCGAAGCCGCCACTCGCCCCAACCTCATCGTCCTGAAGACGCTGTCCAAGGCCTTCGGGCTGGCGGGCGCGCGAGTCGGCGGGCTGGTCGCCCAACCCGACACGATCGCCTTGGTCGCGCGCGCCGCCCCGCCCTATCCGCTGCCGACGCTGAGCATCGCCGCCGCCGAGCAGGCGCTCAGCCCCGCCCGCCGCGCGGTGCACCTCCAGCGGATCGAGGAACTGAAGGCCGAGCGGGCGCGGCTGGCGCCCCTCCTCGCCACTTCCCCCATCGTCACGCGCGTCCACGCCAGCGACGGCAATTTCCTCTTCCTCGAGGTCGACGACGCCGCCGCGCTCGCCGAGCGGCTCGACCGCCTCGGCATCCGGGTCCGCTTCCGCGAGAATGCGGCGCCCGGCGGGGTGCGGCTGACGATCGGCACCCGGGAGGAGAATGACGCGGCACTGCGCGCCTTCGAGGTCCCGCTCGCCGCCGAGCGCCCCGCCCGCCGCGCGGCGCTCGCGCGCGACACCAACGAGACCCGCATCGCGGTGGCGGTCGACCTCGACCGCGCCGAGCCCCGCCGGATCGACACCGGCGTCCCCTTCTTCGACCACATGCTCGACCAGGTCGCGGCGCACGGCAATTTCAGCCTGACGCTGGCGTGCGACGGCGATCTCGCGATCGACCCGCACCACAGTCTCGAGGATGTCGCCATCGCGCTCGGTACCGCGCTGGGGCAGGCGCTCGACGACAAGCGCGGGATCGGCCGCTTCGGCTTCGCGCTGCCGATGGACGAGACGCAAGCGCAGGTGCTGATCGACCTTTCCGGCCGCCCCTACTGCCGCTTCGAAGGCGACTTCACCGCCAGCCACATCGGCGATTATCCGACCGAGATGACCCCGCACATTTTCCGCAGCCTGGCGGATTCGATGCGCGCGGCGATCCACGTCCGGGTCGACGGCGACAACGACCACCACAAGGTCGAGGCCTGCTTCAAGGCGTTCGGCCGCGCGCTTCGCCAGGCGGTCGCGCGCGAGGGATCGGACGCGGTGCTGCCCAGCACCAAGGGACTGCTGTGAAGCTGGTCTGCGTCGATCTCGGCTACGGCAATCTCGGCTCGGTGGCGATCGCCTTCGAGCGGCTCGGCGTCGCGCCCGAGGTCAGCGGCGATCCCGAGGTCCTGCGCGCCGCCGACAAGCTCGTCCTTCCCGGAGTCGGCCATGCCGGCTTCGCGATGCGCCAGGCACGCGCCCGCGGCCTCGACCGCTTGCTCGCCGAGCTGCCCCAACCGCTCCTCGGCATCTGCCTCGGCATGCAGCTGATGTTCGAGGCCACCGAGGAAGAGGACACGCCAGGCCTCGCCCTCCTCTCCGGCCGCGTCCGCAAACTCGCGCCCGCGCCGGGCCGCCCCGTCCCGCACATGGGCTGGAGCCCATTGACCGTCAGCGCCGACGCCTTCGGCCTCAGCACTGGCGACCACGTCTATTTCGCGCACAGCTTCGCCTGCGACGACGGCCCCGTGACCGTCGCTAGCACCGCTTATGGCCGCCCCATCCCCGCCGTGATCCACGCCGGCCGGCTGACCGGCGCGCAATTCCATCCCGAGCGTTCCGGCGAGGCCGGGGCGCGATTTCTGCAAGGATGGCTCGCCGCATGATCGTCTATCCCGCCATGGACCTGATCGGTGGCCGCCCGGTGCGCCTGCGCCAGGGCCGCTTCGAGGAGGCGACCTTTTACGACGAGGCGCCGGCCGCCGCGCTCGCCCGCTTCGCTTCCGCCGGCGCGAGCTGGGCGCACCTCGTCGATCTCGACGGCACCCGTGTCGGCGAGCCGGTCCAGCACGACCTCATCCGCGCCCTCGCCCGCGACAGCGGCCTTCAGATCCAGGTCGCCGGCGGAATCCGCTCGGCCGGCCACGTCGCCCGCCTGTTCGAGGCCGGGGTCACCCGCGCGGTGGTCGGCAGCCTGTGCGTCACCCGTCCCGACCTCGTCACCTCGATGCTCGACAGCTTCGGACCAGACCGCATCACCCTCGCCCTCGACGTCCGCGTCGAGGACGACACGCCGATGGTCGCGATGCACGGCTGGCAAGCGGCGAGCGGCATCAGCCTGTGGGAGGTCGCGGCGCGGTTTCCCGCCGCGCGCCACCTGTTGCTCACCGATATCGGCAAGGACGGGATGCTCGCCGGCCCCAACCGCGCCCTCTACGCCGAGGCCACCGAGCGCCTGCCCCACCTCGCGATACAGGCCAGTGGCGGTATTTCATCGCTTGGCGACGTCACCCAACTGGACACCGATGGCGTGATCGTCGGCAAGGCCCTGTGGGAAGGCCGGATCGCGCCCGAGGAGCTGTTCGCTTAAACTTTATGCCGACCCGCCGCATCATTCCCTGCCTCGACGTGCGCGACGGCCGCGTGGTCAAGGGCGTGCGCTTCGAGGGGCACCGCGACATGGGCGGGATCGAGGAGCACGTCCGCCACTATGTCGCCGCCGGCGCCGACGAGTTGGTCTTCTACGATATCTCCGCCAGTCCCGAGGGACGCAGCGTCGACCTCGACTGGATCCGCCGTGTCGCCCGGCTGATCGACATCCCCTTCGCCGTCGCGGGCGGGATCCGCACCCGCGACCAGGCGGCGGCGGTTCTCGAGGCGGGCGCCGACAAGGTCTCGGTCAATTCCCCGGCGCTCGAGCGTCCCGAACTTATCGAGGAGCTGGCGGCCGACTTCGGCAGCCAATGCGTGGTGGTCGGGGTCGACAGCCTCGAAAGCGACGACGGCGACCATCACGTCAAGCAATATACCGGCGATCCGGCCAAGACCCGCGCGGCCGGCCGTCGCACGCTCGACTGGGTGCGCGAAGCCGCCGACCGCGGCGCGGGCGAGATTGTCTTGAACTGCATGAGCCGCGACGGCGTCCGCACTGGCTACGACCTCGCCCATACGCAGCAGGTGGTCGAAGCGGTCCCGGTCCCCGTCATCGCCAGCGGTGGCGCCGGCGAGCCCGAGCATTTCCGCGACGTCCTTGCCGCCGGCGCCAGCGGCGCGCTCGCCGCCACCGTCTTCCACGATCGCCGGATCGCGATCCCCGAGCTCAAGGAGTACCTCGCCTGGTGCGGGATCGACGTTCGCCCCTGACCTCCGCCGACCTCGACCAGCTCGCCTGGGACAAGATGGACGGGCTGCTCCCCGCCGTGGTGCAGGACGCCGCCAGCGGCCGCCTGCTGATGCTCGGCTACATGGACCGCGCCGCGCTGACCGCGACGCTCGAGAGCGGCTTCGCCACCTTCTTCAGCCGCTCGAAAGGCCGGCTGTGGCGCAAGGGCGAGAGCAGCGGCAACACGCTCACGGTGCTGAGCGTCCACGAGGATTGCGACGCCGACGCGCTGGTGGTCCAGGCCGAGGCGGCCGGCCCGACCTGCCACGAGGGCAGCGTCAGTTGCTTCGGAGCCGAGCCGATTGGTCCAGGCTGGCTGGCCGAGCTGGCGGCGGTGGTGAAGGAGCGCGCCAAGGCGGGCCCCGACACCAGCTACACCCGCTGGCTGCTCAAGGAAGGGACCGAGCGGATCGCCCAGAAAGTCGGCGAGGAAGGGGTCGAAGTCGCCCTCGCCGCCGTCACCCGCCCGCCCGAGGGAATGGCCGAGGAGATCGCCGACCTCCTCTTCCATTTGACCGTCCTGCTCGAGGCGCGCGGGAGCGACTGGACCGCGGTAACCGACGTGCTGCGCCGGCGGCATCGCAACTAGGCGGGCCCTCCCCCATATCCGCCGCATGAGCGAGGATGACTATCGGTCGGTGCCGCGCGGGCGGTTGGCGCGGTTCGGCCAGTTCGGACGGCTGGCGGGCGGGGTCGCCGGCGGAATGATCGCCGAGGGCGCGCGGCGGCTGGCCGACGGGCAGCGGCCGAGCATGCAGGACATGTTGCTGACCCCGGGCAACGCCAAGCGGCTGGCCGACCGGCTGGCGCACCTGCGCGGCGCCGCGATGAAGCTGGGCCAAATGATCTCGCTCGATGCGGGCGAGTTCCTGCCCGACGAACTGGGCGCGATCCTCGCCCGCCTGCGCGACCAGGGCTATCGCATGCCGCCGCAGCAGCTGCAGCAGATCCTCAATCGCGAGTGGGGCGTGCCGTGGCGGCCGCGCTTTCGCCAGTTCAACGCGACCCCGATCGCCGCCGCCTCGATCGGGCAAGTGCATCGCGCGACGACGCAGAACGGGCGCGACCTGGCGATCAAGGTGCAATATCCGGGCGTCGCCGACAGCATCGATGCCGACGTCGACAATGTCGCGACGCTGCTGCGCGTGTCGGGACTGCTGCCGACGAGCCTCGACATCGCGCCGCTGCTGACCGCCGCCAAGGAGCAATTGGCGCGCGAAGCCGACTACCGGCGCGAGGCCGACTATCTGCAACGCTATGGCGCCCTGCTGGCCGGCGACGAGCGGTTCGTGGTGCCAGCCTTCGATGCCGAGTTCAGCACCGGGCATGTGCTGGCGATGAGCTATGTCGCCGGAACGCCGATCGAGCGACTGGAAGATGCCGAACAGCCGGTGCGCGACGCGGCGGTGGCCGAACTGGTCGAACTGGTGCTTCGCGAGCTGTTCGAATTCGGGCTGATGCAGACCGATCCCAACTTCGCCAACTATCGCGTCCAAGCCGAGACGGGGCGGCTGATCCTGCTCGATTTCGGCGCGGCGCGGGAGATCGCGCCGGAGGTCTCGCAGGGCTACGCGCGGTTGCTCGCCGCCATGCTCGACGGCGACGTGCCACGGATCCGCGCGGCCGCGGTGGCGGCGGGCTTCCTCGGCGCCCGCGCGGCCGAGCGGCATGGCGCGCTGATCGACCGGATGATCGGGGTGATCCTCGAGGTGCTCGAGCGCCCGGGCCCGTTCGACTTTGGCGACCGGGCGTTCATCGCCACCTTGCGTGAGCAGGGGATCGTGATCGCCGCCGACCGCGAAAGCTGGCACCTGCCGCCGGCCGCGCTGCTGTTCGTGCAGCGCAAGGTGAGCGGCACCGCGTTGCTCGCCGCACGGCTGGGCGCCAGGGTCCAATTGAAGGAGCTGATCGGGCGCTTCGTGGCGGGGTCGCCGCCTAGAAGCTGCCCTTGATGCTCATCGCGAAGATCGGCCCGATCAGCTGGTCATGGCTTTCGCGGAACAGCAGCGGACTGACGGTGCGGCGGCCGGCATAAACCGAGCGATCCTCGCGATGGCGGGCGTTGAGCAGGTTGGTGATCGAGAAGCGCACCGTCATCCCCGCCACGTCCTTATTCTCGATGAAGGTCTCATCGAAGAACGGGCCCTCCTCGTTCCGATCGACCTCGGTCAGATAATAATATGGCACGAAGTGGTTGTGGCTGAGTGAGGTGCCCCACGCCCAGTTGCTCCTGGGAATGTCGTGGCGCAGCGACAGGCTGAACCAGCGGTTCATATTGCCGCTGATCGGCCGGATCCGGCCGGTCAACGGATCGCGGACGCGGGTGTGGTCGACCCCGAATTGCAGGTCGAGCTTGGCGCCGTGCCAGCCGATCGGATCGAAATTGAACGTGCTGGTGCTCTCGAAGCCGAGCCGCTTGGCGCTGGGGAGATTGCCGATCCCCTGCCCGTCCGACCCGATCGGAACGATGTCCACGATGTCGGTGATCCGGTGGGCGTAGAGCCTGAGCCGCGTCTTGCCCCACTTGCCGAGCGTCCGCCCGCCCTCAAGTTCGAGCTGCCAGCTCTGCGGCGGGACCAGCAGGGCATTGCCGTCATTGTTGCGGTCGTCGCTCAGCCGCGGCTGGTCGAGGAAATCGTAGAAGCTGATCTGCCCGACCTTGCGGTTAAGCTTCAGGCTGATGTCCCACGCCTTGGTCGGCCGCCAGCCGAGCGTGATGCTGCCCTTGGGACGGAAGAATTTGCGCGCCGGCAAGTTGCTGCCGAGCAGCTCGAGGTGCGAGACTTCGGCGCCGCCAACGACCTGCAGGTCGAGCTTGGGCGACAGCGCCCGGCCGAATGTCACCAGGCTTTCGTAGCGCCGCTCGCGCACCGTGCCCGTCCCGTCGGGCAGCGGCTGCTCGTTGAACGCGCCGGTTGGGTCGAGCGTGAACAGCCGCCCGACCTGCGCCAGGCTGTTGTCCGCCCGCTCGAACGAGACCTGGAGCGTGTTGCGCCCCATCTTCCAGTCGTATTCGCCGCGCCCGACCGTCTCCTTGATCCGGACGTCGCGGCTGAAGCGGACGCCGTCGGACGGCTGGCCTGAATCGTAACTGGTGACCTGGGTGGTGACGGTCGGCTCATGCTCGAAATGCTTGAGACCGATCAGCTTGAGCCGCCCCGGCCCGAGGGCGAAGGTGTAATCGCCATTGGCCTCGGTGATGTAGCCGGGCCGCTTCGACCGGGTCACCCGCGCGCGATCGTCACCATCGAGGCGGATACGGCGGTCGGCGATCTCGTACCGCGACCAATAAGGCTGGTAGAAAAGGATCAGATTGCCGACCGACGAACCGGGTCCGTCGAGCTTGGTCGTCAGCGAGAATTTGGGCCCGGTGAAATCGGACCACAGCGTTTCGTGCCGCCGCTCGATCACCTGGCCCGACGCGTCGGTGATGATGACCGGGCCGCCATAAGCGCCGCGCCCGGAATCACCGTTCACCGCCAGCGTATATTCCACCGGGCCAATCCGATCGTTGTAGCTGATCGATCCGCTGTCGTAGCGCGGGTGGGCGTAATGGGCCCGCACGTCGGGGCGCCAGGCGAACTGGCCGTGACTCTTGCGGTTGGCCTTGACGACCACGTTGGCGACCTGGCCCGTCAGCCCCGCGATGCCAAGCTGGGCGGCGTCGACGATGTCGATGCGCTCGACATCGGCGGCGTTGATCTTGCCGAGTTCGGCGATCGCCCCGCCCGACTTGTTGGCGACCCGCTGCCCGTTTAGCAGCACGTTCTCCGATGCCTGCCCCAGGCCGCGGTCCTGGTCAGCCTCGCGAATAGTGAAGCCGGGCACCTGCTGGAGCATGTCGAGCGCGGTGCGCGGGGCGAAGCGCGCGAAGTCGGCGGGCACGAAAGTCGTCTTGCCCGCCAGCGAGGTCGCCAGCGGCGCCGTCGGCGGCGCCGCGGCGGTCTGCGCCCCGGCCAGCGAGGGCAGAAAGGTCGCCGTGCCCAACAGGCCGAGACGAAGGAACAGTGACATGGAATTACGCTCCGGCAACGGCGAGGGCATGGAAACGACGGATCGGCGGATCAACGGCGGCGGTCGACGAACCCGAGGGCCTTGGCCTGGACCAGCCGGTCGACGTCGACCCGGCCGTAGTCGGCGCGAAAGCGGGCGAAGTCGGCGGGGGTGATGCCAAGCGCGCGCATTTGCACCACCTCCGAACTGCGGAACGGCGCGTAACCGGCGGCGCGAAGCTGGGCGAGATAGTCGGGCGAAACGCCGAGCGCCTTCAACTGGACGATGTCGTTGGCGGCGAGGCGACCGAAGCCGGCGCGGACCAGTCCGTCCACATATTCCGGGGTCACGCCGAGCGCCTTGAAAGCGGTCAGGTCGCTGAGGTGATCAGGCTTGTAGCCACGCCGGTCGAGGTCGCGGATGTAAGCCGGAGTGACGCCGAGAGCGGCGAGCCCCGTCAGGTCGCTGATCGAGGGCTTACGGTAGCCGGCATCGCGCACCGCGACGACCAGGTCCCGCCGAACGTCGACCAGCAGCATGCCGAACGCTTCACGACGGTCGGGCCGGGGGATGCCGGCCTCAGCCAGCAAGGACTCGAAGCCGCGTTCGGGGGTCACGGTGCAGCGGCCCGCGCCGCGCCCGTCGCCCCCGGTCCCGGCACAATCGGCGCGCCCCGCATCGCGGACCATTGCGAAACGGAGCGGCCGACTGCCGCCTCCCAGCAAGTCGCCCGGCGCGAGCCCATTCAGGTCGCGGATGGGCATGGTGGAATTGGTGCGCCAGCGATTGTGGTCGCGGCCGTCACGCTCATCGAGGTCGAAGCCGACCTGGGCCTTGGCGCCGGGTCGCGCTTCGAGGGTGAAGCGCAGCTCGCCAAGGTCGGCGGCGAAGCCGGCGGTGGTGATGCTGATGGCGGCCAGCAGGATGCTGCCGAGGAAGACGAACAAGCGGATCATGGTGGATCTCCTTGGGAGGGATTTTTGGCAAAGGGATCCCGTCCACCCGCGAAGGGTGCTGGCGAACGGGCGTCAGTGGGATGGTGCGGCGGGCGGCCTAGTCGTGATCGACGGGGTCGGGCGGCTCGGGCGGGTCGGGCGGCTCGGCTCCGCTGTCGCGTCGCCAGCTCGGCGGCCGCGGCAGCGCGGGCGGCCGAGCTCGCTCGGCGCGGAGGCTGCGGGTGGCGATCCCCATCGCGCGATATTGCACCAGCTGGTCGGGCGTCATGCCCGTATGCCCTTGCTGGCGCAGCTGGCGGATGTAGGCCGCATCGACCCCCATCGCGCGCATGCTGGTTAGGTCGGACAGCGGCAGGCCCCGATAGCCTTCGCGGGCAAGCTCGGCGACGTAGGCCGGCGACACTCCGACCGCTCGCGCGCCCGTCAGGTCGCCGGCGTCGCGCGGCTGGTAGCCCGCCGCGATCATCGCCCGCAGCCAGTCGGGGCTGACCCCCACCGCCTGCATCCCCATCAGGTCGCCATTGTCGAGCTTGAGGCCGGGCGCCGCTGCGCGGATCTGCGCGGCATAGCCCGGCTCGACCCGGCCGACGCGCTCGGCGGCCGCCGCGGCGAGCGCCTGGTTCTGCGCCTCGATCGCGGCCTCGTTGGCGCGCGCCTGGGCATCGGTGGCGCGTTGCTGCTCCCCGCTGGCAAGCTGCTGGCGAGCGTTGGCGAGCGCCTGGTCGGCATCGCGCCGCGCCTGCTCGGCATGCTCCCCGGCCAGCGCGGCCGAGACCTGGGTCGTGACGACGTCGGTGGTGACCGTGGTCGCCCGAGCCACCGAAGCCGCGACCACCGCTGGCAGCGAGCGTTCGGGCGGCGACACGTAATAGCGCTTGCCGCCGTCGGTACCCGCCGCGCTCGGCACCAGCGTCAGCGCCGCGAGCGGGGCGGCAGCCGCGACCACGCCGAGCGCCAGCCCGGCGCCGAAGCCACGCGCCACCGGGGTCCGCGGCAGGCTCTGGTCGAGCACCCGGCGGACCCGCCGCGACAGGCTGTTCTTGGCCGGGGCGACGCCGTGGCTGGCGAGCAGGATGCCGCGGCATTCGTGGCGCGCGACGCCGACCAGCAGCTGGGCATAATCGGTGTTGGCGACATCGGCGGCGAGCACCGCGTCGTCGGCCGTCTCCTCGCGCAGCTGATGCGCCTCGCGGGCGAGCAGCCAGACCAGCGGATTGAACCAGAACAGGGCGCTGACGATGCGGGCGAGCAGCAGCTTGGCCCAGTCGAGTCCGCGGACGTGCGCCAGTTCATGCGCGATGATCGCCTCGGCGTCGCCATGCGCGCCGATCGCCTCGTCGTTGATCAGGATGACCGGGCGCAGCACGCCCCAGCTGATCGGGGACTTGAGGTCACTGCTGCTGAGCAGCGCAGTGCCGTTCTTGAAGTCCATCCGCCGCTGGGCATGGGCGAGCGCGCTGATCCAGCTCGGCTCGACCAGTACCGAGGCACGGGCGCGGAGCGTCAGCAGGCGCAGCACCGCCAGCAAGGTGACGATCAACAGCAGCGCCGCGGGCACCCCGTAGAGCAACGGCCATAGCGCGGTGACGTCGAACGCCGGCGCCGCCGCCGGCGCGGCGGTGGCGGCGGGAAGCGCCATGCTTGCGGCGGCCGGCGTCGCGGTGACCGCGACCGGCGCGGCGGCCGGCGCCAGCACCGGCGCGCTCACCACCAGCTGCGGCAGGAAGATCGAGCCGAGCGGCATGATCAGCAGCGCCAGCAGGCCGAAGTGCGCGACCATGTTGCGCTCCGCTGCCGAACGATCTCGCAGCAGGCGCAACAGGCCGAGGGTCAGGCCGGCGATCAGCAGCGATTTCAGTGCGAAGGGAATGAACAAGGCGATCATCTTACTTCCCCTTGGCCTTGCGGGCTTCGGCGATCATCCGCTCGAGCGCGTCCAGTTCGGTCTCGTCGATCTTGTCGGACATGCCGAGCAGCGCGCTGGCGGCGCTGGTCGGCGAACCGTCGAAGAACACCCGCACCACTTCTGACAGGGCCGACTTGCGGGCGGTCTGCTCGGACTGGGCGGGAGCGTAGAGATAGCCGCGCTCGCTGTCGGTGCGGCGCACCGCGCCCTTTTCTTCCAACCGGCGAAGCATGGTGCGCACCGCCGAGCCGCTCAGCCGCTCCGGCAGTCCGTCAACCACCTCGCCCGATGTCATGGCGCCGCGCTGGTAGAGCAGATCGACGATCTGCCTTTCCTTGGGGGGCAAGCGGTTCAGCACGAATCGGAACTCCTCAGCTACATTTGTAGCGTACGCCACAATTGTAGCGCGACGCAAGCGCGAAAGTTGCGGCCGCGCAATTTTGTGTCCGAGCGGCTTGCGCGCGGGCAGCCGCGTGGCCAGTCAGCAGCCATGCGCATCGCCCTGTTCGAGCCCGAGATCGCCGGCAACGTCGGCGCCGTGCTGCGCCTCGCCGCCTGCCTGAGCGCGGCGGTCGACCTGATCGAGCCGCTGGGCTTCGCGTGGGATGACCGGCGCGTCCGACGGGCGGCAATGGACTATATCGACCATGTCGAGTTCGTCCGCCACGCGAGCTTCGACGCCTTCCGCGCGACGGTCGGCGCGCGGCGGCTGGTGCTGTTCACCACCAAGGCGAGCGAGGACGCTTACGCCTTCCGCTTCGGCGCCGAGGACGTGCTGCTGTTCGGCAAGGAAAGCGCCGGCGTTCCAGCCGAGGTCGCGGCGGTTTGCGACGCGCGGGTGCGCCTGCCGATGAGGCCCGAAGTACGCTCGCTCAATCTCGCAACCTCCGCAGCCTTGGCGCTGGGCGAAGCGCTGCGGCAGACGGGCAGCCTGCCGCGCTGACCCTCAGGCGGCCTGCAGCACCGCACGGACGCCGCTAGGCGCCGCCTCATAGGCGAAATTGGCCGACATGCTGCGCGCCATGGCCTGGATGATCTTGGATCCAAGGCCGCTGCCCTTGGGCTTGTCGCCGGCCTTCATGCCGACGCCATCGTCCTCGATCTCGAGCCGGAAGCCGGACGGGCGCTGCTCGGCGAGCTTGACCCGGATCTCGCCAGCCTGCTCGGGCCGATAAGCATATTTGCAGGCGTTGCTGACCAGCTCGTTGACGATCACGCCCAGGGAGACCGCATGATCGGTCTTCATCATGACCTTGTCAGCCTCGAGCCGGATCGGCCGGGGCGCGGCCGGTGTCGACCAGGTGTCCTGCAGCTCCTGCACGATGGCGGCGAGATATTCGTCCATGGCGACGCTTTCGACATCGTCGGACGTGTAGAGGCGGCGGTGCACCTGCGCGATCGCCTTGATCCGGCTGTCCGTGTCGCGCAACGCGTCGCGCGCCGCCTCGTTGGTCACGTCGCGCGCCTGCATGTGGACGAAGGCCGAGACCATCTGCAGCGAGTTGGCGACGCGGTGATTGACCTCGCGCAGCAGCGTCTGCAGCCGCTCGTTCGACGCCTTGAGCGCCTGTTCGGCAGCCGCCTTGTCCTGCTGCAGCCTGACCGCCGCGAGCGCCCCGGTGAAGCTCTGCTCGAGCAGTTCGACGAAGTCGCCGCCGGCCGACTTGACGATGTAATCGGCGGCGCCGGCCTTGAGCGCGGCAACCGCGACGCGGCTCTCCTCCGACCCGGTGACATAGACGATCGGCGGCGTGTCCGGCAGCCGCTGCAGCGCCGCCAGCGTCTCGAGCCCATCCTGACCCGGCATGTAATGGTCGACCGCGATCACGTCGAACTGCCCCTCGCGCGCCCGCGCCACCCCCTCGTCGCCGCTGGTGGCGGTGACGACGGCATGACCCTGTCGCTCGAACGACTTCTGTACGAGGCGGCACAGCCCCGGGTCGTCGTCGATGTAGAGGATGCGGCGCGGTTGCTTCACGCGGCGTCGACGTCCGGCACCTGGATCACCGACAGGAACAGCCCCAATTGGCGGATCGCGTCGGCGAAGCTTTCGTAATTGACTGGCTTGGTGATGTAGACGTTGGCGCCAAGGTCATAGCAGCGCTCGATCTCGACCTTGTCGTCGGTCGTGGTGAGCACCACCACCGGCGTCCGCTTGAGCCCGGCGTCGCTCTTGATCTTCTCGAGGATCTCGGTGCCGCTCATGTCGGGCAGATTGAGGTCGAGCAGGACCAGCGCCGGGCCGTTGTGGCGCGGCCCCTCGGCGTGGTTGAACAGATAGTCGAGCGCGCTGCCGCCATCGAGGAAGTGGACCAACGCGTTGGAAATGCCCGCGCGACGGATGTTCTTCTCGATCAAACGCGCATGGCCCTCGTCGTCCTCGATCATGACGATGCTGACGGGTCGATGCTGGTTCAAGCTTCAGGCTCCTGTTCGCGGAAGGTCGTCGGCACGAGTAGCCGAAAGGTCGCGCCCTCGCCAAGTTTCGAGGAGACGTCGATCG
This sequence comes from Sphingomonas ginsengisoli An et al. 2013, assembly GCF_009363895.1. Classification (NCBI taxonomy): domain Bacteria; kingdom Pseudomonadati; phylum Pseudomonadota; class Alphaproteobacteria; order Sphingomonadales; family Sphingomonadaceae; genus Sphingomonas; species Sphingomonas ginsengisoli (ex An et al. 2013). The sequence continues at coordinate 2,718,964 of NZ_CP045434.1, read as the reverse complement.
AGCCGCCGAGGCGGTAGGCGAGCGCGCGGACGTGGGCAAGGCCAAGCCCCTCGCCCGCCACGTCCTGCTTGCCCGCACGGCGGAACAGGTCGAAGATCCGCTCATGATCCTTGGGATCGATTCCGCGCCCGTCGTCGGCGACGGTGAGCTCGGTCATGATCCCGCGCTGGCTGGCGTCAATCCGGATATGTCCGCCCCGCTCGACCCCATATTTGAGCGCATTGTCGATCAGGTTGGAGACGATCTGCTCCATCACCACCCGGTCCTGGGTGATCGTCGGAAGCCCCGGCGCGATCTCGATGTGCGCGTCGAGATTGCCAAGCTGCTGGCCGAAGGTGGCGGCGGTGGCCGCCAGCATCTCATTCAAATCGAGCGGCTCGGGCCGGAGGTTGCGCCGCCCCTCGCGCGACAGGCGCAGGATGGCGTTGATCAGCCGGTCCATCTTCTGGGTCGAGGCGCGGATGAAGCCGACCGCCTCGGGCAGGTCCTCGCGCGCGGCCAGCCGGGCGGGCTCGTCGACCAGCGTCGGCGCATCGGCCTCGACCTTGTCGATTAGCCCGGCGATTGCCTTGGCCGAGGTGTCGAGCTCGGCGGTGAAGCCCATGATGTTGACCAGCGGCGAGCGCAGGTCGTGGCTGACGATATAAGCGAACCGCTGCAGCTCGGCATTGACCCGGCTCAAGTCGGACGTCCGCTCGCGCACCCGCGTTTCGAGCCCGGCGTTGGCCTGGTCGAGGCGGGTCCGCGCGCTATTGAGCTGCTCGGTGTAGCGGCGCACGGTGAAAAAGGTCACGATCCCGAGCACCGCAAGCAACAGGCCGGTCGCGAACAACGCCCATTGCGATACGTTCGAGGCTTCGCGTGCATTGGCGATGCGTTGCTGCAGCAGGCGCAATTCCTCGGCCCGCATCTCGGCCGAGACGGCGCGGATGCCGTTCACGCGGCGCTTGTCCATCTCCACCGCAAAGTCGGCCTGGGCGGCCGCCACGCCCCGGCTGTCGGCCAGCGCGAGAGTCCGGTCGAGCACCCCGCGCTCGTCTTCGAGCAAGGGCCACAGCCGCGCGATCAGCGCCACCTGGCGCGGATTGTCGGCCGTCGCCTTGCGAAGGCCGTCCACCGACGGCGCAAACAGGTCGCGGTTCTGCTCAAATGTCTGGCGCCGCAGCGGATCGGGACGAATGATATAGCCGCGCGCCGCGGTTTCGCTCCGCTCGACGATCAGCTCGAGCCGGTTCAAGTCATCGACCACCTGGAAGGTATGCTGGACCCAGCGATTGCTGCGGCGATCGAGCGCCTGGCTCGCCAGCACGGCGGCAAACGCACCCGCCAGCAACAGAAAACCAAGCAGCATCGCGCCGAGCGCAAGTCGATTGAACCGGCGTTGATCGAGTTCAGGCATCCCTCCGCCTTGGCGAAGGCCGGCCCGACGAGCAAGGTTGGTGTACGCGCGCGGTACTCGCGAAAATTCAGAGAAGCTCGGTCGGCATTCCGCCTCCGCTGCCAGGCAGGCTAAGTCGTGGCTTCCTGGGTCGGCACGCCCCTGCGTTCCCGCCAACGCTGCAGCAGCCGGGCCAGGCCGATGTGGAAGGCGGGCGTCAGAAACAGGGTCAGGGCTTGCGAAAAGAGCAGTCCGCCGACCACTGCGATCCCGAGGGGCCGGCGCGCCTCGGCACCCGCACCGAACCCCAGCGCGATCGGCAGCGAGCCGAGGATGGCGGCAAGCGTGGTCATCGTGATCGGGCGAAAGCGCACGGTCGCCGCTTCGATCATCGCCGCACGGGGATCGCGCCACTTTTCCTCACCCGAGCGCTCGAGCTCGAGCGCATAGTCGATCATCATGATCCCGTTCTTCTTGACCAGCCCGACCAGCAGGATGAGCCCGACGAAGCTGAACAGATTCAACTCCTGCCCGAACAGCGCGAGCATCAGCAGTGCTCCGAACCCCGCCAATGGCAACGACGTGAGGATGGTCAGTGGATGCAGCGCATTCTCGTAGAGGATGGCGAGGACGCCGTAGATCAGGAGGATGGTGACAAGCAGCAGCAGCGGCAGCGTCTTCATCGAATTTTCGAACGCCTGCGCCGCACCCGCGAACGTCCCGCTGATCGACGCGTCGGCGCCCTTGCCGAGCGTTTGCGCCATGGCCTGCGAGATGCGGGTGGTGGCGTCGCCGAGCGAGACCCCGGGGGCGAGATTGGCTGACAGCGTCACGGCCGGCAGGCTCGCATAATGGTTGATCGCGACCGGACCGACCCCGGTGGCGACGTCGGCGACCGCGCGCAGCGGGACCATCGGCCCGCCCGCCGCGGTCAGCACCGCCGCCGTCCCCGAGCTGCTGTTCGATGTCTGGGTGCCGATCGCGGTGATGCCCGGCGACTGATTGCCGTTGAAGGACAGAGCGTCGAGCCCGTTGAGGTCTGCCTGCGCGCGCGGATCGACCTGGAGCAACACCTCATATTGGTCTGTGTCGCCGTAGATGGTGCTGATCTTGCGGCCGCCGTAAGCGCTTTGCAGCGTGTCCTGCAGCCCGGCGGCGGTGACGCCCAGCGCCGCCGCTTGCTCGCGGTGCAGGTTGACCCGGATTTCGGGATTGCGGATCTCAAGGTCGCTGTGGACGTCCTGAATGCCCGGCAGCGCCTTGATCCGCTGCATGATCGGATCCGACTGGGCGTAGAGTTTCTGCTGGTCGGTCGACTGCAGCACAAATTGCAGCGACCCGCTCGAGGCGGTCGGCCCCATGTCGATCGCGGGCGGATTGGTCAGGTTGAGCGTGATCCCGCGAATGCCGGCGACCTTGGCGCGCACATCCTGGATCACCTCGTCGGCCGAGCCCTTGCGCTCGTCGAGCGGTTTGAGGCCAATGAGCAGGCGCCCGCTGTTGCCCAGCGTGTTGTCGGCGCCGATGACCGATTCCACGTTGGCGACGTTGGGATCGCTCTGGATGATCCGGACGACCGCATTCTGCTTGGCCACGAAGTCGGCGTAGGCCGTGCCCTCGGGGACGCGGGTGTCGCCATCGATCTTGCCGCTGTCGACCTTGGGGATGAAGCCCTTCTCGACCAGCTGGTAGATGAGCACCGTGCCCACCATCGTCGCGGCGCCGATCACGAGCATCAGCCCGACCCGCGCGGTGGTCCAGTCGAGCGCGCGGGCATAGCCGCGCTCGGACGCGGCAAGGATCCGCTCGAAACCATCGAACAACCGCCCCTTGGCCTTCTTGGTGGTGAGCAATCGCGCGGCGAGCATCGGGGTCAGCGACAGCGAGATCAGTCCCGAGAGGATGACCGTGGTCGCGATGACCACGCCGAATTCGGAGAAGAGCCGTCCGACCAGCCCGCCCATGAAGACGATTCGGCAGGAACACCGCCGACAGCGACAGCGTCATCGACAGGATGGTGAAGCCGATTTCCCTGGAGGCCGCGATCGCCGCCTCCATGCGGCCGGCGCCGGCTTCGGAATGGCGGACGATGTTCTCGATGACCACGATCGCGTCATCGACCACGAACCCGACCGACAGCGTCAGCGCGAGCATCGAGATGTTGTCGAGGCTGTAGTGGAACAGCTTCATCACCCCGAAGGTGCCGATCAGCGAGGTCGGCAGCACCAGCGCGACGATCAGGGTCGCGATCCAGCTGCGCAGGAAGAGGAGGATTACCGCGATCACCAGCACCAGCGATCCGACCAGGGTCCACTGCACGTCGCGGACCGACGAACCGATATAGTCGCCGCGGTCGTAGAGCACGTCGAGCTGGGCGTCGCCAGGCAGCTGTGCACGGATCTGGGGCAGCGCGGCCTGGATGCCCTGGGTCACCGCCAGCGTGTTGGCGCCCGGCTGGCGGTGGATGTTGATCTCGATCGCGCGCTGGCCGTTGACGAAGGCCGAGGTCTTGAGATTTTCGACGCTGTCGACCGCGCGGCCGAGGTCGCGCAACCGAACGGGCGCGCCGTCCTTGTAGACCAGCACCATGTTGTCGAAGTCGGCGGCGGTCTTGAGCTGGCCGTCGGCCTTGACCGTGTAGGAGCGCGCCTGGCCCATCAGGGTGCCGGCGGGCGCGTTGCTGTTGGCCGCCTGCACCGCCGACAGGATCTGGTCGAAACCGAGGTGGCGCGCCGCCATCAGGTGCGGGTTCACGTAGAGCCGCACCGCATATTTCTGCGCGCCGTTGACGTCGATCTGCCCGGCGCCCGGAACCGAGGCGAGGCGCAGCGCCACCCGGTCCTTGGCGAACTGGTTGAGCAAGGGCAGCGCGATCGTCTTCGAGCGCAGCACCAGATGCATGATCGGCGCGTCGCTCGGATTTTCCTTGTGGATCTCGGCGGGATTGATCTCGCGCGGGAGCAGGCCCGCCGCCTGCGACACCGCGCTCTGGACGTCCTGCGCGGCCGCATCGACATTCCGGTCGAGCGAGAATTGCAGCACGATCCGGGTCGAGCCGGTGCTGCTGGTCGAGCTCATCGTGTCGAGCCCCTGCAGGCCGCTGAACTGCCGCTCGAGCGGGGTCGCGACCGCCGCCGCCATCGTCTCCGGGTTGGCGCCGGGCAGCGACATGTTGACCGTGATGGTCGGGAAATCGACTGTCGGCAGCTCGCTCACCGGCAAGGTGAAGAAGGCCATCCCGCCGAACAGCACCAGCGCGATCATGACCACCGACGTCATCACCGCGCGGCGGATGAACAACGCGGAGAGGTTCACGCGCGCGGCGCCTCGGCGGGGGCCGCTGCGGTGCCCCGCTGCGGGGCTGCACGGACCGCGCTCCCGTCATGCAATTCGTTGGGAACGGTCAGGATGATCGTGTCGCCCGCGCGTAGTCCGCGGGTCACCACCGCCTTGCCGTCGAGCATCCGCGCGACGGTCAGCTGGCGGATCGCCGCCCGGCCGTTGGCCAGCACATAGACATAGGGTCCCTGCTGTCCCTGCTGGAGCGACGATTCCGGGATCGCCAGCACCGGCGCTTCAGAGAGGATGACGCGGATCGTGACGAACTGGCCAGGCCACAATTGCTCGCCGGGATTGGGGAAGCGCGCACGGACCGTCAGCGTCCCGCTGCTGTCGTCGAAACTATTGTCGAGGAAGTAGAGCTGGCCGCGCGCCAGTGGCTTGCCGCTGATCGAATCGAGCGCCTCGACTGCCAGTGGTCCGCCGCCGGCGCCCCGCTTGACCTGGTCGACCTGCGCGCGCGGCAGCGCGAAGCTGGCTTGGACGTTGCCGGCGACGTTGAGCGTGACCAGTGGGCTCGTCATGTCGGCGGTGACGACATTGCCGGGCTTGACCTGGATCGCGCCCGCACGACCGCTGATCGGCGCGCGCACCTGCGTGTAGGCGAGGGACAGCCGCGCCGAATTCACCTGGGCGCGGTCGAGCATCACCGTTCCGCGCAGGGCTTCGGCCGAATGGCGGGCGGTGATCGCGGTCTTGTCGTCGACCGCCCCCTCCCGAGCGAGCGGGCGGTAGCGCTGGGCACTGTCGGCGGCATCGGCGGCGAGCGCCCGGTCGCGGGTCAGGGCGCCGCTCGCCTGTTCAAGCGCGCTGCGCAGCGGCCGCGGATCGATGGTGAAGAGGAGTTGGCCCTTCCGGACCGAGGCGCCATCGCCGATCAGCACGCGCTCGATGACGCCGCCGGTCTGCGGCCGGACCTCCACCGTTTGTGGCGAGATGATCGTGCCGGAGGTTTCGATGACGTCGGGCACCACCGTGGGACGGACCTGCGCGGTCGCGACCTCGATCGGCGGCCGCGGCGGCGCCGTCTCGTGGTTGGGTCGAAGCAGCAGCACCGCCGCGACGATCAGCACGAGCGCAGTCAGTCCGGCCAGCAACCAATGTCGACGCCGCTTGGATTGATCGGGAGCAGCGGTCGGCACTGGCTCCGTCACGCTCAACCTCACCCCGTCCCACCGGCAGAAGCAGCGCGCCTAGACGGACCGCTTAAACCGAAACTGAACAACTGTTCGCTTGTTCAGAAGGGCAGGGAGTGGGCTCTGGGTCGATCCAGCCGTTCTTTCGAGCCGGGCCTCAAAAACCATTTTGCGTCGAAAAGTCATGGCGACTTCAGATATCTTTGCCAGCGACGGACATTCCATTGCGCTGGTCGCTTAGTGGAGGCTGTCGATGAGGTCTGCCGTCACGCCATTCGTCCAGCCGAACCCGATCTGCGGCGCGTATTCGCCGCCGGCACCCACAGAGCCGTTCTCGATATCATATTTCTCGAATAGCAAGCCGGTGCTGCGGTAGGCTGCATCGACCGTCGCGACCCACCGCCGCGCGATCTCCTCGGCAAGATCGTGAAGGCCGAAACGGCGGAGACCTGCCACCGCGATCCATTGCAGCGGGGCCCAGCCGTTCGGGCAATCCCATTGTTGACCGCTGTTCACCAAGGTTTTGCGGAGACCGCCTGGGGCCAGCATCTCCTTATTCACGTAATCCGCGATTGCCGACGGTTGCGCCGGGTCTGGGTGCCGAGCGGGCTGGTCTCCGTCATGCCGTAGCCGATCGAGATGTCGGACAGGTGCATGGTCTCGATCATCCGTCGCATCATCGCCGGCGGACAGGGCGCGCCCGCGGCGACGCCGGTGCGCAAGCTCGACAGGTCGAAAGACTTGAATCCGGGGTGATCGAGCATCGCCACGAACATGGTCGGGACGCCGCGGACCGCGGTGCAGCGCTCGCTTTCGATGCAGCGAAACACCGCTTCGGTCTCGAAACTCTGACCTCTGAGGGGCATCGCCGCGCCGCTGGTCAGGCTCTGAGTGGAGAAACGTCGGCTCTGCCCCTGCGCTCACCCGACTGCTGTCGTTCCGCGCAAATCAATAGCTGACGCGATATTGCAGATGTTCGCAATGATGCGCGGCAGCTGAAGCATGCGGCGATCCGTCCCCGCTTGCCAAGGGCAAGCGCGACGGCCAGTCTGGCGACCTCATCAGAGGGGACGACGAATGTTTATTCGTGTTGCTGGTCTGGCCTGCCTCGTTTGCGCAACTTCGCTCATCGCCGCCCCATCGGACCCGACCGCGACAGAACTGGTCGCCAAGAACCTCCAGGCCCGCGGCGGCGCGGCGGCGCTGGCGGCGATCAACACGCTGCAGTTCGACGGCAAGTTCATCGCTCCCGGCGATTTCCAGCTGACCTATCATGGCACCCGCGCCCGCGGCGGCGCGGCCGGCGACAAGATGCGCGACGACCTCAGCGTCCAGGGGCTAACGATCGAGCAGGCCTATGACGGCACCTCCGGCTGGCGCGTGAACCCGTTCCAGGGCCGCAAGGACGCCGAACGCATGTCCGCCGACGAAGCCCGCGCCCAGGCCGACGCCGGGAGCATCGACGGCGTGCTGCTCTCATCGCTGCATGACGGATCGACCGTCCGCTACCTCGGCCGCGAGGATTTCGACGGCACCAACGCCTACAAGTTGCAGGTCCAGCAAAAGGATGGCGACCGCTATAACTTTTTGCTCGACCCCGACACCTTCCTCGAGATCCGGGCAACCGAGACCCGGCAGGTGCGCGGTGCGCAGACGGTCACCGAATATGAATATGGCGACTATGAGAAGGTCGGCGGCGTCTACTTCCCGATGGCGATCGACAGCTGGCAGCCGACGCAGCCCGACCAGCGCGTCCGCACCCTGATCGCCTCGGCGGTCGCCAACCCGCGGATCGATCCGGCGAGCTTCGTGCAACCAGGTGCGTCGCCCCGACCAAGCGCGCAGCCGGCACCCGATGCGTCCGAACGGCCGCCGTCCGAGCCATCGAAGAACACTAGCTCCCCGACACCGCCGAGCCCGTCCAAGCCGTCGTCGGCTCGCTGAGGAGGATGAACGTCATGCGCACTCCCCTGACCTTTTTGCTTCTCGCCGCCGCCAGCTCCGCCGCCATCGCCGCGGCGCCCTCCTCGCCTCCGCTGGTCGACACCGGCACCGTGTCGGGACTGGGCATTCGCAACATCGGCTCGGCCACGATGTCGGGCCGGATCGCTGCCCTCGCCGGCCACCAGGACGCCGATGGCAAGGTCACGCTCTACGTCGGCTCGGCCTCCGGCGGCGTGTGGAAGTCCGAAGACAGCGGCACGACCTTCCGGCCGATCTTCGACAAGGGCGGCTCGCAGTCGATCGGCGCCCTCGCCATCGATCCGAAGGACCCCAAGACGATCTGGGTCGGAACCGGCGAATCCTGGACCCGCAACTCGGTCTCGATCGGTGACGGCATGTGGAAGTCCACCGACGGCGGCGACAACTGGACCCGCATGGGTCTCGCCAAGACCGAGCGCATCACCAGGATCGTGGTCGACCCGACCAACAGCAACATCGTCTACGCCTGTGCGCCGGGCGCGTTGTGGAGCGACAGCGCCGACCGCGGGCTCTACCGGACCACCGACGGTGGTGCGACCTGGAGCCAGGTCCTCAAGGGCGGCAATCTGTCGACCGGCTGTTCGTCGGTCACGCTCGATCCCGCCGACCCCCGCCACCTCCTGGCCGGCATGTGGGACTTCCGCCGCAAGGGCTGGACCTTCCGGTCGGGCGGCGACGGGCCGACGGCGCCGTCGGGCAGCCGAATGATGGAAAGCCGCGACGGCGGATCGACCTGGACCCCGCTCGATGCGAGCACCCGCAGCGGACTTCCCAAGGGGCCGTGGGGCCGCGTCGAAGTGGTCTTCGCGCCGTCCAACCCCAAGATGGTCTACGCCTTCATCGAGAATGTCCGCTCGGCGCTGTTCGCGTCGAGCGATGGTGGCCGGACCTGGGAAGAACGCGATCGCAGCCAGGGGATGGTCTGGCGGCCCTTCTATTTCAGCCGCCTGGTCGTCGATCCCAAGGACGACCAGAAGATCTACAAGATGGGCTATTCGGTGATTGCCTCCGAAGATGGCGGCAAGAGCTTCTCGAATGCGGCCGGCGCCAGCCACGGCGACTGGCACGACGTCTGGATAAACCCCACCAACAGCAAGGAACTGGTCGGCGCGGACGACGGCGGCCTCTGGTTCAGCCATGACGGCGCCAACAAGTGGTGGAAGGGCTACAACCTCCCGATCAGCCAGTTCTACCACGTCAGCGTCGACGACCGCGATCCCTATCAGGTCTATGGCGGCCTGCAGGACAATTCCAGCTGGGTCGGCGACCAGGAATATCCCGGCGGCATCACCAATTCGCGGTGGGAAAACCTCTACGGCGGCGACGGCATGTGGACCTTCGCCGATCCGACCGACCCCAATTTCGCCTATGCCGAATATCAGGGCGGCACGATCGGGCGCATCAACCGACTGACTCACGAGGTCCGCTCGGTCCAGCCGATGGGCGGCTACAAGGAGAAGCTGCGCTACAATTGGAATACGCCGATCGCGCTGTCGCCGACCGACAAGAGCGTCGTCTACATCGGCTCGCAATTCCTGTTCCGGACGCGCGACCACGGCAACACCTGGGATCGGATCTCGCCCGACCTGACGACCAACGACCCGATGCGTCAGAAGCAGGAGCAATCGGGCGGCATCACGGTCGACAACAGCGCGGCCGAGACCAACGCGACCATCTACTCGATCTCGGAAAGCCCCGTTGCGCCCGGCCAGATCTGGGTGGGGACCGACGACGGCAACATCCAGCTGACCCGCAACGGAGGGCAGAACTGGACCAACCTCACCCGCAACCTCAAGGTGCCCGCAGGCAGCTGGGTGTCGTGGGTCGAGGCCAGCCGCACCGACCCCGCCGTGGCCTATGTCGCCATCGACCGCCACACCTTCGGCGATTTCGCACCCTATGTGTTCCGGACCGCCGATTACGGGCGGAGCTGGAAGCCGATCGTCGGCCCGCAGACCAGCGCGGTCACCGGCTATGCCTGGGTCATCAAGGAAGATCCCAAGCGTCCCAACATCCTTTTCCTCGGAACCGAAAAAGGCTTGTTCACCTCGCTCGATCGCGGCGCGAGCTGGGCCCGGTTCCAGCCGACGGGCTTTCCCGACGTCGCCGTTCGCGACATCGCGTTCCAGACGCGCGACGACGACATGGTGCTGGCGACCCATGGCCGCGGCATCTGGATCGTCGACGACATCGCGCCGCTCCGCAGCCTCGATGTCGCGACGCTCTCGGCGGACCTCAAGCTCATCCCCTCGCGGCCGGTCGAACAGCGCATCCGCGGCAATGGCGGCTGGGCGGAGGGCGACGCGACCTACGCCGGTCAGAACCCGCCCGACGGCGCGCAGATCACTTACTACCAGCGCGCGCGGCACGTGATCGGCCGCATGAAGGTCGAGATCCTCGACGCCAGCGGCAAGCTGGTGGACGAGATCCCGGCCGCGCGGCGCAAGGGGCTGAACCGGATCAGCTGGTCGATGCTGACCAAGCCGCCGCAGGTCCCGCCCGCGGCCTCGATCGCCGGATCCTCGACGCAGGGCCAGCGCGTGATGCCGGGCCACTATACGGTTCGCATCACCAAGAACGGGGTGTCGGAAACGATGCCGCTCGACGTCGTGCTCGACCGCCGCGCAACCTACACGGTCGCCGACCGGCAGGCGCAATATGACGCAGCGGAGCGGGTGAAAGCCCTGTTCGCGCGGATGAGCACGCTCGCCGCGAAGATCGCCGCCGCGCGTGAGGGCGCGGAGCGGATCGCCGACGACAAGGCCGCACCTGCCGCGACCAGGGCCCTCGCCGAAAAGGTGTTCGCGCAGGGCGACGTCCTGCGCAAGCAAATCGCGGCGACCACCGAAGGCGGCGCGATCACCGGTGAAGAGCGTCTGCGCGAACATGCCGACACCGCGTACGGCAGCATCACCAGCACCGACGGCGCGCCCACCGCTTACCAAGTTGCGCGGGTGGCCGCGCTCGAGCGTGAGCTGGCCGACGTCGAACGCGACTTCGCGACCTTGCAAGCCGGCGATCTTCAGCGGCTCAACGGCGCCCTCCAGCAAAGCGGAAAGCCGGTCATCGATGTCGCCTCGGCGCAATTTGACGCCGACGAGGCGCGCGGCGGCAGGCTGAGTGCCTTCGCCTCAGCCCTGCTCGGCACCCGCCTGCTCGGCAACACAGCCAGTTTCGCTCAGGAGCGCGAAAAGGACTGACCGGCGCCGCGCGTTTAGCGCGGAACGATCAGAATCCGGTGGCGATGCCTGCGTAGACGGTGCGCCTGGCACCGGGCTCGATACCGTTCTGGAAGACGCGGTTGTAATAAGCGCGGTTGGTGAGGTTCGACACGCCGCCGAGCAGCCGGAGGTTGCGCGTCAGCTGCCAATCGCCCGCGAGGTCGAGCAGAGTCACGGCCGGGACCTTCGCCGGGATGAAGTTGGCGCTCGTCGGCGTGCCCACGGGCAGATTGGAATCCTGGAAAAACTGGCTGCCGACGCTTTGACCGGTGACACTGACCTTGAAGCGCCCGTCCGCGCGGAAGGTCAGCCCATATTTGGCGGTCACCTTGGGCGCGAAGGCCGGCCGATTGCCGACGCGGGCGGCCAGCTTGCTGGCGGTGAACTTCGCGTCGAGCAAGCTGACATTGCCGAAGGCGGTCAGATGCAGGTCGCCCTCGCGGCCGGCGAAGAAATCGTAGGACAGCTCGCCTTCGAACCCGCGATGCCGAGTGTCGCCGCTATTCTGGTAGATCGACTCGGTCGGCGACAGGACGATCGTCTCGATGCGGTTCCTGAACTCGATCCAGAACAGGCTGGCGTCGTAGAACAGACCCTTGAGCGGGGTCCCGTGCACCCCCGCTTCCCACGCAACCGACTTGGACGCGGCGGGTACGCCGCCCGGGTTGATGTTGGAAAAGGGCGAGGCGACGTCGAAGAAGCGGACCGGGCGATACCCCTGGCTCACGCTGAAATAGGTCTCGTTCCCCTGGCCGAAATCGAACCCGGCGCCGAACCCGAATAGCGGGATCGTCCGGCTCGCGGACTGGCTGATGAGCGGCCTCACGAGGTTGGGGGGACGAACACTTTCGTCGATACGAATGCGTTCGTGCTCGAGACGAAATGAGGGCACGACGTGCCAGCTCCCCGGCAAGCGGAACACGCTTTCGCCGAAGATGGCGCCGTACCAGCTATCGCGATCCTGATCGAGCCGCGGGGTCCCCGTCGTGGTGTTGCGCGGGGCGGTGATCTCGCTGCTCGTCCACTGCCGGAACGGTGCGCTGTCGTGATAGAGCACGGTGCCGAACGTCAGCGCGTTGCCGCGTCCCCAGCGCTTGCGGAAGCGCCAGTCGAGACCCTGGCTGCGGAACTGCTCGTCGACCAGGGTGGTGGTGGCCGGATGCGCGCCGGCGGCGGCCGATCGCTGGTAGAGCCGCTGCCAGGCCGCCCACAGCTTCACCTCGGAGCGCCAGCCGTTGCCGATGTCGGCCTCGTTGCCGAGGGTCGCCGACGTCCGGCGCACCCAATTACGATTGAACGGCGTCAGCGCCTGATCGGGGTCGGCACGATAATGAGGGTAGGACAATCGCCCCGCATCGCCGGCGCTGGCATCATGCGCGTGGAGGTCGATATACCAGACATCGTCCTTGGCGGGCCGGTAAGCGACGTACGCGTCCCCCTGAATCGTTCGGGAGCGATTGTTGTCGCGCTGCCCGCGACTGCGAACCACGCCAAGGTTTGCGCGACCGGAGAGCGACCCGCTGGACCCTTCGATCATGTTGTAGGTCGAGAAGAGCCCATTGCTGCCGATCACATTTTCGCTGGTCCCGCTCAGCGGCGCGTCAGCCGCGGGTCGCTTCGAGACGAGGTTGACGGCGGGCGCCGGATTGGGGCCGTAGAGCAGGCTCGACCCCCCGCGCACCAGCTGCACCTCGGCCAGCGACCGCGGCAGCGGCAGATAGTAGACCGTCGGGAAGCCGATCCAGTCGGTCGCGATCGGCACCCCGTCCTGCAGGACGAGCACGAACTCGCTCTCCTGCGGGTTGCCGAGCCCGCGATAGCCAAGATTATATTGCGTCCTGGTCTGCTGCTCCGACACGAACAGCCCCGGGGTGCGCGCGAACAGCTCGCGCGGATTGCCGTCCACGATGGTGGGCACGAGATCCAGCTTGGTCACACTGGTCTTCTTGGTCACGGTGATCTTGGCGCCGTCCACCTCGGGCAGGATGTGCTCGAGTTTTTCAGGGGCGGGCTTCGGTCGCTCCCCGGTGACGACGACGCTCGGGTGCAACGGCTGACCGACCGCCGCCGCCGGCACCGTCCCGACGGCACCAAGCAAAGCAACCCGCAAACCCCGTCCGCTCACTCCGCCCCCCGCCCGGCAAACGTTCCGCGCCGGAAGGAAGCACGGCGCTGCCCTCCCGTCCATCCTCCGCGACGCTTGGCTCAGGCGAGGCGTTCGAACCTCAGCGACCGCGCCACCGGGTCGGCCGCGGCGAGTCGGACGCGAATCTTAGTGCCGGGCTCGACCCCGTGCGCCACGACGCGGGCCACGATTGGCTCGACTTCAAGCTGGATCCGTACCCCGCGCTCATCCTCATCGGTCACCACCGCGTCGAACGCTTCGCCCTCGCGCCCCTGCAGGGTGACCGCTTCGGCAAGGTCGATCACTGCGCGCTCGATCGCCGCGCTCTGGGCATCGGCGCGGGCCATGACCTTGGGCAGGCGCGCAAAGGCCGCGCTCAAGTCGTCGGGCACCGGCTGGCCATTGGCCACCGCGAGCGCGGCCATCACCACATACCGGTCGGCGAGGCGACGCAGCGGGGCGGTGGCATGGACATAGGTTGCCGCCATCGCCGAGTGCCACGGGATCTCGCCGGGGGTATAGGGCCGATACGATGCGCCCTCGCCCGCCCGGCGCACTGCGAGCATCATCGCCGCCTCGGCACGATCGGCGGGGTCGAGCGTGCGCTCATAGTCCTTGAGGCTGGTCGTGGCGGGCCAGTCGAGATGGAGCGCCTTGGCGGTCTGGCGCAGGCGGCCGATGGCGAAATCATTGGGTTCGGCCATCACCCGGAACAGCCCGGCGTGCGCCGCCAGCAGGGCGTCGGCGATGGCCAGGTTGGCGGCAAGCGACAAAGCGGCGTTGCGGCTCTCCGATTCCAGTCGCGGCCGGAAGGAGAGCGTGTAGCAGCCCTCGCCCACGGCGGCGACTTCCTGCTCGGGTGGGTCGACGCGCGACGCCCCGCGCGCTGCCTCGGCCGCCGCAATCCGTCGCGACAGTTCGGCGAACCCCGCGGGCAGGTCGGCCTCGTTCACCGCATCATAGGCAAGCTTGGCACGGCTGCGGATCAGAGCGCGCTCGGCGCCGTCGAGGCTCGCCTTGCCCGCGGGGTCGATCCGCACCGCGAACACGACCGCCGGCCGCGGCCCGTCGGGAAGCAGGCTGGCTGCAGCTTCGCTCAGCACGGGCGGATAAAGACCCGCCTTGCCATCGGGGAGGTACAGGGTCGTCCCCCGCCGCCACGCCTCGGCTTCGATCACCCCGCCATCGTCGACGAACCAGGCGACGTCGGCGATCGCATAATGGAGGATGAGGTCATCGCCCGCGGCTTGAATCGCAAACGCTTGGTCGAGGTCGGTCGAGGTTGCCGGGTCGAGCGTGACGAACGCCTCGCCCGTACGATCCCGATGCGCGCTCGGGACCCGCTTGGCAGCCTCGTCGGCGGCGGCGAGCACCTCGGTCGGAAAGCCTTCGGGCACCTGATATTGCAGCCTGATCGCAGCCAAGCCGGCCGTGAGCGCGTGTCGCGGATCCTGGATCGCCTTCATCGCGCTTGCTTACACGAACCAGCGCATTTGCGACCGTCTTGAAACCGCGGCGCCCATCCGCGGCCGCGGTTCGCTTCGACTTCGGTTGTGTAATGGTGCGGCTTGAGGTCGATCGATAACGCGTCTCAGCCCTGATCTTCCCTGTTCTGCAGCGATTTACAGGGAATTCGCGTGTTTTTGAGCCCTTCGTCGGGCTTCTCAGCTGCAGCAAGCGCCTGAAAACGCGCGATATTCGGTTCATTCAGCCCTGTCGCAAAACAGGGAACTGTTAGCTCCGAAACAGGGAACTGTTATCCCCGAAACAGGGAAGCCGCGGCGGCCTAACAGGCAATTATTCGAAGCGGATCAGCGAAGCCTACAATCGGCGGTTATCCACCGCATCTTTGCGGCTCTCGCTTGACGATGTTCCCGTTTCGTGCTGCCATGTTGAGGCCGGAACATTTTGTGAACGGCATAGGGGAGTAGTCGCATGCTTATCAACGGGCGGGGTAGCCACCATGGAACACCAACTCAGGATCGAATATCGCCGCGTATCTGACCTCAAGCCGTTCGAGCGTAATGCTCGAACACATTCCAAGAAGCAGGTCCGCCAGATTGCGGACAGCATCGAGCGGTTCGGATTCACCAACCCGCTCCTGATTGGCGACGATGGGGTCATCGTTGCCGGACACGGCCGACTGGCGGCCGCCAAGCTTCTCTCCATCGAGAGCGTGCCGACGCTTCGGCTTTCCAGCCTCAGTCAGGAAGAACGCCGCGCTTACGTGCTGGCGGACAACAAGCTGGCACTTAACGCCGGCTGGGATCGCGAGATACTCGCGCTCGAACTTCAGGGCCTGATCGACCTCGACTTCGATGTAACGGTCACCGGCTTCAGCCTGGCCGAGGTCGACATGGTCCTGGATGATGCCAGCGACAGTGATCCAGGGGGCAGTGATGCGCCTGAAGATGAAGTTCCCAAACTAGGCGTTGAAGCCGTCACACGGGCTGGCGATGTCTGGGTGCTTGGTCGTCATAAGCTCATTTGTGGCGATGCGCGCAGAGTAGCGGATTATGAGGCCCTGCTGGCGGGCGAAAAGGCGGACCTAGTCTTCACCGATCCGCCCTACAATGTGCCGATCGATGGCCACGTCTCCGGCCTCGGGAAGGTCCAGCACCGCGAGTTCGCCTTTGCCAGCGGCGAGATGAGCCAGTCGCAGTTCACCGCCTTTCTGACTGAGTGCCTCTCTGCGACGTCCGCCGCCATGCGTGACGGCGCCATCGCATTCGTGTGCATGGACTGGCGGCACATGGGCGAGCTGCTCGCGGCCGGGCAGATCGCATTCACCGAGCTCAAGAACCTGGTGATCTGGAACAAGACCAACGGCGGCATGGGCTCGTTCTACCGATCGAAGCACGAGCTTATCTTCGTCTTCAAGGCCGGCACCGCCGAGCACACCAACAGCTTCGGCCTCGGCGAAACCGGCCGCTACCGCACCAACGTGTGGGACTACGCCGGGATAAGCTCGATCAGTGCGACGCGATCGAGCGAGCTGGCGATGCATCCGACGGTGAAACCGGTCGCCATGATCGCCGATGCGATCCGTGACTGCTCACGCCGCGGCGAGATCGTGCTCGATGCTTTTGGCGGTTCTGGCTCGACCCTGATTGCCGCGGAGAAGACCGGTCGCTGTGCTCGCCTGGTCGAGTTTGACCCACTCTACTGCGACACGATCGTGCGGCGTTGGGAGCAGCTTACCGGCAGGGGCGCGATGCTGGCGTCCACGTCGACGAGCTTTGAGGATACTGCCGAGCAGCGATCCTGCTCGGCGGAGGCAGCCTGATGAGCGGCGCTGATAACGATAAGCGCTCACAGCTGCCGGCGGTGCAACCGGTGGGATATGGCAGCCCGCCGGTCGAGCATCGATTTAAGAAGGGCGTTTCCGGCAATCCTCGCGGGCGGCCCCGAGGATCACGCAATCAGCCGGCCAAGTTCAATCCGGCTGACGAGCCGACTGCGAGCTTGATCCTCGAGGAGGCGTATCGGCCGGTCGCCATCCGCGAGGGCGACAAGGTCATCGAGCTGCCAGCGATCCAGGCCGTCATGCGGGCGATGGGCGTGTCGGCCATGAAGGGGAACCGCCTGGCGCAGAAGACCATGACCGAATTCGTCCAGAAGATCGAAGCCAGTCGGAACGCCGACCACCTCACCGCCTTCGAGAATGCGCTTGAGTACAAGCAGCGGTGGGAGAACGAAATCCAACGTTGCCAGGCTGCTGGATTACCTGACCCTGCGCCCCTGCCCCACCCAGACGACGTCATCATTAACATGCGAACGGGCACCGTACGGACCGAAGGTCCGAT
The DNA here is from genome assembly GCF_009363895.1 of Sphingomonas ginsengisoli An et al. 2013. Classification (NCBI taxonomy): domain Bacteria; kingdom Pseudomonadati; phylum Pseudomonadota; class Alphaproteobacteria; order Sphingomonadales; family Sphingomonadaceae; genus Sphingomonas; species Sphingomonas ginsengisoli (ex An et al. 2013). The sequence continues at coordinate 2,701,976 of NZ_CP045434.1, read as the reverse complement.
GTCGAAGGAAGAGTTGGCGCACTGGCAGAAGCGGCTTGATCGGCGAGCCGAGGCGCAGAAGGAAGTCAATTACTTCGCCGCCCATTGGCGCCGCGCACGCAGTCCGAAAAACAAGGACTGGTGGCTGAAGGAATGGCACTTCGAGCAGCGCATCTTCGACATCATCAACGACGGCTTTCCCGACCGCTACAAAATCAAGCTGGAGAACCGCTCGTACAAGGAAGGTGCGTCGCGAGAGGGCGATGCGCTGAAGAGATGGATGCATGAACGGAAGAAGGGACCGCGACCGCGGGACGCAGATGATTAATTCGATTGATGCCGGCGGCGACGGCGTTTTGGTTCGCCGTTTACCGAGTTCGGCAATCCATCGTTGAATGATTGACCGTTAAGGCCTGCGCACGACAGGGGTGCTCGGGTCATGGCGCGTACGTTGGCGGAAGAAGCGGATTACTGCCGGCAGTTGGTCGGCGAAGTCGGCAGCCTGGCTGAACAGGTTATGCTCAACAGCATCGCGCGGGAGTTCGATCGACTGGCCAACGCCGCGCTCGTCGCGGACCGTCCGCATTATGCTGCACGAGCGGCCCAAGAACTCACGGCAGCGGCGGCGGCTCGACATCCGCGCGCCCGCTCGGCTCACATCACGATGGCTGGATACTACGGTGCCCTTGCCCGATAACCGGGGTAAGCCTGGCCAAAGCCACGGCACGACTCATCTAGCGGCAGTTCGACGAGCATATTCGCTCGCGCGTTCAGGCCAGTGCCGAAGCGTAGCGCAGATCATGCGTCGACTAACAGAGCACGACCGACCCGTTCTCGAAGAGCATTTGGCGGAGCCGGCCGCTCGCCGGGAGTTGATCCTAATCTGCAGCGCCGCTTGGTTGTCGGCAAAAGAGTAATACACTTCCTTGGGGTCGCGGCCGCGATGTCCGCTTTCGACCCAAAGCAGACGTTCACGAAAGCGCTAAAAGCCCTGCTCGATTCCAATGGTCACCGCCCGCCGCCGGGCGAACCGCATCCAGTCGCCCTCCAGCGCAGTCGCGTCGTTGCTGGGCGCATGGCTGTTCGTCAGATTGGTCAGGTCCAGCCGCACGTCCACTGGCTTCCCGGCGAGGGTCAGATGATAGACTCCTGCTAACCCAAACTCCGCCGAGAAGTGCTGGCGTGATCCGTTGGGGTCGCTTGGTGACAAGGTTCGAACCGCCCCGCTCGAAACCAGGGAATCCGCCCCAAGGCTGAAGTGGCCGAACCGCTTGGTAAAACCACTGGCCACATGCACCGGGCGGTCGCTGCCAAGCGATACATAGCGACTTGCGGTGGCAGCCAGCGTGGCGGCCGGAAAGATGGCTCCGCCGCCGATTATCTGTCTGCCCTCCGCCTTGGCCAGTGACAGGCTGGCCCACGCTGTCGTTCCTCGCCAACCGTAGCTGCCCGAAAGTTCGACACCGCGCATTCGCCCCTGCTCGAACTGAAAGCTGTCGGGAAGAGCCGAGCCGATGATGCGCCGTTCGACTAGCAGGCCGTGTGCATGGCGCCAGTAAGCGTCAGCAGCGAGCGTCAGCGGTCCCGAGGTTCGCGACACCCCCACATCGAACAAGTCGTCTGTTTCGCGCCTGAGCGGCGGCAGCGCGTTCGGTTCGTCCAACGGCGGTGCGGCAGCGTAGCGGGCATAGCCGACGTGCGCAGTCAGGTTGGCAATCGGTGCCCACACCAGGCTCGCCCGGGGTTCGAGCTCCGCGCGGCGCTGCAGGCCCTCCAGCCACTCCAGCCGAAGTCCGGGATTTAATGTCAGCCCGTGACCGAGTGACCACTCGTCCTGCGCATAGAGATTGAGCGCTGTCCGGGCGCCACTGCGAACACCGCTCGCCCGCACCTGCCGCACGGTCGAGCGTGTCGCCAGCAGTCCAATCCGCAACAGATGCGCTTCGCCCACCTTGGTCGAGCCATCGACTTGGCTCCCCCACGAGCCTCGCCGTTCCTCGCTTGCGCGCAGGAAAGCGGCCTTGTCGTCGCCCACGCCGCCGAACATTGACGCCTGAACCGTGAGGCCGCCTTCACTGTGCTGGAAGGTCGCGACCGCGAAGCCGCCGCGGGCCTTCTCCTCGCCCGCGCCGAAGCTGGTGGGTCCAAAGCGGTGACGCTCGTGCGACCCGCCGAGGATCAGCGACACGCGGTTCTCGTCATCGATCACGTGATCGGCAAAGCCAAGACCCTCAAGCGCTTGCCGGCGATCGCTGGTCCAGGCCCCAGTCGCGTCGGCAACCCGCGTCCTCCTCCGCTCTAGGCTGCCGGAGGCGAACAAGCTGGTTCCCTCCGCCGAACCCGCCCATTCCACGGCCGGTTCGACCATCCCGTCTGTTCCGACGAACAGCTCGGCTTGGCCGCCATGCTGGTAGAGGCCGTTCTTGGTCGTGATGCTGATGACGCCAGACGGTGCGAACCCGAACTGGGCGGGGAGGGTCCCGGTGATCAGCCGGGTCGTCTGCGAAAGTCGCGAACTCAGCAAGTCGGCCGGGTCGGTAATGGCTTCGGGCACGATGACATTGTTGATGCGGACCTGATTCGCCGCGCTGCCTCGCACGGTCAGGATGCGGCCGGTCAGAAGGGCGCCCGGTACCTGCTGTAGAGTGGTCGCGATGCTTCCGGTCTCGCCGCCCGGACGGTTTTCGACCGCATCGTTCGACAGGCTGGTGACGGTGGCGCCAAGTCCTACGTCGACCAGCGTCCTCGCTGCATCGAGCCGTCGGGCGGTGACGACCACCGCCGTCTCGGGCTGGGCTCGACCTTCCTCCGCCTCCTCGTCATCGTCGTCACGATCTGGCTTGCCCGAAGCGGCGATTGCCTGTTTCGGCGTTGCCCGATCATCGTCATCGCCGTGCGCTGGCGGTGTCGACGGTGGGGCCTGCGCCGGCCGTGGCGATGCTGGCACCTGCGCGCTTGGCTTGTCATGATCGTCGTCATCGTAAGCGGGCGCTGGCGCCGTCGTGCGCGCACGATGCACCCGAGAAGACTTTGTTCGCTCGCGATCGTCGTCATCGTCGCGACCTGGCGGCGGGGACATGCCGGCAAGAAACAAGGCGGTAAGTAGCATCGCGGCCGCTTAGCGGAAGCACCCGCAGCTACAAGCCTAGGCAGCCCCGGTCCCGAGGTCCGCTCTCGCCGACAGGCCTTGCCCTGCGCCAATCCTAGCGCAGGTTTAATGGAGCGGACGCTATTCCGACATTCTGGTGGGCGCACCATTATGGAATGTCGGCCTGCGAAGATCGCCTCTTTTTGCTCGCCCTTGCAAGCGGGTCGATCTCATTCGTCCTTTTCGTCGTCGATCTTGGCGAGACCCCGCTGGTGTTCGAGAACATCCGCCCAGAGGCTCTCTTCGCCATGCCGCTTATTCTGTGGCTCGGCTGGTGCTGGCTACGCCGGAAGTTGATGATGCGCCATGAGGATGGCGGCCGGCTTAAGTAGTCAGCCGCGTTCGCTCAGACTTATTGCTGACGTTCGAGCCAATGTCCGCTTTCAACCCATTGCGGACATTGAACACGCGGGCCACCATGCTGCCTTTCGAACAGGATGACGCATGAGCGATGAAGAACTGCCGCCAGGCTCGCGAACTCCCCACCCTGCACAATCAACCGCTGCGCGCCCTAAGGGCTGGCCCACTGGTGTGCGCCCAATATCGGTCGACGGCCTCAGTCATATCGGAGTCGGTCATGACGGCGCACTCTACTGGGACGGCAGGCCCATTCAGGTCGCGCGACGTTTCGATCTGAGTTTCTGGCAAAAGACTGGAGCCGTAATTACGGTCTTAGCAGCTGTGACCGCAGCAATCGCTAGCGGTGCTTCAGCGGTGGCTGATTGGAGAGGAACGACCTGCGCCCACGCAAGCCCCTAATGTCTGCTTTGGGTGGAAAGCGGACATTGAACGAGCAGGCGCTCCGACCGTTCGAACGGCGGGAGAACGATCAATGAGCTATCGCCGCTTCGCCGCAATGATTGCCACCTCTACGGTGGTCATGTTTGGCCTAATGTACCTCAACACCTTCGTTCTGGATCACGTGGAGTTCAGCCAAACGCGGATGTGGATGGCGCTCCTCATGGGAGCGGTGATGGCGATGATCATGCTCGGTTTCATGTGGGGCATGTACAAGAGCAAGGCGGCAAACTTCGGCATTCTGGGAGGCAGCGCAGTCGTCTTCGTACTCGCACTTTGGCTGGTGCGCAGCCAAGAGACTGTTGGTGACGTGGCTTGGATGAAGGCAATGATCCCTCATCATTCCATTGCCGTGATGACCAGCGAGCGAGCCCACATTAAAGACCCAGAAGTGCGGCGCCTCGCCGATGGCATCATCGATGCTCAGGTCCGCGAGATTGCCGAGATGAAGCGGATGATTGCTCGTCTAGAAGCCCACCCGACAGCGGCAGGCGCACCAGACCTCCCATCTTACCGCAATCGGCAAGTCTCGCCGCCGCCACCCGAGACAGACGAAAGCGCCGGAGTGAACACGCAGCAAGCGCGCTGATGTCCGATATCTGTCGAAAGCGGACGTTCAGCTTCAACGTATTTGCTCCGCTGAGTGCTCGTGCTCGTGCCCGTGCTCGGCATGACCTGCGTGACGCGCGTGATCCGGCCCAGCGACCGGAGCTTCGGTATCCATGCCATGAGCAGTCATGATCTCGTCGTGATCAGCGGGAGCACTCGCGATCGCCGCCCTGTATTGTTTCGGAGACATCTTGGGTAGCTGCCGGATGAAAGCCACCATGTCCCAGATCAGCTCATCATTGTGGGTCTTGCCCCAAGCAGGCATGGCACTGAGCTTCATCCCATGCTTGATGATCCAGAACTGCTGAGCAGCTGAGCGTGTGGTAGTTGTCGCTAGTTCTGGAGCTGCTGGGTAGAGGCCCTGGCTCAACTCCGACGGCTCAACGCCTGGTCCGAGATGGCAGCTCGTGCACATCTCTTGGTAAAGGCCAGCGCCCGCTTCGATCCGAGCCGGCGTTGCTAGGTCCTTAGGTGCAACGATGTCGCTCGAATGACGCGCGATGGCACGCTCCCGCAACTGCCTCAGCAAGCCATAGACAACCTGAGAGTGCGGCGCGTCTGCTCCGATGTTGTAGACACCAGCGTAGATGAACACCGCGCCGACCGCGGCCAGAAGGATCAGGAAGACCGCTGCAAAGCTAGCGCTTGGAAAGTGTCGCTTTAGCAATCCCATCGGCCCAACCTCAATTCAGCTTCAGTCGGACAAAGCCCATTGTACCGACGGGATTATGCCGGCCGTATAGGGGTGCAAGGCCGTCCGGGACGAAATTGACCGAGGCTAGCCCACCGACGCCGAACGAGAGATGGTCTGCAATCCTAAAGTCGCGAACGGCGCCTAGCGAAGCTTTGCCCACGCGATAGGCAGGGCCATCCTCGACATCGATCAGCTCACGGTTTTCCGTCAGCTCGGCGCGACCGAAGACAGTCCATTGTTGATGCTTCAATGAGGCCTCCGCAGCATAGCCGTCGTCGCTATGCCCGTGTGCAGTTTTTCGACCCCAAGCCAAAGTAGCGGCGATTTTCCAACCGGGCGCAACTTCTTCCGCCCACAAGGCGCTTGCCGACCACCTCTTCTGATTCACGCCGGGCTCAAGCTCCTCAGGGTCCACGAAGTGACCCCAACTGCCCTGGAGAGCCAAGGTCCGAGTGGGGTTCCACGAAACCCGAACTGCAGTCGAATCCAGCTGACCTGTTTCGATGTTCCAGCGGTGCTCATCCGGCTCCCTGCCATTGAAGCGGCTGGCCTCGACCTTAAAGCGATCGAGCACTACGCCAGCTGTGAAAACGCCAAAGCTGATGTGCGTCGAGTCCAGCCAGTGATGTGTGATCGGAGCCTCAGGCGAGTCCATGATGGCTTCGCGATGCATGAAGGCTGGAGGGCCAAACGCCGGTTCGCCAGGTAGTCCTGCGTAGACAAAAACACTGCTCTTCCGGCCGATGTTCTGCGATACGGAAGCCGACAATTCCATGAAAAGATCGTGCGGATGCTGACGATCGATTAGCCGGTCGCGGCCATTTGCTGTCTCCCCGCTGGCGAGGAGTAAGGGATAGCCACTAGGGCCCATGATGGGCTCAGGGCTGAGCATTGCCTTGAACTGCAGCGTTCCGTTGCCGAGCGGCCGGCGCGCCATGCCCATGAGCATGCCTGACGGAAACACCTTGTCGTCGCCGCGAGGGCCGCCCTGGTGATCGGCAACGAGGTTGAGCACGCCATGCGCCATGAGCGTCCAGTCGCCCGACATGGCCATTAAACCTTCGTGCTCGGACGTATCGGGTTGCCACGCCGTCCCTGAACTCTCCCGTTCCATGGGATAGGAGCCGAACGCACCGTTCATGGCCATGTGATTGCCGTGCCCGTTCATCGGCATACTCATCTGAGCCGTGGAGCCATGGTCCATCTGCGAGTGGTCCATCTGCGAATGGTCCATTGGCATGGGCATCTTGCTGCTCGATCCCGCCGGGATCTGCACCGTCATGCTGTGCTGCATCGTTGAGTGATCGGGCGACGTCGCTGCGCCTTCCTGGGTCTGTGGCGACATCTGCATCGAACTATGATTCATCGGCATGGTCATGCCGTGAGCCATTGCCTCGTGTTTTGGCGACTTCGCCACACTCTTGGATACTGACCTACCGCCGCCCGGCGCCTCAGCGGTACGCTTCTTAGTCGGAGCCGTCGACCTAGGAGCTGGCTTCTTCTTCGCAGTGGACTTTTTCGTAGTGACTTTCTCAGCAGGGGCCTTGGAAGGCATAGGCATCGCCATGCCAGGCATGTTCATGTGTTGCGCTCGCGCATGCGCGGCGGCTGGCGCCAGCGCGAAGGCGCTGACGGCAACAAGCAAACTCATTCTCAAAATACATCTCCAAACAGGAGCGACGCGATTGCGCGCCGCCCCCGCCCTGGTTTCTTCAAAATAGCGGACTGCGCGGCCTTAATGCTTCTTGGCCATGTCCTTGCAGCAGTCCTTGCAGCAATCCTTGCCCTTGGAGGCTGCGGCACGATGCTGCGCGTGCATCCCCGACATCGAATGCGAGGGAGTTGAAGGCTGAGCAGCAACAGCGGCTGCAGCGATAACCAAAGTGATCATTGTTGTTCTCCTGAGTTTCGTTGGATCGTTCGAAGCTCAGGCAGTCTTTGGCGGAGGGGTAGAGGTCTCGGTCTCAATCCCGCTCAGAGCCGGCCGCGCGACTTGGTACGTTACCTGGCGGGCAGTGCGGGGGGCCTCGGTCTGAGCCGCATCTTGGGCGGGCAAGGCTGAAGCACAGGCCATTGAGCAAGCCGCTAAGGTATGGCCAACATGCCGCTTGTTCGTCTGTTCGGGGCAATGCTGCATCGCCATGCGGGCCATTGCAGCTTGGTGATCGGTCGCTGGCACATTTGCAGGCGCCGACGCCATGCCAAGCGGCATAAGCAGCACGGCTAATAGAAGCAGCAACTTGGCAACGAGCGTTTGCACCGCCCTCATATAGCCCTTCACATCGCCACCATCCAGATCGCCATTCCGATCATCATCAAGTTCTCGGTCAGCGAGATGAAGCCAAGTGGCACGTTGCTTGAGCCGCCGACGCACGCACACTTCAGCTCACGCTTGTCGATGTACACTGCCTTGAAGACGGAGATCGCACCGACCGTGCCGATGAAGAGGGCAACCGGCGCAGCGAGCCAGGTTAGTGCTCCGGCTACCATCAACACGCCAGCCGCACCTTCTGCGAAGGGATAAACGTAGCTGTAAGGCACCCACCGCTTTGCCAGCAGGTCATAGTTCAGGAACATGGTCGCGAACGTCTCGACGTTCTGCAGCTTGAGTAGCGCAAGGACGATCATGGACATGGCAATGAACCACTGACCGGCTCGCGCCGAGAGCACGTCACCTGTCACCGCATAGCTCGCCGCCATGGCCATGAGGGCCGTCATGGTGAAGAGAGCAAGAACAGGCCGATAAGTGGTAGCCTTTGGATCCGTTACTTGCTTGCCTAGGAAACGCCTCAGGTCGTCATAACCTCCCACCCGTTCGCCCCCGATGAACACCTGCGGTGTCGTCGGGACGTTGTGCTCACTCTTGAACGCGTCGGTCTCGTCCCGCGTGGTAAGGTGATGATCCTCTACTTCGTAACCCGAGCGTCGAAGCAGGTCCTTTGCCTTGAGGCCATACGGACAGGTGTGGGTTGGCATCACCATGCGGTAGAGTACGGCTCGCTTTGCGGCGGTGGGATGATTGGCCATGTCGGACATGTCGCTCTCCATTGTGATCAACTCGCCGGGTATATAGGGTCCGTACCATGGTACAGGATCAAGACCATTATTCGTTGACGATCGGCAAACTTGCTTCAGCCGGAGGCGTCAGCGTTGAGACAATCAGATTCTATCAGCGCAGAGGTCTCTTGAACGAGCCAACGCGCGAGGGCGGTATCAGGCGCTACGGCGTTGGGGACGTGCGCCGCCTAAACTCTATTCGGCGGGCGCAAGCGGCCGGCTTCACTCTTGAGGAAATCAGAGAACTTCTAGAGCTTGATAAGAGCGACGATCGCAGCCGAGCTCGTCAACTCGCCCTAGCGCGCGTTGAAGCACTCACGACCAAGATCGAGCAGCTTCAGCGAGCCCGAGATGCGTTGACGCGCCTCGCTCACGAATGCAGCCATTCAGAGAGCGGCGCGTGCCCTATACTGGCTAGCTTTGAGCCTTGAACTGAGCAACCAAACGGAAGGAATGTCTGCTTAGGGTCGAAAGCAGACATTCGCTCATGTCGCTCCCGCGGCAGGAAAGACCCACAAGCCGACATTCGAAGCCGCTTTCACGGTGCCGAAATTCGGACTCTCATTCATCTAGCTCTGTGTCCGGTCGCGGATTGTCACCGTTCGAACTCGTTGCGCCAAGTCTCGCGACGTGGCAGATTCATGGTTCGTTCTAAAGGCCGATGAATAATGGCAGATGGCAGTGCAATTGAATGGACGGACGCGACGTGGAACCCGGTCACGGGATGCACGAAGATCACGGCCGGCTGCGACAACTGCTATGCTGCCCGGTTTTCCGAGCGCTGGCGCGGAATTCCCGGCCACCCATTCGAGAACGGCTTCGATTTAACACTTCGACCGGAGCGGATGGCGCAACCTCTTGCTTGGAAGCGGTCGCGAATGATCTTTGTTAACTCGATGAGTGACCTGTTCCACAAGAAGGTTCCGCGCACCTTCATCGACTTGGTGTTCGACACAATGGAGAGGGCCGACTGGCACGTTTTCCAGGTGCTAACGAAGCGCAGCTCTCTGATGCGCGAGTATCTGAATAGCCGGTACCGCAATGCCTCTCCTCCAGCCCACATTTGGCTGGGGGTCTCAGTTGAGGACGGCCGCTCCTCATCTCGGATAGTCCACCTCCGTCAGGCTTCGGCCGCCGTACGCTTCCTTTCAGTTGAGCCACTGATCGGAGCCGTCGGTCCAGTCGACCTTACCGGCATTCACTGGGTGATCGCCGGCGGCGAAAGTGGTCCTGGTGCCAGGCCAATGAAGATCGATTGGGCACGAGAGATCCGGGACCAATGCGCCGAGCAGAGCGTGGCGTTCTTCTTCAAGCAGTGGGGAGGTATCCGTCCTAAGACGGGCGGTCGCGACTTAGACGGTCGGGAATGGAACGAGCTCCCAGTCCCAGTCGCCTCCCGGGCCGCATGATAGCCGCTGCCGCCCACGGCATCGAAGTTCATGCTTTTCCGTTCTGCTTCGAGCACAATTCAGACAGACCCCGGTGGCAAACTTGGAACTAGCAGAGCATCGCTTTGGCGGCAGCTGGACTGAGATCAAGCTTAACGCTGTCTCAGATTACCTAAACTTCTACACCGCAGCGCTTAAGGCCAAGCCATCGCCCGCCGATCCCTTCGAAACTTGGTATGTGGATGCCTTCGCTGGTACGGGCGACCGAGCCGTGGACGGTGGGCCGAGTGGCCTCTTCACCATTGGCGGGGGCGTTCTCGATCGAGCCCGTTTCGAAGGATCGGCACGACGCGCGCTGGCGATCGATCCCCCTTTTCGCCACCTCGTTTTCATCGAGAAGAACGCAGGCCGGTTCAGCGCCCTCGAGCGGGTCAGGAACGACTTCCCGAACCGCGACATTCGCTGCGTCCAAGGAGATGCGAACGAGCAAATCCGGGAGATCTTTACCAGAGGACCATGGGTCGCGCATGGCCGAAGCGGTCTGCAGCGGGCGGTCGTCTTCCTCGATCCCTACGGCATGTCCGTCAGGTGGGATACGTTACGTTTCTTGGCGGAGACTAGTCGCGCCGACGTCTGGTACCTCTTTCCGCTGCATGCAGCGCTGCGCCAGCTCAGTCACGATCATGCCGCATTAGATCCGAGCAAGAGAGCCGCACTCGACGAGGTCTTCGGCACGTCCGACTGGGAGACACGCTTCTACGACTATCAGCCCGCTCCGACGGACCTGTTCGACCTCCCTCCACCGACAGGCCCAAGCCGCAATGCCGACCCAGGCAAGGTTGAGAAGTTCGCAGCTGAACGGCTTCGATCCATCTTCAGCTTCGTGTCGGAGCCGATTCCAATATTGACACGGCGGAAGCTGCGTCAGTTCTCGCTCTTTCTCTTGAGCGGCAACTCCAACGAGCGCGCGATCGATCTGATTAAGAAGGGCGTATCAGCACAGATCAAGAAGTATGGTGCAAGGTAGGGTCGGCGCCTTCGAAAGGTTTACGGCTCCCCACTAATGCATAGTAAGGTGCTGCTGAAGAAGGGCCGCTCACGAGATTACCGCGCTTCAGCCTGAATGGTGAGAGGCAGCTCTTCGCAGAAACGGTGAGCCGGCGTAGCCGGCTCACCTGCGTGCTTCAGACCTCAGTCGCTTCAGCTAGGGTGAGGGCATCTTCGACCTCAACGCCCAAGTACCTGACCGTCGTTTCGATCTTTGTGTGCCCGAGCAGTATCTGCACGGCTCTCAGGTTGCCTGTCTGCTTATAGATCAAGGCCGCCTTGGTTCGCCGAAGTGAGTGGGTGCCGTATTCCTCACGCCGGAGCCCAATTGCGGTCACCCACTCATCAACCAGACGAGCATACTGTCGCGTACTGATATGGTAAGAGTGGTCGATCCGGCTTGGAAACACGAAGTTGTCGAGCGAACCGCGACGCCGCTCCAGCCCGTCCAGCAAACTCGTCCTTGCTGGCTCCAGCAGTTCGAACTGGACGGGTCTGCCGGTCTTCTGCTGGATGACGATGGCGCGCTGGCGGATACGTGCGCCACTCACTAGTTCGCCGATCCGGATCTTCACGAGATCGCAGCCACGAAGCTTGCTGTCTATTGCAAGGTCGAAGAGGGCGCGGTCTCGAAGTCGGTGCTCCTGTTCTAACCAGAAGCGCACGGCCCAAACCTGCTTGGGATGGAGTGGCCGCTTCGCGCCTAACTTCCGACCGGCGTTCCACGCAGCGCGGCAGTCCTGCCCGGGATCATAGTTCGAGTGTCCCATCGTTCATCTCCTGTGGCCATGAGCGGCCGGGAGAATCAACGAGTGCTCTCGAAAGCATGCTTTGGCTGATCCTGGCCGGTACCAGACCGTCCGCCTCATCGCGCTAGATAGATCGATCTGCCGTTCGTTCATTGAAATGCGCGGGCAGGCACTTGAAAGGGAGATCACCTCACTGTGCGGAAAACTGTCCAGCAAAATGCCTGAGAACTGCTCCAAGGTGTCAGATGGTTTTCAGACCATGCTTCGATGAGTTCGAAATTAGAACCAAACTCGGCCTGAAGCGCGGGAACGTCGTAACGTTGGACAGGCAGACCGCTGCAGCGTTCAGGTCCATCTAGAGCGAACGTCGCCATGATGACAATTCCCTTAGGTGACAGGCCCTCAAGAAGCCTCTGCTTGTAGCGCTCGCGATCGTTCGCGTTTACGAGGAAGTGAAATACAGCTCGGTCGTGCCAAACGCTCCAGCGTCGATCCGGCAACCAAAGACGGATGTCTTCGGCTATCCAGCGCACCTTCGCCGCATGATTACCAAAGCTGGTTCGCGATGCGTCGAGCGCCGCTTCAGAGATATCGAGCACTGCAAGATCGTCCCAGCCGCGCTCGATGAGCGCATCCACTAGGGTCGATGCCCCACCACCGACATCGATCAGGCTGTCTGCGGGCGTTGCGCCAATTCTATCGAGTGCATCGAGCGAGGCTGCTGGCGTCGGCTGATACCAGCTCATCTCGGTCGAGCTCTTTGTTGAATAGACGTGCTGCCAGTGTTGTTGGTCGTCGGACATCATCAATCCTATCAACGAAGACAGGTGTCAGTGGAGAAACCAGCGGATCACCAAGGCGATCAAGCCCAGCAACAGGACGCTCGCTGCCCAGATGAGCGCCATCCAGCCAAGCCTTCGCCACAGGCTGGCGCGCGGCTGCGGCGGCTGCGTCAATGATAGCCTTCTTCCGCGACCTTGCCGCGGAATACCCAATAGGCCCAGGCAGTGTAGGCAAGGATGATCGGCATGATGATGGCGACGCCGACCAGCATGAAGACTTGGCTACGCTCCGGAGCCGCTGCGTCCCATATCGTCAGCGCACCCGGCACGACATAGGGCCACATGCTGATGCCGAGGCCCGCCATGCCAAGCGCAAAAACACCAAGCGAGAGTAGGAACGGGCGATAGCGCCGGCGCTTGGCGATGCTACGAAACAGGGCGAAGAACAGGATGGCGGAAAGCAACGGCACCTGGGCCACAATCAGCACGCTTGGCCATTCAAACCAACGGTCCCAATATTGCCGGAAGAGAAACGGCGTGGCGAGGCTTACAGCTGTCAGCAGAGCCAGTGTGGCAATCCCAGCTTTGTGTGCCAGGCGGTAGGCATGCTCTTCGGCGCGTCCGGTTACTTTCATCGCCAGGAACGAGGCTCCGAGGAGCGTATAGCCGATCACCACGCCGATACCGGTCAGCAGCGAATAGGGCGACAGCCAGTCCAACCAGCCGCCAGCATAGGATCGGCCCTCGACCGCGATGCCCTGAAGCAGGGCGCCTAAGATCATTCCCTGAGTCATCGCCGCGATCAGCGACCCGAAGAAAAAGGCGAAGTCCCAGAAAAGTTCATGCCGGGGATCGCGCCACCGGAATTCGAAGGCAACGCCACGAAAGATGAGGCCAAGGAGCATGGCTATTGCGAGTGGGTATGTCGCCGGCAGGATGACGGCGTAAGCGAGCGGAAAGGCCGCGAACAACCCACCGCCACCGAGCACCAACCAAGTCTCGTTCCCGTCCCACACGGGCGCGATGGCATTCATCGCTTGGCTGCGTTCGTCCCCGCGTCGGAAGGTCGGGAAGAGGATGCCGATACCAAGATCAAAGCCGTCCATGACGACGTACATGAAGACCGCAAAGGCGATGATGAACGCCCAGATGGTGGTGAGGTCGACATTGACAGCCATCGGCCTACTCCGCCGCCCCGGGAAGTGGCTCGCGGCCGACCTCCGGCCCCGGATTCTGGGTCGGCCCCGGCGTAATTCCCGCCGTGCGGATCGGCGCCCGCTCGGTGCTGGCCACGCCGCGCTCGCCGACATGCGGAGGATGGCTCATCAACCGCAGGATGTACCAGGTGCCGATGCCGAACAGGGCGAAGTAGACGAGCACGAAGGCGGCGAGCGATGCCGCGACAGCCGGGGCCGCCAGTGGACTGGCGCTCTGCGCGGTGCGGAGAATGCCGTAGACCGTGAACGGTTGGCGTCCGACCTCGGTGGTGATCCAGCCAGCGATCACGGCGATGAAGCCCGACGGCCCCATCAGCAAGGCCGCCCGATGCAGCATCGGCCAGTCGTAGAGCCTCTTGCGCCAGCGCGCGAGCAAGCTCCACAGGCCGAGGCCAAGCATCAAGAAGCCAAGCCCAACCATGATCCGGAACGACCAAAAAACGATCTTCACCGGTGGCTGCCGATCACGGGGAATGGTGTCCAGACCGGCCAAAGGAGCGTTCGGATCATGCTTCAAGATCAGGCTCGATACCTTGGGGATGCCAACCGCATAATCGAGTTGCTGCTTGGCGTCGTCAGGAATGCCGAAGAGGTAAAGCGGGGCGCCGTCCGGATGGCTTTGGTAATGGCCTTCCATCGCCATGACCTTGGCGGGTTGGTGCTCGAGCGTGTTGAGCCCGTGCATGTCGCCTGCGAGGATTTGCACCGGCGCGACCAGCGCGGCCATCCACATCGCCATCGAGAACATCTTGCGCGCATGCAAGTTCGCCCGGTCCTGAAGCAGGTGCCAGGCGCCGACCGCGCCGACCACGAAGGCGGTCGTCAAATAGGCGGCAATTACCGTGTGGACCAAGCGGTAGGGAAAGCTGGGGTTGAAGATGATCGGCAGCCAGCTCGGACCCGGCAGCAGCCGGCCATCGGGTGAGACGACATAGCCCTGCGGCGTCTGCATCCAGCTGTTGACGCTCAGGATCCAGAACGCTGAAATGAAGGTGCCTAACGCAACCATCAGTGTGGCCGCGTAATGTAGGCGCGGACCGACCTTCTTCATTCCGAACAGCATCACGCCGAGGAATCCTGCCTCAAGGAAAAAGGCGGTGAGGACCTCGTAGGCCATCAGCGGGCCGATCACGCCTCCGGCCTTGTCCGAAAAGACCGCCCAGTTGGTCCCGAATTGGTAGGACATCACGATTCCGCTGACGACGCCCATGGCGAAGGCGATCGCGAAGATCTTGAGCCAATATTTGAAAAGGTCGAGGTAGAGCGACTTGCCGGTTTTCAGCCAAAGCCCTTCGAGCACCGCGAGGTAGCTCGCCAGGCCGATGGAAAAGGCCGGGAAGATGAAGTGAAAGCTGACGGTGAATGCGAACTGGACCCGCGCGAGGGTCAGGGCCGTGACATCCGTCAGCACGAAGCTATCCATCCTTTCTTGCCCGGCAGCTTCGCAGCGGCGTGTGGGGCGACCCAATCGTCGAAGATTGGCATGGCTGATCCTAGCGGGTCCACCATAGCCTAGCGGGTCTGACGTTCCAGATCACGCAGCTCAGCTTCCAGCATTGCGCGCGAGATTTCGCCGAAGTGCATCGTCTCGATCTTACCGGCCGAGTTTACGAACAATGTGGCGGGATAACCACTGACGCCGATAGCGGCCGCCAACGCGGCTCCAGGGTCAAGCAGAACGGACCGGCTTGGCAGGCGGCTGCGCTCGAGAAACCCCGCAGCGACGTCGCGCGGCTCGCCGCTGTTCACCAGCAGGATCGCGACGGGAGAATGCGACGCTTTCGCCGCCAGCATTGGCATTTCCCGTCGACACGGCAGGCACCAACTCGCCCAGAGGTTGATCACAAATGGTCGACCACGAAGCTCTGAAA
The DNA here is from genome assembly GCF_009363895.1 of Sphingomonas ginsengisoli An et al. 2013. Lineage (NCBI taxonomy): Bacteria > Pseudomonadati > Pseudomonadota > Alphaproteobacteria > Sphingomonadales > Sphingomonadaceae > Sphingomonas > Sphingomonas ginsengisoli (ex An et al. 2013). Next base: position 2,686,637 of record NZ_CP045434.1, on the reverse strand, counting down.
GGACCACCGGCTCGCCGGAAAGCGTGCGAAGGGCGATAGTCGCCGGAACTGGTATAGGTGCAGGGCGGAGAGCTGCTGAGACACCAACGAATGCGGCGCCCAGCACGGCGATCGAGGACGCCATAATCATTACTGGTCGCAGGCGACGCATCGTTACAGCAATCGGCGCCAGCGCGCCCGCCAGGCCGGCCGCCAGCGAAAAGCCGCCCTGCCAAATCCACATGATCGAGAGAGGGTCGGTGGCAAATGCGGCCCAATTCATCAGAACATAGCCGGCGCGTGCTGCCACGATACCGATCACCAGTGCCCACCAACCTGCTCGCTCCGCTCGCGCATCCACCTTCTTGGCGACCACGCTCGTGATGGCGAGAAAGACAGCAAACAAGACAAGCGCCGAAGCCCGGTCGGAAGAGAGGATCAGGGGGCCCAGCTGGAAGGTTTGCGGAAGGGTCATCGCTCAGAATGCCGCCCCAGCACTCTTCCACAGCATGTAGCCGGCAACGACGAAGATCAGCACCGCGAAGATCGTTGAAAGTTGCCCCGAACTCGACAACCGCTTGGCGGCCCGCGTGCCGGCAAAGCTGCCGATCACTCCGCCTACGATGAACACGCCTGCCAGCACCCAGTCGACTAGGCCGGAAAAGGCGTAGTTGGCCGCCGTGGTCAGGCCAAAGGCGGTCACCGCGACGAGGCTGGTGCCCACTGCATTGATCATCGGCATGCCGGTCGAGGCGATCAGGCCGGGCACAATGAGGAAGCCGCCGCCGATGCCGAAGAAGCCGGAGAAGCCGCCGGTGCCCATGCCAGCACCGAGCACCTTGGCCGCATTCTCACGGTTGCATTCGGCGCCTTCGTGCCCTTCTTGCTTGCGCCGGCGAAGCATCAGGACGCCGACCACCACCATCACGATCGCGAACAGGAACAGCAGGCGTTGGCCGTCGAACGCCTTGCCAGCGCTTGACCCGAAGAACGCCCCGATCACGCCGGCGCCGGCATACATCAATCCGCAGCGCCATTTCACCGTGCCGTGCCTGGCGTGGTTGGCAAGACCGGTGGCGGCATTCACGGCGACTGCGAGCGCGCTGGTCCCGATTGCCACGTGCGGGTTCTGGACGCCGACAAGATAGACCATCAGCGGGACCGCGAGGATCGAACCGCCACCGCCGACCAGGCCGAGGGTGAAACCCACAAGACTGCCGGACAGCAGGCCAAGGACGTATTGGAGGGTGTCGACCATCAGGCGGCCTTCGTCATCTCGGCGGGCGAGGCGAGCCATTCGCGGCCCTTGAGCATCGCGTCCCAGTAGATGGCGGGAAGCAGGTCCTTCTTGAGGTGCCATGCAAGCCGAGAGGGCTTCGTGCCGTCGATTACGAACTTCGGGAAGCTCGGCAGAAGCACGCCGCCATACCCAAACTCCGCGAGCAGGATCTTGCCCTTTTCGACTGTCAGCGGGCAGCTCCCGTAGCCATCGTAGATCGCGTGAGGGCTTTCACCCGCGAACACTGCCTCGACATTCTCCGCGACCACCGGGGCTTGCTTGCGGACCGCAGCCGCCGTCTTTGCATTGGACATGCCGCCGATGTCACCGAGCGCAAATACATTCGCGAAATGCTTGTGCTGGAGCGTCATCGGATCGACGTCGACATAGCCGGCCCGATCAGCGAGCAAGCTGTTTGTCACGATCTCCACCGGCTTTTGGGGAGGCGAGACATGCAACATGTCGAACGAGCGCGTGATTTCGCCCTTGGCCGATCTAAATGTGGCCACCCGCGCCCGCCCATCGACAGCAACTAGATTGCTCTCAAAGTGTGGATCGATCCCATAGCGCTCGATCGTCTCTTCGAGCGCGGGCACATAATCCGCGACGCCGAAAATCGTTGGAGCGGCGCTGTGGAACTCCACGCCGATGTTGCGGAGAACTGACGTGCGCTCCCAGTGATTTGCAGAGAGGTACATGGCCTTCTGCGGCGCGCCGGCGCACTTGATGGGCATTGGCGGCTGCGTGAACAATGCTCGACCTGCCCGCAGGCCTTGCGTGAGTTCCCATGTATACGGTGCCAAGTCCGACCGGTAATTGGACGTGACGCCATTCTTGCCAAGGGTCTCGGTGAGACCGGAGATGGCGTCGAAGTCGAGGCGATTTCCAGTCGCGACGATGAGGATGCGGTAGCCAACGACCACCCCGGTCACGAGAACTACTTCATTGATGTTCGGCTTGAGACTCTTGGCCGACGTTCTCAACCAGGTCACCCCGCGCGGCATGACTTTCGCCATGGGCCGACGGACATCGGACAGGTTGAAGACGCCGGCACCGATCAAGGTGTAACCGGGCTGGTAATCGTGAAACTCGCGCGGCTCGATGACGGCGATGTCGAGTTCCGGGTCGCGCCGGAGCAGGGACGCGGCAGCGGCAAGGCCGCCTGCACCCCCGCCGATGATTACAATATCATGCTTCAGCATTGTTGATCTCCCGCGAGAGGCGCTGGCGGAAGGGCTCGAGATCGTAACCTTCCTTGGCTGCGATCCCGATCCGCTCATCGGCGGTCAGATTGGCCTGATTGGCCAGCGCCCACATTAGGGCCGCGCGGGTGCCGCTGCGGCAAAAGACCGCAATCGGCTTTGGCAGCGTGTCGAGCGCCTCGCGGAAATGGGCAATCTGTTCGTCGGTAATCTGCCCCATCACGACGGGGATCTGCAGGGCACTCATATCGGCCTTTGCCGCAGCCGCCTGCAGATCGGCCCATGCGGGTTGATCCTCGCTCTCGCCCTCCGGACGATTACCGATGATCGAGCGGTAGCCGCGTTGTCCAAGGGCAGCGATGTCATCCGGCGCGGGCTGCGCGAGAACTGTAACGTTGGGGGTTAGGACGGCAAGCTTCATGAATCAGATTCCTTATGCTTGGACGCGAGCGGCGCCCATTTCCAGAAGGCGATGAAGGGCCATTCCGAGAATCATGGCCCCGACGAAGGGGAAGACGGCGGCCGGAGCCAGGGCCAGCGAGGCGATGGCCGGACCGGGGCAGAGGCCCGCAAGGCCCCAGCCGATCCCGAACAGCGCAGAGCCGGTGATCAGCTTACCGTCGAGGTCGGTGCGGTCCGGCAAAGCGAAGCGTTCACCGAAGAGCGGACGCACCATTCGCGCCTGCAAACGCCAAGCGATCGCCATGACGATCACCGCGCCTCCCATAACAAAGGCCAGCGTGGGGTCCCAAGAGCCGAACAGGTCGAGGAAGCCGCGCACCCGTGCCGGGTCGGTCATCCCGCCGATAGTGAGCCCGCCGCCGAACAATGCGCCGGACAGCAACGGTGGCAGAAGGTGCCGTAAACGGTCCATCACCGAGCTCCTAGAATGGTCGTGATGGCGACAGTGGCAATGCCGGCGGCCATGAAGGTCGCCGTGGCAACCATCGAGCGAGCTGATAACCGGCTCACGCCACACACGCCGTGACCACTGGTGCACCCGCTGCCGACCCGCGTGCCGATACCTACCAGTAAGCCGGCAATTGCAAGCACTGGCCAAGGTGCGAACGATGCCTTCTGCGTACCCATGGCGGCTGCCGCGAGGATGGCACCCAGCGGCAGGCCCATGAGAAACAGCCACGCACTGCTGCGCGACATGCCGCTTTCAGCCAGCCCGGTGGCGCGCGCGGTGATGCCCGACACGCCGGCAATCCGGCCGGCTCCGAGCAGCATCAGCGCTGCGGCAAGGCCGATCAGGACACCGCCGACTAGACCATGGAGCGGCTGCGCATTGGCGAAGATGCTGCTCATAGCAGATTGATCGGCTGCTTGAGGTAGCGGACGCCATTGTCGTCCGGCTCCGGCAGGTGACCGCCGCGCATGTTTACCTGCAGCGAGGGCAGGATGAGCTTGGGCATCGACAATGTCGCATCGCGCTGGGTGCGCATTGCGACGAAGTCGTCCTCGCTCACGCCCTCATGGATGTGAACGTTGCCCGTGCGCTCGGCGAGCATGGTGGTTTCCCACACGAACTCGTCACGATTGGGTGCCTTGTAGTCGTGGCACAGGAACACGCGCGTTTCGTCCGGCAGCTGCATCAGCCGGCGAACGGAGCGGTAAAGCTGCCGCGCGTCGCCACCTGGGAAATCGGCGCGCGCCGAACCATAGTCCGGCATGAACATGGTATCGCCCGTGAACAGGGCGTCGCCGACGACATAGGCCATGTCGGCCGGCGTGTGACCGGGCACATGCAATGCGATCAGCGGGATGCCGCCGATGTCGAGCACATCCCCATCGTCGAGCAGCCGATCGAACTGCGACCCGTCACGCGCGAACTGGTTGCCCTCGTTGAAGATCTTGCCGAAGACCCCTTGCACCGTGACGATCTCGCGCCCGATGGCCAGCTTTCCGCCAAGCTTGTCCTGCAGGTACGGAGCGGCCGAAAGGTGATCGGCATGGGCGTGGGTCTCAAGGATCCAATCGACCGTGAGGCCCTGCTCTTGCACGTAGGCAATGATCTTGTCAGCGCTATCAAAGCTGGTGCGGCCAGAGGCTTGGTCGAAGTTCCAGACGCTGTCGATGATCGCCGCGCGCCCGGTCGCAGCATCGCTGACGACGTAGCTGACGGTGAACGTCGGCTCGTCGAAGAACGCCCTCACCTGCGGAGCGCGGAGTTCGCCATGAATGACATCGGCGACTTGAGAAGCCGCGTGATCCATGTGTCGGTCGTCGATTGAAGTGGTGGTCATCGGACTAGCTCCTGCGTGAATTTGACGTCCCGAGATCGGGACAGAAAAGATCGTGAAGGAGGGCGAGGAGTTGCTGCGCCTTTGGGTCGCAGACGCGGTAGAAAACCGTTTGCGATTCCTTGCGGGTGGCGACGAGCCCCTCATCGCGCAGCTTGGCGAGATGCCGAGACAACGCCGATTGTCCTAGGCCCACCCGGTCCTGCAACTCACTGACCGAAAGTTCGCCCTCGGCGGCAAGGTGGCAAAGCACCAGCAGCCGGCATTCGTTGGCCATCGACTTGAGGAGACCCACCGCCTTCTCAGCCTGCGCGCCAAACCTCGCCAGTGACTCAACGTCCATGCGTCACTCCATAAGAGAACGCTTATTTAGCATTTTCTAATGGATCGTCAAGGCTCTGGCGTCGGCTCGCTCAATGAGCATCGTAGGCGTTAGCAGCTGGGGAAGCAGTTCAGGCCTTTGTCCCGGGCGGACGAAAAGGTAGAAGGGAATGCTGTTTCGGCCGTTTTTGGCTAGGAAACGGGTCAAAGCGGGGGCGCCAGTCGTCCAATCGCCACGCAAAGTGATCACACCCGCGCGATCAAACGCCGCTCGAGTTTCTAAGCGATCGATGGCCATCTTCTCGTTGACCTTGCAGGTGAGGCACCAATCGGCAGTAAAATCGACGAAGACTGGCCTCCCCTCCCGCCGCAGCTCAGCGAGGCGCGCTTCGGAGAATGGCTCGCTGCCGGCCGGGGTTGGCGCGCTGACAAAGTCTGCGGATCTGATCGGTGAAGCCAAAATGAGCAGGGTCATGGACAGGACGGCGGGCAATAGCGGAAGCCAGGGTCGTGGCCGCTCTCCGGTTTGCCGACGGCCCATCCACCACGTGGCCGTGCCCAGGATCGCCGCCAGTCCGATAGCAAGGGTCATGGCCGTCGTGCCGCCCTGGCGCCCAATCAGCCACACCAAGGCCACGGACGTCGCGAGCATTGGCAGCGCCAGAATGCGCCGGAAGGTCGCCATCCATGGCCCCGGTCGGGGCAGCAGCCTGCGAACAGGCGGCACAAAGGCGATGACGAGAAACGGCAGTGAGAGACCAAGACCTAAAGCCAAGAAGACTAGCAGCGCGCCTCCGATCGGAAGAAGCATCGCCGACCCCAATGCTGCCGCCATGAACGGTCCGCTGCACGGCGTTGCTACGAAGGCCGCCAATGCCCCCGAGGCGAACGCGCCCGGCGTCCGTTTGCTTTCGACGGACATGGCGGGCAGCTCGAAGATGCCGGCAAGATTGAAGGTTATCGCAACGGAGAGCAGAAACAGGATCAGGATCGTCGCCGGATGCTGCAGCTGGAATGACCAGCCAATTTCCATGCCTGTTCGCTGCAGAACAACCAGCAACAGGCCTAGGGCGCCCGTGCCGAAGAGCGCACCGGCCGTGTAGCCCATTGCCTCAACCCGTGCTTCCCCGCTCGTTCCATCAGACCGCGCGAGCCCCAGCGCCTTGAGGCTGAGGATAGGAAACACGCAGGGCATCAGATTGAGCAACAGACCACCCAAGAGCGCCAGGAGCACGGCAACTGCGAGCGACCCGACCGGCGGCGCGATTAAGCTGCCCGAAGACGGGAGAAGCGCTCTCCGTCCGGCGTCATCACGATCGTGATATGAGACTTGAGGTTGGGCGCCTTGCTCTTGCGAAGCTTGGGGAGGCAGTGCCGATGTCGACGCGGGGACGGGCGCAGGTGCTTTCCCGTCGGAGCTCGCCTCGACGACCGGGGTGAGGCGAACGCGATAGGCCTGCCGACCGTCCGCCAGCACGCCCGTAATCGCCGCCGGCAACGAGCCTGAAAGGCTTGCGTGAAGAACGCCGTCCTCCACTCGTGCGGTCGACGCGTCGAAATACCCATTCCGATCGGGAAAGAACCGAGTTCGATCGCCTTGCAAATGCAGCCCGGCCGGCAGGGGCATGCGCAGGGTGCGACCACGTCGTTCGAACGGGATAGGCGTAGGAACGACCTTCGGGAGATCGGCCTGCGCTTGACGGATCAATGTCGCGTCGGCGCCCGGCGTTCCTGTACCGACAGTGAGTACGACCGTGAGTGTGGCATGCTCGGGCACACAAAGTGTCTCGGAACAGGCAAGCCAACTAATCGCCGCGCTCGCCGGAACGCTCGAACCTGTCCCCAGCGACGTAGGCACATGCACTGATGTCAGCAGGACATGCGATCCCGCATGAACGAAGCTGGTGATACCAGCGACATGAAGGATCGTTGGCGCTGGATGCCGCAGGGGACCGAAACGTAGCCCTCCGGATGCGCTCCACACGACTTGAGGTGCGAGACCGCTGTCTCCCGGGTTCGTCCAGTAGCCGTGCCAGCCCGGCTGCGGTTGAAAGCGTAGTCCGAAGGTGATGGTGCCCCCCGCCTGGGGCTCGTCCGAGCTAGTCAGCAGGGACACTGCGATATGCTGTTCCCGAGCCATCGCAGCGGCCGGCCAGAGGAGTAAAATGAGGGCAAGCAGCAGGCGCATGACGATCTCAGATGCCTTGCGGCGTGACCGGAACTAGACCTTTCTTGCCACCTGACTTTCGCACTTGCGCCACGGCCTCCTTGAGCCCGGTAAAATCCATCCCCCCTGAGTAGAGTCGATCGCCGATGATGAAGCCGGGCGTACCTTCAAGACCGAGCTGCATCGCCTGATTGTCGTTGCGCTCGAGCAGAGCCTCGATCTCAGGTTGGCGTCGTTTGAGGTCCGCCTCGAGCTTGGTCCAGACCACGCCAGCTTTGGTCGCGGCGGCCCTGATCGACTGCTCCGTCAGCGGCCGCGGCGTCTTCATGAGAGCATCCTGGTACGCTGAGAATTTCCCTTGCCACTGGCTGGCAATCGCCAAGCGAGCCGCCCGTTGCGATTGAGGGCCGAAGATCGGCCAGTCGCGAAAGATGATCCGAACCTTTTTGTCCGTGGCAGCGAGCTTGACCAAGGCATCGTGCGCCGCACGGCAGTAAGGGCACTGATAGTCGGTGTATTCAACGATGGTGACGTCGTAGCTGGCTGGCTTCACCTGAGGAGCCACCGCGTCGTCAAGGAACGCCCGTTTAGTCGCCTCGATATCTGCTTCTGCTGTTGGAGGCACGGTCGACTTGCTTGGCGCGGCTGCCATGATGCCTGCACCGGAGAGGGCCATCCCCGACATTGAACCTGCAAGGATCAGGGCAGCGCCCACAAGAAGGGTCTTCATAATCTAGCTCCCGTCGAAGGTCAGCCTGATCGGCCGTTGATGCTCGCGGAACGAGACGGTTGAGCTTAAGTCAGCCTTAAGCCGAGCCTTGCAGCGGCGAGACCAACATGAGCGAAGCCGAATGAAAGTCTTGGTCGTCGAGGATGACGAAGTGCTCCGCGAAGCCTTGGAGACGGGGCTGATGCTCGCCGGCTTCACGGTCGACCCGGTCGGCACGATCGCTGACGCGCGAGCGGCCGTCGTCGACTGGACATACGATGCCGTCGTCCTCGATCTGACGCTCCCTGATGGCTCCGGGCTGGATCTTCTCGCCGATTGGCGAAAGTCGGATCTCGCAATCCCCGTGCTGCTGTTGACCGCGCGAAATGCGACGCGGGACCGCATCAACGGCCTTGATGGTGGGGCCGACGACTATCTCGGCAAGCCTTTCGATCTCGACGAGCTTGCCGCTCGCCTGCGTGCTCTTTCTCGGCGGCAGCAGGGAAGAGTGTCGACAATGCTCGAATGGCGCGACCTACAACTCGATCCTGCGACCCGGGAAGTACTGAAGGCAGGCTCTCCAATAATGTTGTCCCGCCGGGAATTCACTATTTTGCAAACGCTTATGGAGCAGCCGGGACGAGTGCTGTCCCGACCCCAGCTGGAGGAACGGCTATACGGTTGGCAAGACGAGATTGAGAGCAACGCGATCGAGGTTCACATCCACAATCTGCGCGGCAAGCTTGGCCGTGAATCGATCGAGACGGTGCGCGGCGAGGGTTATCGGGTTCCTCGCAGATGAGATCCATGCGCTCACGCCTCTTCGTTCTTCTCCTGGCGGGAACCGTGCTTGTTTGGTCGGCGGCGGCGGCGTGGATCAACATCAGCACGCGCAACGATGTGCAGAGGGTGTTGGATAACCGTCTCATCGAGGCGGCGGGGATGGTGGCATCACTCGCGCGGAACAGTGCGTCCAATCTCCAAGCTGTTCCTGGCGGGGGCAATGATCCAGCGCCGGTGCATGTCAGTCGTCAGCTCTCGTGCCAAATCTGGACCCTCGATGGCCGCCTTGTCGGACGGTCGGGAAGTGCTCCGAAGGTCCCACTATCGCGGATCAATGACGGTTTTTCGGAGAAAGTGATCAATGGCGAGCAATGGCGCGTCTATTCGCTTGTCGAGCCGCAGGCAGGGTTGCGGATCCTTGTGGGAGACAATCTCAAGGTCCGGCGAAATCTGATCGCCGACGTGCTCAAGGGATTGCTGGTGCCCGCCGTCGTGGGAATCGTGGCCTTGGCGGTCCTCCTGTGGTCCGCAATCGGTCAGGGTCTCTCGCCAATGCGCCGCGTGACTGACGAGTTGTCTATGCGCGCGCCCGACGAAATCAGGCCGCTTGAGGTTGAAGAGCCAGTTCGCGAACTCGCCCCGCTGGTAGGCGCGATCAACGGCCTGTTCGAACGGCTGGACGAATTGCGAGCCAGCGAACGCCACTTCATCGCCAGCGCCGCTCACGAATTGCAGACGCCTTTGGCCGGGTTGAAGGCCCACGCGCAGATTGCCCTTGCTACGGACGACCCAACGCTGCGCGAACGATCACTCCGCAGCATTGAGGCCTCGGTCGACCGCACTTCGCGACTGGTTGAGCAGTTGCTCGACTTGGCGCGGGAAGAAGCACGAACAAGTGAGACTGCGCCAGGCTGGACCTCGCTTGCGAGCGTCTTCCAGTCGATTGCCGAAGAGGCACAGATCTTCCTAGAACGACGCCAGGTGCAGCTAAGGCTGGATGCGGGCGCCGCGAACGCGGACATTCGTGCTGATGAAGCCGCGCTGACCCTCGCGCTACGCAATCTCATCCGCAACGCCGTCGAGCATTCCCCTCAAGGCTCGGACGTGAGGGTCAGCGTCGCCCGGAACGAAGGCATGTTCGCTATTCAGGTCTTTGACGAAGGGGCCGGCATTCCGCCTGCCGAGCTTTCCCGAATTCGGGAGCGATTCGTCCGAGGTAGTGGCGCGAAGGGTTCAGGAAGCGGCCTGGGTCTGTCCATTGTCGAGCTGGTCGCTGCAGGCTTCGGCGCGACGTTGACGCTCGCCAATCGCACGATTGGGGGCTGGAAGCCTCCTTGCAGTTCCAACCCGACGCGTTCCGCGAGCGGGCCTAAGGTTGCCTTAAGGCACGCCCTACATCTGGCTCCGCAATTACGGAGCCTGGCCTGACATGATTTCTACAGCCCTCTCTATGATCGCCGTGGCGCCGCTTATGCTGGGAGCGGGCTCCGCTCATGCTCAAGTCGCACCGACGATGTCGCAGATCGCGGCCGAAGCGCAGGCGTTCCATCGCTACCCGCGCGCCCGTCCCTTCTGGACCCCCGCCGCAATCGACACCCTTCTGACGCTGCTCGACAGCAGCGACCTCGATGGCCTTTCACCGCAGACCTACCATGTAGCCGAGCTGCGTCGGCTATCGCAAACTACCCTGGCGGACCCTCGTCGGGATCGCCGAGCGATGGACGTTGCGCTATCTGTCGCGCTTGTTCGCTTCGCCGCCGATCTCGCCCGAGATGCTGATACGGGAGTGACGTACGTCGACCCTGCAGCGCGCCCACGCCCCGTTCGTCCCACGATCTTGCTGCTTCGCGCAAGCGAAAGTGGGTCGGTGCAGCGTTACATCGAGACGCTGGCGTGGATGAACCCCATCTACGGGCAACTGCGCAAAGACTTGGCTCAAACAGCAGATCCTGCTCAAGCTCGCTTGCTGAAACTGAACCTCCGGCGCGCCCGCGTCCTGCCGCGTGGACCGGCGCGATACATCCTGGTCAACATTCCGTCGGCCAGGCTCGAGGTTCGCGAAGGTGACCATGTGCTCACGAGCATGAAGGTGATCGTCGGCCTGACGCACACACAGACGCCGGTCATGGCCGGAATGATGCGCTACGCGATACGTAATCCCTCGTGGCACATCCCGCCCGACATCACCCGCGAGAAGGTGGCACCCCGTGTGCTCAAGGAAGGCGCCGCCTACCTTCGTGCCAAGAATTACGAGGTGCTTTCCGATTTCGCCGCCGATGCCAAGGTGCTCGATCCTGCTGCCATCGACTGGAAGGCCGTCGTGCAGGGTAAACGAGAAGCCTATGTGCGTCAGAAGCCCGGCCCAACGAGCGGTCTCGGCAAGATCGTCTTCAAGTTTCCCAACGAGATGGGGATCTATCTTCACGACACGCCAGGTCGAGCCCTGTTCCAGCGGAACGACCGATTGGCCAGCGCCGGCTGCGTGCGTCTCGAGGATGCCGACGGTCTCGCCCGCCTCGTGCTCGGTCGTCCCTTGGATCCGAATGTTACCGAGACAGACAAGTACGTGCCGCTGCCTCGACCCGTGCCGGTCTACCTCACTTACCTCACCGCCTTTCCGATAAGCGGGCAAATCGTTGCGCAGAAGGACATCTACGGCAAGGATGAGCCGGCGGCGCCTAGCATGGGAGCACTCGCGTCTTGATCATTCGCTCCCTCCTCGTCCTGTTCGCCGCCACGCTTTCGCTGAAGGCCGAAGCGGCAGGCAGCCAATCCACTCCACCCGTGCCAGGATTCGGAGCCATCACTCCGTTGCCGCAGGCAGCGATGCAACCCGTTCCGGCGTTGACCTATCGGGTGGCCTTCAATGTCTCCAGCGCAGCAAAGTTGCCGGGTGATCCCAACCCCGGACTTCTGCGAGCCGCGCGGTACATGAACCTGATGCGGTCTGCCGGCGTGCCAAAGTCTCGCACGAAAATCATGGTGATCGTCTCAGGCTCGGCGACCCCACTCGTACTCAGTGAAGCAGCCTTCCGCCAAAAATCTGGCGTCGCGAA